>JANOAJ010000069.1:0-89640 GCA_031411035.1 Sphingomonadales bacterium
GCCCGCCATTGCCGCGCGCGCTGCAGCGGCCTTCCCCGTCTGGGCCGCCATGGGGCCAAATGCCCGTCGGGCTGTCCTGATGAACGCCGCCACGGCAATCGAAGCCCGCAAGGATGCATTTGTTGCCGCGATGATGGCCGAAGTCGGGGCGACAGCCGGATGGGCGATGTTCAACCTTGGTCTGGCGGCGGGCGTTATCCGGGAAGCGGCTGCGATCACTACCCAGATTGCGGGCGAAGTGATCCCGTCGGACAAGCCAGGCTGCCTGGCGATGGCACTGCGGGAACCGGTGGGCGTGATCCTGGGCATTGCCCCTTGGAACGCCCCTATCATTCTGGGCGTGCGCGCGATTGCCGTGCCGCTGGCGTGCGGCAACGCCGTGATCCTGAAAGCCTCCGAAACCTGCCCGCGCACGCATGAACTGATTATCGAAGCCTTTGCCGAAGCCGGTTTCCCCGAAGGCGTGGTCAATGTCGTCACCAACGCGCCTGCCGATGCGGGCGAGGTTGTCGGCGCGCTGATTGATGCGCCCGAAGTGAAGCGGATCAACTTCACTGGCTCCACCGCTGTCGGCAAGATCATCGCCAAACGCGCCGCCGAACATCTCAAGCCCGTGCTGCTGGAACTGGGCGGCAAGGCTCCGCTGATCGTGCTGGAAGACGCCGATCTGGATGAAGCGGTGAAGGCCGCCGCCTTTGGCGCGTTCATGAATCAGGGGCAGATCTGCATGTCCACCGAACGGATCATCGTGGTGGACGCTATCGCGGACGCGTTCGCTGAAAAGTTCGCTGCCAAGGCCAAAAGCCTGGCCACCGGCGATCCGCGCGAAGGCACCGCCCCGCTCGGCGCGGTGGTCGATCAAAAGACCGTCACTCATGTGAACAGCCTGATCGACGATGCGCTGGCGAAGGGCGCAAAGGCGATCTGTGGCGGCAAGGCGGATTCTGTGTTGATGCCCGCCACGGTGATTGACGGCGTGACCGATGCCATGAACATCTACCGCGACGAGAGCTTTGGCCCCATTGTCGCGATGATCCGCGCGCGCGATGAAGCCGACGCCATCCGGATTGCCAATGACAGTGCCTATGGCCTGTCCGCCGCTGTCTTCACCCGGGATACCGCGCGCGGCCTTGGCGTTGCCCGCCAGATCCATTCCGGGATATGCCATGTCAACGGCCCCACCGTGCATGATGAAGCGCAAATGCCCTTTGGCGGTGTGGGTGCCTCTGGCTATGGCCGTTTCGGCGGGAAGGCCGGGATCGACAGTTTTACCGAACTGCGGTGGATCACCATCGAAACCCGGCCCGGCCATTTCCCGATCTGAGGCTGATATGCGCGCGCCCCTTTTCCTTCGCCGGATCGCAATCGCCTGCGCCATCGCCCTTGGCAGCGCGGCCATTGCCGCACCGTCTGCCCCGGAACCTGCTCTCACCTACGCTTTCTCGATGAAAGCCACCCTCGCCGCACCGCTTGAACAGGGCGAGATTGACGGCAAGCGCAAACGCTTCATTGCCATCACCGGCGGCAGCGTGGACGGGCCAAAACTGCAAGCCGAAGTGCTGGCGGGCGGCGGGGACTGGCAGGCCATCGGGCCGGACGGGCGCACGGAAATCTATGCGCGCTACAGTTTGAAAGCCAAGGACGGCACAATCATTTCCGTCATCAATCCCGGCGTCCGCACCGGCCCCAAAGACGTGATCGCGCGGCTCGCCAAGGGAGAGGAGGTTGACCCTTCCCTCTATTATTTCAGGACCACACCCAGCTTCGATGTGGCCGCCGGCCCCTATGAATGGCTGCGCAGCAAAGTGTTTGTCGCACGCGGCATCCGCAAACCCGATCATGTGGTGATCGATTTTTACGAAGTGAACTGACCTCTTTTTCTGGAGACAAGACTATGACCGAACGTGCCGAAGAAGATACCGTCGCCTATGAAATCCGCGATGGCATTGCCTGGGTGAAATTCAACCGCCCCGAAAAGCGCAACTGCATGAGCCCCAAGCTCAACCGCCAGATGCTGCGCGTGATCGAGGAACTCGAATTCCGCGATGATTTCGGCGTGCTGGTGCTGACCGGCGAAGGCGAAGCCTGGTCTGCGGGCATGGACCTGAAGGAATATTTCCGCGAAACCGAGGCACAAGGCCTTGGCATGATCCGCAAATCCCAGCGCGAAGCCTATACATGGTGGGATCGCCTGCGCTGGTATCAAAAGCCAACCATCGCCATGATCAACGGCTGGTGCTTTGGCGGCGGCTATGGCCCGCTGTTTGCCTGCGACATCGCGATTGCGTCAGACGATGCGCAGTTTGGCCTGTCTGAAATCAACTGGGGCATTCTGCCCGGCGGCGGTGCCTCCAAAGTGGTCGCCGATCTGATGCCACTGCGCAAGGCTATGTTCCACGCGATGATGGGCGAAAATCTGAACGGTAAACAAGCGGAGGCACAAGGGTTGATCACGGAATCCGTGCCTGCCGACCAGCTGCTGACCCGCGTTACCGAAGTGGCGAACGCCTTGCTCAAGAAGGACGGCAATGCCTTGCGCGCGACAAAATGGGCAGTGCGCCGCATGACCGAAATGTCTTATGACAATGCCGAGGATTATCTGATCCGCGCGCAGGAAGCGCTGCATAGTTTCGGTGGCGTCGAAGCCCGCAAGGAAGCAACCAAACAATTCCTGGATGACAAGACCTTCAAGCCGGGACTGGGGACGTTCGACACCAGCAAGGTGAAGGGCTAGGCCCAACACACGCCGTCATTGCGTGGAGTGAAACGACGAAGCAATCCAGCCCCACGCTCTGGATTGCTTCGCTACGCTCGCAATGACGCCAACCCGACTCAACCTCTGTCCCGATTGAGAGCCCATGACCTTCTGCGATCCCGTTTTCACCCATGCCCGGGCAAACCCCAATGCGCTGGCCATTGTCGATCTGGAAAGCGGGCGGCGCTGGACATATGCCGAGCTGGATCGCGCAGTGAACCGGCTGGCGGCGTGGCTCGAAAGCGAATTCGGGCCAAACAGCGGCGCGCGGGTGGCAACGCTCGCCAAGAACTGCGCGGAAATGGTCATCCTCCACCACGCAGGCGCGCGGGCCGGAACAATCTTCGTACCGTTCAACTGGCGATTGGCCGCTGCCGAAATCGAAGCCCTGGCAAGTGACGCGGTGCCGGAAATTGTCTTCCATGATCCCGATTTTGCCGCACCGTCTGCTGCCAAACGGTCGCTGGCAATTGCCGGGATGCTGTCGCTAGGGAATGCAGGCGCACAACCATCTCGCGCCGCGCGCCGCCCCTTTGATGCGGTTGCCACCCTGCTTTACACGTCCGGCACCAGCGGCAGGCCGAAGGGCGTGATGCTGTCAGAAGGGAACGCCTTCTGGGGCTGCGCCAATTTCATCTACGGCAATGACGTGACAATGCGCAGCGTGTTCCTGTGCGATATGCCGCTGTTTCATACAGCGGGCCTGTATGCCGCCGCGCGAGTGCCGGTGCAGGCGGGAGCGACCCTGCTGATCTCCAAGGGCTTTGATCCGGTGCTGACGCTGGAACGGATTACGGATCCGGCGCTGGGCGTATCGCACTATTTCTCTGTGCCGCAAATGGCAGCAACTTTGTGGAATCAGCCCGGCTTTGACGCGAGCAAACTTTCCGGCATCGTCAACTGGGCGATCGGCGGCGCGCCCAACCCCAAAGTGCAATCGGAACGCTTTGTGAAAGCGGGCGTCCGCATTTCCGAAGGCTTTGGCATGTCTGAAACCGGTTCCAACTTCGCCATGCCCGCGCATGACCCCGAAGCACTGCTGCGCAAGGCGGGAAGCTGCGGCCTGCCCTTGCTAACCGTTGAAACGCGGATCGTTGATGACGAAGGCCGAGACGTGCCGGTTGGCGACCGCGGGGAATTATGGGTGCGCGGGCCGTGTGTGGCGAGCGGCTACTGGAACCAGCCGGAGCTGAGCGCAAAAGCCTTTGTCGATGGCTGGTTCATCACGGGCGACGCCGCCATGCGGGACGCGGACGGATATTTCTACATCGTGGATCGCAAGAAGGACATGTATATTTCGGGCGGCGAAAATGTCTATCCTGCCGAAGTGGAAGCCGCGCTGGCAGAACTGGCCGAAGTGGGCGAATGTGCCGTGGTTGGCGTTCCCAACGAACGATGGGGCGAAGTGGGCCGGGCCTATGTGATCCCGGTGCCGGGCCGGGAGATTACGGCGGAACAGGTGATCGCACACTGCGCCGCCCGTCTCGCCAAGTTCAAGGTGCCGCAAAGCGCGGTCATCACCGACGCGATCCCGCGGACGGCATCAGGCAAGGTGCAAAAGCATCTTCTCAAAGTTCGTGCGCTTGAGGAACTGGGACTGGAGTGAAGGGAACTTTACTCCCCTTCCGCGTCCTTCAGGTCCAGCATCGACAGCAGGAACAGCGCCACCAGTGAGCCAAGGCTCATGATCAGCGACACCTTTAACAGCCCCAGATCGTTTGCGAACAGCACGCCCGCCAGATAGGGTGAAAGCGCCGCTCCGCCCCGGCCGATGCTGAGCGCAAAGCCGGTGCCGGTGGCGCGGACATGGGTGGGATAGGCAACGGCCCAGGCCGAATAGAAACCGACGATCGCGGAATTGGTGAACAGCCCGACCATCAGCACAGCCATTGTCCATCCAGCAAGCGTCGTCCGTCCCATGCCGAACCAGGCGACAAGCACCACAGCCATGCCCAGCGCGACCATCGTCGCGCGCTTGATGCCGAAGCGGTGCATGAACCACCCGAAGATCGCGCCACCAATCGCGCCGCCCAGATTGGCATAAGCCAGCACGCCCGCCCCTTCTCCCTTGGTAAAATGCTGGCCGGCGAACTGCGGATCGGAAATGATGCTGGGGGCCATTTTCAGGATATAATAGAATGTCAGCGCGTGGAACGCGTAGCCGAAGGACAACAGCATGGTGGTGCGCAGATAGGCGGGCTTGAAGATATCCGCCACGCTGGCCTTGGCCTGCGCAGGCTCCAGATCGCGCAGTGCCTCAAGCGTCGGGAGTTTGAAGCTCGCCAGCGTCTGGTTGATCCGCTCGAGCGCGCCTGCAGGACGTCTGAGGTTCAGGAAAGACGGGGTTTCGGGAATGCACAGCCAGACCAAGGGCAGGAACGCCAGCGTCGCGAAGGCCCCAAACTGGAAAATCGCCCGCCAGTCATTGGCAGGCAGCAGGTGCTTGACGATCAGTCCGCCGAAAAAGCCGCCCAGGGGATAGCCGATCACCATCAACGCCATTGCCAGGCTGCGGCCCTTGGTGCTTGAATATTCATTGGCAACCGCATTGATCGCCGAGAGCATCCCGCCAATCCCGATGCCGGTCAGGAAGCGCCACACCGAAAGCTGCTGGGGCGAACCGGCAGAGGCGGCCATGAACATGCCCAGGATCATGAACAACAGGCATGTCATGATCGTGGGCCTGCGCCCGAACTTGTCCGCGGCACCACCCAACAGCAGCGATCCCACACCCATGCCCAGCAATTCCATTGCCAGCACCGCACCCAGACCGTCGGGCGCCAGATGCCATTCCTGCTTGATCCCCGGCCCGGCAAAGGCGCTGGAGAGCACATCGAACCCGTCCAGCGCGTTGAGGCCGATGGTGACAGCCACGGCCAGCCACTGGCGCGGATGCATGCGTCCTGTATCGATAATCTGTTTCGGCGTCATGGCATCCCCTCTAGCTGATTCCCTGATCGCATCATTCGTGGATGCGTGCCAGCAACTCGATCAGCCTTTCGACTTCCCTGTCGGTAAAGCGGCTTTTCAGCCAGGTTTCATGCTCAAGGATTGCGTCCTTGGCGACAGCGAGCGCCTTTTGCCCGGCAGGCAGCAGGTTCAGTGTTTGCTTGCGCTTGTCCGTGGGGGATTTGCCGCGCACCAGAAACCCGCGGGCCTGAAGCCGGTTGACGATGGCCATCGTCGTCGCCCGGTCCATCCGCATGCGCTGGGCCAGGTCCGTCTGGGCGATGTCGGGGTGATCATCGACCAGCCAGAGGACGGAAACCTGCTTCTGGGTCAGATCGAGATGCGTGAACGTCTCTGTAAAATGGCGATACACCGCACCGTGCGCCAGCCGGATATGGAATCCGACGATATTGCGGATCTCACCAATATCCTCATCACCGTCGACATGCGGCGTTGTTGGCACGAGTGTCTCTTTTGGTCTTGTCATCCGATCCCCTCGGGGCGATTGTTAGTGTAACTTACAATTAGAGTCGAGAGCGGATACCCATGGCCCATTTCCCCGATACCCCTTCCTTCACCGGCTTCAACACGCCTTCGCGTATTGAGGCTGATATAGCGGATCTCGTTCACCACGGCTCCATCCCCCCGGAGCTCAATGGTGCCTTCTACCGTGTTCAGCCCGATCCGCAATTCCCGCCCCGTCTGGGCGATGACATTGCCTTTAACGGTGACGGGCTGATCACCCGCTTCCACATTCATGACGGCCAGTGCGATTTCCGCCAGCGCTGGGCACAGACTGACAAATGGAAGCTGGAAAAGGCGGCGGGCAAGGGCCTGTTCGGGGCCTATCGCAACCCGCTGACCGACGATCCGGCGGTGGCCGGAAAGATTCGCGGCACAGCCAACACCAATGCCTTCATCCATGCCGGCAAGCTCTACGCGCTGAAGGAAGACAGTCCCGCGCTGGTGATGGACGCCGCAACGATGGAGACGGACGGCTTCACCAATTTCAAGGGCAAGATGACCGGCCAGACCTTTACTGCCCATCCCAAGATCGACCCCAAAACGGGTAACATGATCGCCTTTGGCTATGCCTCATCGGGCCTGTGCAGCGACGACTGCACCTTCTACGAAGTGACGCCGGAAGGCGAGCTGGTCCACGAAATCTGGTTCAAATCCCCCTATTATTGCATGATGCATGATTTCGGGATTACGCAGGATTATGCGGTCTTCAACGTCATGCCCTCCATCGGCAGTTGGGATCGGCTGGAAAAGGGTCTGCCCCATTTCGGCTTTGACACGACCCTGCCCGTCTATCTGGGCGTCCTGCCGCGCCGCAAAGGCGCGACCGGCGCGGATATCCGCTGGTTCAAGACCGGCAACAGCTTCAACAGCCATGTGATGAACGCGTTTCAGGAGGGCTCCAAAGTCCATTTCGATATTCCCGTCGCGAAAAACAACATGTTCCCGTTCTTCCCCGATGTGCACGGCGCGCCGTTCAACGGACAGGAAGCGATGAGCTATCTCACGCGCTGGACAGTGGACATGGCCTCCAACAGCGATGCCTTTGAATCCGAAGTGCGGCTGACAGAAACAGCCGGCGAATTCCCCCGCATTGATGATCGCTTTGCCGGCCAGCCTTACCGTTATGGCTGGATGCTGGAAATGGATTATCGCCGCCCGGTGGAATTGAAGGGCGGCAGTGCGGGCGGGTTGCTGATGAACTGCCTGTGCCTGATCGATCATCAGGCCAAGACAGAGCAGCACTGGTGGTGCGGGCCGGTATCCTCGCTTCAGGAACCCTGCTTCATTCCCCGCGCCAAGGACGCCCCGGAAGGCGATGGCTGGATCGTGCAGATCTGCAACCGGCTGGAGGAACAGCGCAGCGACCTGCTTCTGTTCGATGCGCTCGACATCGAAAAGGGCCCGGTTGCCACGATAAACATCCCCATCCGGATGCGCTTTGGCCTGCACGGCAACTGGGCCAATGCGAACGAGATTGGCCTGGCCGCATGATCAAGCCGGATCTGGAATTCGTCTATGAAGCCACGGGCAAACTTGGCCCGCCTGTTCCGATTGGCGAAACAGCGGACGGAACACGGCGGATCATACCGATTTTTGAAGGCGGCAGCGTCGAAGGCCCGCTGATCCGCGGACAATTGATGGGCAATGCCGCTGACTGGCAACTGACCCGCCCGGATGGCGTAACGGTTGCCGATGCCATTTACGCGTTGAAAACGGACGATGGCGTGATCATCCAGATCCGCAACAAGGGCTTGCGCCACGGCCCGCCCGATGTGATGGCGCGGCTGGCTGCGGGAGAGGAAGTCGATCCTGCAGACTATTATTTCCGCACCATTCCGGAATTCATCGCGCCGCTCGGCAGGTATGACTGGCTTAACAGAAGCGTTTTTGTCTGTTCCGCGGCACGCTACGCGCAGAGCATCAAATTATGGGTATGGCGGGTTACCTGAACGGCCTTCCCTGTTCACACGCTTTCTGCCTCGATCCGGTTCGAACCGATAATCGTCTTCATGCAATCGAATGAGGAATCCGTAAGGCATGCGCGCAATCCCGAACTGTCATTGCCCGGTGGTTGATCCAGCACCAGGATGCCTTCCTTCTGCAGGGCCAGGCAGTATCGTTCCGAAATGTCATAGGAACAGGAAATCTGGTCTGATATGGTTTCGACCGACAGGTTTTGCTGCTCGAAACGCCCCACAAACAGGATCAGCATGATGCTCCAGGGAATATCCCGGAAAATGTCGATGCAGAAATATTGATCCTGGGCCTTGCGGATCGCGATCAGGCGTCGTGCATCTTTCAGAATTTCAGCATCCGTGTCGCCCATCACAACAGCCCCTCCATCCGCAGACTCGTCCAGCCGGTTCGCGCCACGATGATATGATCGTGCAGAACGATCCCAAGTTCCCGCCCGGCCAGGATCAGCCGTTTTGACGAAGCGATGTCGGACTCGCTTGGCGTGGGATCGCCCGACGGGTGATTATGCGCCAGGATGATGGCGGTAGAGCCGCATTCCAGTGCGCGCTTGATGATTTCGCGGGGATAGATGGGAGCCTCGTTCACGGAGCCCCGCACCACCACTTCGTCGCAGATCAGGCGGTTTCTGGTATCCAGAAACAGCGCCCGCACTTCTTCCACGCACAGCCGGGACATTTCAAAAAAGAGATAGTTCAGCAAATCAGGCCCGGTGGACAGGATCGGCCGATTTGAAACCTCGGTCCGCAGCGCATGTACCAGCGCATCCCGCACGGACACGAGCAAATTGGTGATCGCATCATTTTCGGAGGTGCTTTTGATCGCGCCGAACAAGGCTCCGAGCGAGCCATGACGCCGCAAAAGTTCAATCGCGGTACTCTGGGCGCGGGCTGGCGCTACTGCAGCGAGAAGTCGCTCCAGGATCTGTCCGTCCCGCAGGTTTTCAGGCGATTTTGATGCCGCCATGTGGCTATGATCAGCAATATCAGCATCGGATACGACCATATCGCGACGACGGCGCCATAGGCTTCCGGCAAAATCTCCGGAACCAGCAAAATTGGCAAGTGCGAAAGCACTTGAATTACCTGCATGGCGCTCATCCATATCGGCCAAAATCTTTCTGCATACATCGCAATCCAGACGAGCAAGATCAGCATGCCGAGATCGGCGAGAAATATGCCAACCTCCAGACTTCCAAAGCGCTGGACGAAGGCACCACTCAGCGTCATGGTTGCTGCAAGCCCAAGAACGAATATTCCTGCTGCAAGACGCTCCGGCACCCCTCCGCGAAGGAATGCGTAGAGACATGTCGTCAGGAACAGTCCCAGAAAAAGCAGGTGGCGAACCATGCCTGACCGGACCAAAAAAATGGCGACCGGTCAAGCACAGAGCGAACCTAGGCTGCCTTCACGACCCGCAGGCGCGTTTCCTGTTCGACAGACGCCTTGCTGGGCGGACAATCGAGCATATCGCCCCAGCTTACCGTGCGGAGGCCCAGATTATCCCGGTCCTCGGCAAAATGGGCGTGAGCCTCAACAACTTCGCAATAGCTGCGCGCTGCCGATGAAACCGCTGCTGCCAGCGATGAACAGGCTTCCATGCCGGCGGTCAGGGGCATTCTTGTGCCAGGAGCAGACCGCGCTGCCGGAATGCAGCTGATAAGTTCGCCAAGCAGGCTGATCGAGTGGTTGAGAGAGGTTTCGGCTGCATGAAGCTTTTCCGCGATGGGCCTTACGGCTTCGATCCGTTCGTTGAGCATAAGTTTCTCCGTTCGCGCCTTTTGCAAGGCGCGTTCAATTTACAAAAATATGGCAGAGTTCAGAGACGCTGAATGATGGTGTTGACCGACATTGCAATCAGACAAACCAGGGCGAGAGCAGCTGCAAGCTTTGTTGTGATATCAATTATCGCACTCGCTCTTTCCCGCTTGTTCAGTTCATTCCGTACCCCTCCCGACCGACGATGGGAAAGTGGCGGAGCTACATTCGAGGCAAGGGCAAACATGTTGAACGCAACCTGGTTTTCCCGAACTACCGAATGTAATGCGCCTTCACTTTCTGTTGCCTGAACCTCAGGCACCGCCTTGTCTGGCTCGCTGGGGACGGGATCGGCAATCCCAAACATTCTGTTCCCAAGAAAATTGGGAGTATCAGCTTCATTGCGAGCGAGAATTCTTGCCGCTTCCCGGCTGCTGGTAACGCCCAGCTTGCGACGGGCATCGCGCAGTCTTTCATTAACGACATTGGCTGAAATGCTAAGTTCGCGAGCGGAGGCTTTTACGTCGAAGCCCTGCAGCAATAACCGCAGAACCGCCTTTTCCCGCTCCTGTAACTGATCAAAGCCCTCGTTTTGCATTGAGCTGTATCCCAGCAATCTGGTGAACCTTAAGTCCCAAAGAGAGACAACGTTAATCAAACACCAAGAATTTTGCAATCAATTCAAATCGTTGCAGGGGTATTACGAATCGGAAAGCTGCGGGAATTTCCAGCAAAATGCCATGCGCAAGCATTGGTTTATGCCGCCAGTCTGGCCTGGAGTTGGCGTGCATGCGTGGGGGCACTGGCAATTTGCGGTGCCGCCAGGCGGTTCCACGCATCAAGCGCGGCTATCTTGTAGGCTTCGGCCAAGGTCGGATAGTTGAAGCAGCTTTCCAGGAAATACTCGATCGAGCCCCCCAGATTGATCACGGCCTGGCCGATATGGACAAGCTCGGTTGCCCCTTCGCCGATGATATGGACACCCAGCAGGCGCTTCGTCTTCAGCGCAAACACCAGCTTTAATAGTCCGGTATCAAGCCCCATAATGTGACCGCGCGATGTCTCCCGGAAACGGGCGATGCCACATTCGCAGGCAATGCCCTGCTTCGTCGCGTCGGTCTCCGTCAGGCCGACAGATGATATCTCGGGAACGGAGTATATACCGAGCGGGAAATGCTGGTGCGCAGCCGGAAGGGGCGCGCCAAACGCGTGACAGGCAGCGACCCGTCCCTGCTCCATTGATGTCGAGGCAAGGCTGGGAAAGCCAATTACATCGCCGGCAGCGTAAATATGGGGAACCGGTGTCTGATACGACAAGGGATCAACAGTCAGGCGACCGCGATGGTCCACTTCAAGGCCGCACTGTTCAAGCCCCAGCGATCCTGTGGCCCCCATCCGCCCTGCGGCATAGAGCAGCATGTCAGACCGGACGCGACGCCCGTCAGCCAGCGTACACAAAACCGGCCCGGCCCGTTCCCTCTCGATCTTTTCGGCATTCGCGCCAAGGCGGATCGCCACGCCGCGATCCCGAAGCTGGTAGAGAAGATTGGCAACGATTTCCTGATCGATGAAATCCAGTATCGTTTCGCGCGGCTCGATGAGCGTGACCGACACATCAAGCGCGCTGAAAATCGTCGCATATTCCAGGCCGATAACGCCCGCGCCAATCACCGTCAGGCTTTTGGGCATGCGCGGTACGCTGATAAACTCGTCACTATCCAGCACGGAATGCCCATCGAACGGCACAGTGTCAGGCCGGAACGGGCAACTGCCGACTGCGATCAGGATCTTGTCACCTTCCACGATCACCTGATGGCTTTCATCATTGGTGCGCGACGTGATGGCGATCCTGTGCGGGTCAACAAAGCGCGCGGCCCCGTGGAGCACGCTCACGCCATTGCGGGCAAACTGATGGCTGAGCACATCAACTTCATGATCAAGGGTCATGCCCAGCCGGCTGGAAAGGTCCGACGCGAGAATGTCTTTCTTGACCCGGTAGGATCGCCCGTAAAAACCCCGTTCCCGCCAGCCGGTAAGGTTGAGCACGGTTTCCCGAAGCGTCTTGGAGGGGATGGTGCCGGTATGCACCGAAACACCACCCACGCGCGCGCGATCATCAATGATCAGTACGGAGCGGCCAATCTTGGCGGCCTGAATGGCGGCGCGACGCCCGGATGGCCCGCTGCCCACAACAATGAAGTCATAGCGTTTCATGGAATGTGACCTTGTCTTGCAGAGCTTGAGGAAACGTCAATCGAACGACCAGTCGGTCATCGCGCCGCGCAGTTTTTCCAGCGCGGCCTTCTTGATCTGGCAGATCCGGGCTGCGCCCACGTTCAGCGTTTCGCCGATTTCATCCAGGTTCAGCTCCTCAACAAAATAGAGCTGGAGGACGAGCGCCTCGCGCTCGCTGAGCTGCGCGATATGGCGGGCGAGCGCTTCGCGAAGCTGCTGCTGTTCGAGTTGCGTGTCCGCCCCGTCTGAAACGTCAGCGAACCAGGCCTCGTGATCGGAATAGACGTCATCAAGCGAATCCTGCTGCACGGCCTGCGCGGATTGCAGCGCCTGATGATAGGCCGGAAGCTCCATGTCCATCGCCGCTGCCATTTCGGCTTCGCTCGCATGGCGGTGCAGCTTGGCCTCAAGCGCGCTGCGGGCGGCAGCCATCTTCTTGCGAAAGGCCATGCCGGAACGGCACATGCGGGAATCGCGGCGAAGCTGGTCGATCATCGCGCCACGAATGCGGGTGGTGACATAGGGCACGAAGGAAATGCCCCGATCCTCGAAGGTGCGGGCCGCATTGACGAGCGCGATCATGCCGATCTGGATCAGGTCAGCCACTTCGATCGCCGTGGACATGCGCGAATGGACATGCCACGCGATCCGCCGCACCAGCTGGCTGTGCGTCGTGATCAACGCTTCGGCATCCAGCTGAGACCGGTTGCGGGTATAGGTCAGCGGCGATTGTTCAATCACGTGGTGCTGCATCAATTGTCTCCGGCTTCTGGAGTGGATTCAGGCGAGTAGGGAAGCGCGTGAGTGCTATCCCGCCCGCCCACGACGGCGATCACATCGACGGCCTTGGTTTCGGGAATTTCGAGGAAGGACAGCACCGGCACATCGGCCAGCTGCGCCCGCAACAGCCGCGCGACGGCGGCCCGGCATATCGGCGAGGTGACAATCGCGAAGCTGCGCGCGGCCATCAGCATCGGCTGGACAGCCTCATTCACCACAGTGATGATCCGGCTGGCGAGCGCCGGCTCGAACGGCCAGGTCGCATTCGGCCCGGCCCGCACGGCCTGAGTGAGCAATTCTTCCAGTTCCGCGTCGAAGGTGATGATCGGCAGAGGCAGGCGCAGCGGCGCGATCCCCTGGATGATCAGCATGCCGAGCCGCTGGCGAACCTGCTCAAGCAGCGCGGCGGGATCAAGGTCACGCCCGGCAAGCTCTACCATTGCTTCGGCCACACGCCGGAAATCCTTGAGCGTCACCCGCTCGGCCAGAAGCGCACGGCACAGCCGCGTCACGGCTGCCAGCGAATAGGGGGCCGGGGACAGCCCCTGCGCCAGCTGCGGGAAACTTTCTTTCAGCGTATCGAGCAGCGACTGGCCTTCATCCAGCCCGAACAATTCGCTGGCAGCGCTAGTGACCACATTGTTGAGATGGGTCGCGATCACCGTGGGCGCGTCCACCACCGTATAACCCGCAACCACAGCGTCCGCGCGCTTGTCCGGAGAAATCCACAGCGCGTCCAGCCCGAAGCTCGGGTCTTTCACCGCGCGGCCCTCGACGGTTTCCAGGCAATCCCCTGAATCCAGCGCCAGCAAGTCGTGCGGCCAGACTTCGTCTTCACCCATCGTCACACCAGCGATGATGATCCGGTAAGCGTTGCCGGAAATCGACAGATTGTCCTTCACCCGGACGAGCGGAAGAACAAAGCCAAGCTCGCGGGACAATTGCCGCCGGATTCCGGTAATCCGCCCCATCAGTGGCGCGCCCTTGCGCTCATCGACCAGATCAACCAGCGCATAGCCCAGCTCAAGCGTGACAGGTGCGCTATCGCTGACGTCGCTCCAGGAGATTGCGTGCGCCGGTTCTGCCGGGGGCAGGACAATGGGCACATTCCGCTTGAGACGATCCGCCTTCAGCAGCGACCAGAAAATGCCCCCTGCCACGCTGGCAGCCGCCAGAATCAGCAGATGCGGCATTCCCGGCAAGAGGCCAAGTACGGTCAGGATTGCCGCAACCGGGCCCCATGCACGGGCATGGCCGAAATCACTAGAAATCTGTCCGGAAAGATCGAGCGGGGACGAAACCCGCGTGACAATCGACGCAGCGGCAATCGAAAGGAGAAGTGCTGGCACCTGCGCTACCAATGCGTCACCAATGGCAAGCAGGATATAGGTTTGCGCGGCCTGGCTGAAACTCAGCGCATGGCTGACCACGCCCAGCACCAGACCGCCAAAGATGTTGACGAACAGGATCAGCAGCCCGGCGACGGCATCGCCCTTCACAAATTTGGACGCACCATCCATCGATCCGTAGAAATCGGCTTCGGTTGATACTTCCTGCCGCCGCGCGCGGGCTTCGTCGGGCGTGATAAGGCCAGCGTTGAGATCGGCATCAATTGCCATCTGCTTGCCGGGCAAGGCATCAAGCGTGAAACGCGCCGTCACTTCGGACACACGGCCAGCACCCTTGGTGATCACCACCAGGTTGATAATCATCAGCACCGCGAAAACGAACAGGCCGACGATATAATCGCCCCCGATCAGGAAACTGCCAAACGCTTCAATGACATGCCCGGCTGCCGCTTCGCCCGTATGACCATTGACCAGAACCACGCGCGTGGACGCAACGTTCAGGGCCAGCCGGAACAGGGTTGCCATCAGCAGCACGGTGGGGAAGGCAGAAAAATCGAGCGGCTTGGCAGCGTTGAGCGCCACCATCAGCACGGCAAGCGAGATCATGATGTTGGTGATGAAGCCGATGTCCAGCACGAATGACGGCACTGGCACGATCATCAGGACGACCAGCATCAGAATCGCCATCGGCAGCACGCCGCCCTTGGCGGTATCAAGCCATACGGAGAGGTTCATCCGGGCCATCATGACCGCCCCGCCCCATCCAGGCTGGCAAGCCGCTGATAGGCCTGACGCGCAAAATCGAGCGAAAGCCGGGCGGGCATCGGCTCGATCATGCGCAAAGTCGCGCCGGGCGACGCTGCCGTGCTGCCCGACACAGAGCGGTGGACGGTGGATTGGTTCAGGGCAAACTGTGTGTCCCACGGTGCCTGCCCGCCCTGATCCAGCCGGGCAGCGAAGCTCTGACGGATTTCATCCAGACTGCGCGCTGCCCCATCCTTTCCGAAGAATACGCCGCGATTGGCAGCGGCGGCTTCAGGGAATAACGGCGCTGCAGTCGCGGACGGATCGGCAGCATGGGCGGAAAGGAAACGGGCGGCTCCGCCGGGGCCGAGAAAATGCGCAAGGTAAAGATCAACCGGCTCGATTGACCGGCCAAGCTTTTCGCCAAGAAAGGCTTCGTTGTCAGAGGCAAATTCGGCCGCCATGGCAGACGAAGCTTCGGGCTGGTCACGCAGGCCGAAAATGGCTTCGCGCTGGGCCGGATCATCTACCCGGTAATGTCCGCCATCATCCTGCGTGATCGCATCAGCGGCCCAGCCCAGATCATGTTCCGCGCCGTGGCGCTTAAGGGTTGCCAGCCAGGATTGCCGGGTAAACTGGAACAAGCCTCTGGCACTGGACGATTTGGCCTGCGCGCTGGGATCAAGCTGGCTTTCGATCTTCGCCTGATTGAACAGATATTTGAAATCGACGCCCGTCCGGGATGCGGCAGTCGCGATCGCGTTGGCGACACGCCCGGGAGCGGATGCTGCATCAGAAACTGTAAGTGATGACATTCAGGCGGGTTCCGTTGAGATTCGGAACTCCACTCAGCAAACATCATGCCAAGTCAGGCAGGGAGTCGCTGAAACCGCTGAATTGCGGGCTTTGCGTAACCGCCCGTCGGGGGAAGGCCGCGAAGATCGGCCAGGGTTTCAAGCTTTTGACGCGTCCAGTCCGTCAAAACATTGACCCGGATCCGGCCAGCCTCTGTCTGCTTCAAACCATATTCGATCTTCGCGCGGGTAGGTGCCTGATCGTGCCAGACATCGGTTGCACGCGCAGCCTCGACCGCAGCGGCCAGATCGGCCGTCGCGCGCTCAAGCAAGGTCACATCGCGCGCATCGAGTGCGGCGAGCAGCGCAGCCTGACAATCGATCAGCCGGTCAAGCGTGGTCGCGCTCATGCTTTTGCAGACTGCCCGAAGTTGAGAATGGCCTTCGCAATGGCGCCGGTATCAATCTGATAGGAACGCTGGGCAATGGCCTGGCGCACCTGTGCAATCCGGACATAATCCACCGGCGGCCCCTGTTCCTGAAGTTGTTGCGCCAGATTGACGAGCTTTGGCAGACTGGGCCCGGCAGCCGCCGCCTGGGGTTCTGCCGTTGAACGCCGCGCTGCCTGCGAAGACACATCGACCTTCGTCTGCACCCGGCCTACCGGGTGAAAGCTGACAGGATCAACCATCGTCTTTTCCCTTCACATCATGTTCCCTGTCGGAATAGTGACAGGCTGTTGTGAATGAATAACGGCAGCGGTATGCGATTGTTTAGCGGGAAATCCGCACTTCCCCGGTACTGGAAACCATGGCTGTAACCGGGGCTGCCGCCGTCAAGGTCTTGACACGGATCGTTGCGCCTGCGGCACCATCATCCATTGCGGTTCCAGGCGCGGTTGCCGCAAAGCCTTCCCCTTCATAGATCAGCTCCACAACATCGCCGCGACGCACCAGCGGAGCAGCGGCTGCATCAGGCAATCGGCGCGAGGCCGCCACCAGCGGTACACGGATGCGCCAGCCGACCGACGGACAGCGAATGGCAACGGCGTCCATCTGTGGCGCGTCAATAACAGCCCTTTCCGGGCATCTGGCAAGCCGCATGCGGACATCAAGCTTTCCCGCCGCGCCGCCGGGCTGGCCCATTGGCACGCCCGTCACATCCGCTACGCGCGCGTCCAGCGCGGCCAGATCCTCCATCGGGATCGCAGGCTCGGCGCGGGCGAGCGGCGTCACAAGACCAGAAAGCGAAAGCGCCGCAAGCAGAAGCGCGGGGTAGCGGTAGCCCGTCGGCCTGCGCGGTGCGCGCGCAGCCGCATATCGGCGTTCTGCAGGGGCCAATCGCGTTTGTGTCATTCCGGTCACTGATGTTGCTCCACCGATTTGAGTTCCCGGCGCATCTCGCAAAAGCTGTGCCAACCGCGGATTGTTGCGGCAGCCGCTCCCCAGGATCATGCAGTGTCAAATTTCCGACACCGCATCTGTCAAACAATTGATCCTCCGCTCGCATGGCCCGAGAATCGCCGAAAAACGGGGGATAAACACATTCTGGCACGCTCTTTGCTTAGCTTGTCTCGCCTGCCTGACCCGCCGTCTCCTGTTCCGGTGCCGGTCAGGCAGCAGCAAAGGAATTTGGCTATGCCTGCGATGGACGAACTTTTTGGAATTCATGCGACCGCGCTACAGTTGCGTCAGCAACGCATGTCGATGCTCGCATCCAATATCGCCAACGCGTCCACGCCCAATTACAAGGCGCGCGACCTGGATTTCAGCGCGGCGCTGCAACTGGCCGAGGATCACCGATCCACAGATGCCGCCATCAAATATCGCGTGCCCGTGCAGGCATCGCTGGATGGCAACACCGTGGAAATGTCCACCGAGCAGACTGCTTTTGCGGAAAACGCGCTCGCCTACCGTTCCAGCCTTTCGTTTCTTCAGGGCCGGATCGGCACGATCACCCGCGCCCTGAAAGGAGAATAGATATGGGTCAGCCCCTTTCCGTCTTTGATATCAGCGGGCGGGCCATGTCTGCCCAGTTGATCCGGCTGAATACCACGGCATCGAACCTGGCCAATGCCGGTTCGGTTTCCGGATCCGAAGCCACTGCCTTTCGTTCGCTCAAGCCCGTGTTCCGCACGGTCATGGGCGAACAAGGCCAGGCAACCGTGGATGTTGACCGGGTGGTGACAACCGAAACACCGCCCAGCAAACGCCACGACCCCTCCCATCCGCTTGCCGATGCCAATGGCGATGTGTGGGAAGCCTCCGTCGATAGCGCCGCCGAAATGGTCGAGATGATCGAAACTGCCCGGCAATATCAAAACAATGTCCAGGTTCTGCAAACCGCAAAAAGCCTGATGCTTGATACTCTAAGGATGGGATCATGAACATAACTTCCGCAACAAACCAAAGCGTTGTCATCCAGCCTGCGGGCAGCACCAACAAGTCGCTCGACCAGACGGCGTTCCTGCGCCTGATGACGACGCAGCTGAAAGAGCAAGACCCGTTCAATCCGATGGATAACACGCAAATGGTCGCCCAGATGGCGCAGTTTTCCAGCGTGACCGGCATTTCGGAAATGAACACCTCGCTCAAATCCATCGCGACGCAGCTTTCGGCACAAACCGCGCTGCTGACTGACATCAAGACCGCAACCGCAACCCCCGCGGCCAGCATCACTGCCTAAGGAGCACCATCATGTCTTTTTACACCTCTCTGTCCGGCCTCAAGGGCGCCCAGACCGATCTGGCGACAATTTCGAACAACCTGGCGAACGTCAGTTCAACCGGCTTCAAGAAGAGCCGCGCCCAGTTCGGCGATCTTTTCGCGAGTTCCCCGACGCAGACCACCAAGCTGATCGCGGGCCAGGGTTCGCGCCTCAACAGTGTCGCGCAGCAGTTCACGCAAGGCACGCTGGAAGGCACGGACAAGACACTTGACCTTGCCATTGCCGGCGAAGGCTATTTCGTGGTGAAGGGCGATCCGCCACGCCAGGAAGTGTCCTACACCCGCAACGGTGCCATTCAGGTCGATACGCGCCGCCATGTCGTTGATACCACGGGCGCGACTTTGCAGTTGCTTCCCGTCGATGCGAATGGTGACGTGACCTCCACAAGCCTGTCAGGTGCAAGCGATTTCGTTTTGCCCGCAAGTTCGCCAACCGACCCCAATGTGGCGCTGGTCAATGTCTCGATCGGCATTGATGGTCTGGTGACCGCCACCTACGCAGACGGATCGGATGAAAAGCTGGGCAAGGTAACAATGGCCAGCTTTGTGGCGCAGGAAGGTCTGCGGCCAATTGGCGACAGCCACTGGCAATCGACCGGTGACAGCGGCCAGCCTTCGATCAACGCCGCCACCAACGGCCCCCTGGGCACAATCCGTTCCGGAGCGCTTGAACGCGCCAATGTTGACGTCACGGAAGAACTGGTCGCGCTGATTGCCGCCCAGCGCAATTTTCAGGCGAATGCCAAGGCCATCGAGACGGCGAACAACATGACCCAGACGATTTTCAACCTCAACTAAGGCCAGTCTGAATGGATCGCCTTATCTATACCAGCCTAACCGCCATGCGGGGATCGATGGCGCGGCAGACCGCCGTTGCCAACAACCTCGCCAACGCCGAAACGCCCGGCTTCCGCCGCGACGTTTCGGAAGCGGAGGCCGTGTGGATGCACGGCACCGGGCTCGACAGCCGCGCAATGGCATCGCAGGAAGTGATCGCCGCCGACATGACCGCAGGCACAGTCATCAGCACCGGGCGTGAGCTTGATATCGCGATGAATGCCGATGCGCTTCTCGTCGTCCAGTCCGAAAGCGGCGAAGAAGGATATACCCGCCGGGGGGATCTGCAAATCGGGGATTCCGGGCTGCTCGTCAACGGCGATGGCCATCCGGTAATGGGCACCCAGGGGCCGATCACTCTCCCGCCCTATGACAGCGTCAGTATAGACGCTGAGGGGCGGATCAGCATCGTCCCGCGCGGCGGCGATCCGGCGCAACCGCAGGAAGTTGACCGACTGCGGCTGGTCTCTCCGGGCGGAAAGGCGCTGGCAAAGGATCTGGGCGGGCTGTTCCACGTCAAGGATGGCTCCATACTTGCCGACGATCCTGACGCCCGCCTGATAACCGCCCACCTCGAAGGGTCGAACGTCTCTGCCACGGAATCGCTGGTCAACATGATCGATGCAAGCCGCGCATGGGACAATCAGTTGAAGCTGCTGAGCGACGCACGCGACATGGATACAGCCACCGCCGATCTGATGCGGCTGCCAGACTAAGGAATTATTGAAATGACAAATGGAGCCCTTCATGTCGCCCGCACGGGTCTGGACGCCCAGAACGCCCGGATGCAGGTGATCGCCAACAACCTGGCAAACGTCAACACGGTCGGCTTCAAGCGCGACCGCGCGAATTTCGAGACGCTGGCCTATCAGACCATCGTCAGCGCGGGCGCGCCCTCTTCAGCCCAGAACCGCTTCGCCACAGGCTTGAACCTGGGAACGGGCGTGAAAGTGGCTGGCACCGCCCGCATCGACACGCAAGGATCGCTGACCACCACCGACAACCCCCTGGATCTGGCGATCGAGGGCAGCGGCTATTTTCAGGTGCAGATGCCGGACGGGCGCACTGCCTATACCCGCGCCGGGGATTTCAGCCGCTCGCCTGACGGAACCATTGTCACATCCGATGGCAAGCCGCTGATTCCGCAGATCCAGATACCCGACACGGCCACATCCGTTTCCATCGCGGCGGACGGCACGGTTTCCGCCCAACTGGATGGCCAGACGGAATCGGTCGAGCTGGGCAAGATTGAAACCGCAAGGTTTGCCAACGCTGCCGGCCTGCAATCGCTCGGCAACAATCTTTTGGCGGAAACGTCGGCTTCGGGCGCACCACAAGTGGGTGCTGCGGGAGAATCCGGGCGCGGCAACATCCGTTCCGGTTCACTAGAGGCCTCCAACGTGAACGTTGTCGAAGAGCTTGTGGACATGATCGAGACGCAGCGCGCCTATGAAGTGAACAGCAAGATGATCCAGTCCACTGACGAAATGCTGCGTAATGCCAACCAGCAGCTTTAAACCCGCGCCCGGCACCGCACCGCTGCGCATCATCTGCGTCGCGGCAGTGATGCTGTGCGCGCCATCCCCCGTCCTCGCGAAAAGGGCAGTGGAGACATTCCTGCCGGCGCCGCCACCTGTGGCCGCCCCCCTTGCCGCCAATGGCGCGATTTTCGCTGCGGGTGCCTATGCGCCGCTGACTTCGGGCGCGCGGGCATCGCAAGTGGGCGACATTGTCACCATCGTTCTGGTCGAACGGACAAGCGCCAGCAAGTCCAGCACGGCGGCCACCGATCATTCCGGCAGCATCGGCCTGACGCCGCCGACAACCGGACCGCTCAGCTTTTTCAAGCCCTCCGATGTAAATGCCAGCGGCACGCAGTCGTTTAAGGGAAAGGGCGAGACCGCCCAGTCCAACACGTTGAGTGGAGAAGTGAGCGTGACCATTGCCGCCATCTACCCCAACGGCACCATGCTGGTGCGGGGTGAAAAGCAACTGACGCTCAATCGTGGTGACGAGCATATCCAGATTTCCGGGATCGTGCGCGGATCAGACATTGACCCTGAAAACCGGGTGCTTTCCACGCGCGTGGCGAACGCCCGCATCTTCTATACCGGCAAGGGCGAAATCGCCCGGGCCAGCCGCCAGGGCTGGCTGCAGCGCTTCTTTTCCCGGGTGAGCCCTTTCTGATGGCCCGTCCCCAGCCCCACCGGATCATCGCGTGCCTTGGCGCGCTGCTGTGCATCTGCCTTGGCCTGCCCGTGCATGCCGAGCGGATCAAGGATATGGGCACCTTTCAGGGGCTTCGGTCCAACCAGTTGACAGGATATGGCATTGTCGTCGGGCTTGCCGGAACCGGCGATGACAGCCTTGAATATGCAACCTTGGGCGTCAAAGGCGCGGTTTCCCGCTTTGGCCTGACATTGCCGCCGGGCACCAATCCATCGCTCAAGAATGTGGCCGCCGTTCTGGTAACGGCAGATCTGCCCCCCTTCGCCAAGCCCGGCCAGCGGCTGGACATCACCGTGTCCGCCATGGGCAAGGCAAAAAGCCTGCGCGGCGGCACGCTGATCATGGCCCCGCTCTACGGTGCGGATGGGCAGATCTATGCGATGGCGCAAGGCAATCTGGTGATTGGCGGCCTGGGTGTTGAGGCGGGAGACGGATCGAAAGTGTCCGTAAACGTGCCTTCAGCAGGCCGCATCGATGGCGGTGCCACAGTGGAACGGGCGGTTGATACCGGCTTTGCAACAAGCCCGCAGTTGACCTTCAATCTGGCCGAACAGGATCTGACCAATGCCGAACGGATCGCCGATGCCATAAACAAGGCATTGGGCACCGGCACGGCCCAGGCAAGCGATGGCGGGTCAATCGCCATTTCGCCCCCCGATGGCGCTCAGGCCCGTGTGCGGATGATGAGCCTCATTGAAAATCTGGAAATCAATCCGGCGGAGCCGCCTGCCCGCGTGATCGTCAACGCGCGCACTGGCACGGTTGTGATCAACGGCGCGGTGCGGGTGGGTATGGCGGCTGTCAGCCACGGGAAGATTACCGTGCGCGTCGATGAAAAGCCCAGCATCGTGCAACCGGCTCCCTTTAGCCGCGGCCAGACCGCTGTTCAGCCTTCAAGCGATATCAGGATCGAGGAAACCCAGAAACCCGCGTTCCTGATCCAGCGCGGCGCATCGCTTTCCGATATTGTGAAAGCCATCAACCGGATCGGTGCGTCACCCGGCGATCTTGTCGCCATCCTTGAAGCGCTCAAACAGGCAGGCGCGCTGAAAGCGGAGTTGATCGTGATATGATTGCATCCCCTTCCCTCGCCACCAAAATCACCCCTTCGCCCAAAGCCCCGGCGAAGGGGGATCTGCATGCCGCCGCCCAGAAATTCGAGGCGGTGTTCCTGCGTGAGCTGATCGGTTCCATGCGCAAGGCCAAGCTGGCCGATGACGTGTTCGGATCCAGCGCCACAGACAGCTTCCGCGAAATGGCCGACGCGCGCACAGCAGACAGCATGGCAGGCCTTGGCCAGTTCGGCATCGCCACCCTGCTGGAAAAGCAGTTTGCTGGCAAAGGCGGTAAGGCATGACGGATCTGATCAGCATCGGCGCTTCGGGCGTCAAGGCCTATACGGCGGCCCTTTCCACGATTGGCGACAATATCGCCAACTCCCAGACCGCAGGTTACGCCCGGCGTGCGATCCGCACCGAAGAAGTGCCCGCTGGCGGCGATGTCGTGCTGTTCCGCAACCAAGTGCGCCCCGGTGGCGTGCTGGCCACTGGCGTCACGCGCACTATCGACACATGGCTCGTCAGCGACGCGCGGGTCGCGGAAGGCGAGGCAGGCCGCACGTCTTCACGCCTGAGCTGGCTGGAATCAGCCGAGCGCGCGCTGGGTGACGGTGGCAATGGCGTGGGCAGCAGCCTGACCGATGTGTTCAACGCGGCGGACAGGTTATCTTCCAACCCGTCCGACAGGACCATGCGCTCTGCCTTCCTGCAAGCTGCCGATACTGCCGCAGCGACATTCCGGCGCACGGCCGACGGGCTTGAACGTACCGCCAGTGCCATCGGCACAGATGCCAGCGGCACTGTGGATCAGCTGAATTCGGATTTGAAAGCACTGGAGCGCGTGAATGACGGCCTGCGCCGCGCGCGCGCCGATTCCACCAATCAGGCAAGCCTGCTGGACGAGCGGGACCGGCTGGTTGACCGGATTTCCGGTACCGTCTCCGTAACCGCCGACTTTGACGCGCGCGGCGTCACCACGCTGAAGTTGCCCGCGCCTTCAGGCGCACCGCTGGTTGCCTCTGGCGCTGTGGATCAGGTTGCCACGGTTGTTCAGCCCAACGGCACCCTCGCCTTCGCCCTTGTATCGGGTGGCAGCTTCGCGCCGACAACTGGCAAGCTTGCCGGGCTTGCGGACGCGGCAACCGACGTTGCCGGCCGACGCACCAGCCTGGATGCCATCGCCATCCAGTTCGGCACCGAAATGAACGCGGCGCATCAGGCGGGTACTGATGCACAAGGCAATGCCGGCGTGCCCCTGTTCGATATCAGCGGCGCATCTGCTGCGACGATTGCCGCGATTGCGCTTGATCCTTCGCAAGTGGCCGCTGCGGATACGAGCAGCGCCAACGGCAATCTGCTTGCTCTGTCCGGGTTGCGCGGCGCCAGTGGCACGGAAGCAGCCTGGGCGGCCCTTGCTGCCTCACAGAGTCAGGCGACTGCCAGCGCCCGCGCGCAGGATTCGGCCGCGTCCACGCGGCGCGATGGCGCACAGTCTGCGCGAGCGGACGTCAGCGCCGTTGACCTTGATCATGAGGCTGCGGAGCTTTTGCGTTTTCAGCAGGCCTATCAGGGGTCGGCGCGTGTGCTTCAGGTTGCGCGTGAAACCATGCAGTCCATTCTCAACGCCTTCTGACGGAACAGATCATGATCTCCGCGACGAACAACCGCATCACGCAGGACATCCAGCGTCAGTCCGCGCTGGCAAGTGCGTTGGCGCGCACCCAGGTGGAAATTTCCTCCGGCAAGCGCATCCAGCAGGCTTCAGATGATCCGGTGGCATCGGCGCGGATTGCTGCGATCCGGCAATCGCAATCCAATCACGCAGCGTGGCAGACCAACCTTCAACTGGGCATCTCCCTTTCGGATCAGGCCGATGGTGTGATGAAAACGGTAACAGACCGGATGGCGCACGCCCGTGAACTTATGGTGGCCGGGGCGTCGGGGACGCTTTCTGCGTCCGACAGAACAACGATGGCAACCGAATTGCGTAGTCTTGCGGCGGAAATGGACAGCCTGGCCAACACCCAGGCATCCACCGGCAACCCCCTGTTCGCTGACGGCCAGGCGCTGAAGATGCGGTTCAGCGGATCCGACGTGTTCGAACCCGTGCCTTCAAGACAGGACGCGTTCGAAGTCAATGGCGTGTCACTCTCCGCCATCCTCTCAACCGCTGCGGACGCCTTGCAGGCGGGCAATGCCGCACAGATTGGCACGTCCCTGTCTTCGCTTGAAGCCGGAATTGTGAAAACCGCCGATGTCGCTGCCGATATCGGCGTACGCGGCAACCGGCTTGCGAATATACGAGACCGGGAAATCGACCATGACATCAACCTCACGGCGGAAAAGTCTGGGCTTGAAGACACGGACATGAACGAAGCCATCGCCCGGCTGAACCAGCAGAACCTTACACTTGATGCCGCCAGGGCGGCATTCGCCCGGATCAACCGGCAAACGCTGTTCGATCTGCTTTCCTGACGCAAGTTTTCGCCGCCCGCGCCGTTTACCATAACAGTCAGCGTTCGCACCGGGCGCGACCGACCATATCAGGGGCCTCACCATATGTTTGCGATCGTTGGTATCATTGTGTTGATCGTTATGGTGTTTGGCGGCTTCGTCTTTACCGGCGGCAATCTTGGCCCGGTGCTCGAAGCCCTGCCTCACGAAATGCTGATCATCGGCGGTGCCGGGGTTGGTTCGCTGATCATCGGCAATTCGGGCAAGGAACTCAAAGCGCTGGGCGGCGGTCTGGGCAAGGTGTTCTAAGGCCCGCAATACAAGAAGCAGGATTATCTTGATTGCATCTTCCTGATTTCAAAACTGATGAAGATGCTCAAGACTGAAGGACCGAATGCGGTGGAACCCCATATCGAAGACCCGTCTGCATCAGCCATTTTTGGCGAATATCCCAAGCTTCTGAAAGACAAGACGCTGATCCATCTGATCGCGGATTCGCTGCGGCTGGTGGTGGTTTCCTCCGGCAATCTTGATCCCAACGCCGTTGAGGAGGTGATGGATTGCGCCATCAAGAACCACCATCACCATATCATGAAACCTGCCGAAGGCTTGCAGGGCCTGGCCGATGCCCTGCCTGCGCTCGGGATCGTTGCGGCGGTTCTGGGCGTCGTCAAGACAATGGGGTCGATTGACAAGCCGCCCGCCATTCTGGGCGGCATGATCGGGTCCGCGCTTGTCGGGACGTTTCTCGGCGTGCTTCTTGCCTACGGCCTTGTCGGTCCGTTCGCCAACCGCGCCAAGCAGGTGATCGAGGCGGATGCCGCGATCTATCATGTGGCCAAACAGTTGATCATCGCGTCGCTCAACGGCCATCCCCAGCCGCTGGTGATCGAGGCCGCCCGCGCCAGCATCGAGCACAGCAACCAGCCCAGCTTCGCCGAAGTGTTCGATGGCATGCGGGCGCGATAATGGCACAGCATGGATCAAACCAACCGCGCCCGGTGATCGTGAAGAAGATCATCGTTGAGGGACATGGCGGGCATCACGGCGGCGCGTGGAAGGTGGCCTATGCGGATTTCGTGACCGCGATGATGGCGTTTTTCCTGCTGATGTGGCTTTTGGGGGCAACCAACGAAAAGCAGCGCAAGGCGCTGGCCGACTATTTTGCCCCCACGCTGATCCAGTCGCATCAGGATTCTGCCGGATCGGACGGCTTCTTCGGGGGAGACTCGATTGTCTCGGCTGACAAATATCCCCATCAGGCGGGCCAGACCGGCACCAAATCAATGACGATTCCTCGGGATGCCAAGGGCGGGCCGAAAGAGGCGTCCGGCCAGTCGAGCGACAAATCCAGCTTCGAGCGGCTCAAGCTGCGGCTCGAACAGAGGATGAAGGCGGACGCCCTGTTGCGTCGTTACGGGAAGAATATCCGCTTTACCGAAACGCGGGAAGGGCTGCGGATCGATATGGTGGATGAAGCCGATTTCGTGATGTTCGCATCCGGCACGGATCAACTGACGCCCGACGCCATGTCGCTTCTGGGGATCGTGGCGACAGTCATCAACGAAACGGACAATGCCATCATCATCCGCGGCCATACAGACGCGATGCAATATTCGCGCAGCCAGGTGACCAACAACTGGAACCTTTCTGCCACGCGCGCCGAAAGCACAAGGCGTTACCTGACTCTGAAACAGGTGTCGCCGCAGCGGTTTGCACGGATTGAAGGCGTTGCCGACCGCGAGCCCTATATCCCCTCAGACCCGTTTGACGCGCGCAACCGGCGCATGTCGATCACGCTGGGCTGGGCATCGGAACCCGTGGGGGAAGCCACGGCGGCTGAATCGCCGATCCGATAGCAGCCGGTGGCGCGGCATAACGCGCCCGCCCGCTCAGCATTGATCCATAATATATCCAAAATAGATGTATTACGAATAAAATCCGATTTTTTCCCCATTTTTATAATAACTATATCCAAATTGGAGTAATAAATCCAGAATTGTCGCCGATATATTTGTGGTTATTAAATTGTTAACCACTTTGTTGGATTTCTCCATTGCGGCGGATGATTGATCAGCTGCAAATGTGATGGAGATTACGATGGCTAGTGCAGCTTTGGCTAACAAACAAACCGCACCCCTTGTTCATGATTTGATTGTTGGCCAAAGCCCTGCCATTCTCGATCTCAAGACCATGATTGACCGGGTTTCACGGTCAAATGTATCTGTAATGATTACCGGCCCATCCGGATCGGGAAAGGAAATGGTGGCGCGCGCCATCCACGCAGCCAGCGGACGCAGCAATAAGGCCTTCGTGCCGCTCAACTGCGGTGCCATTCCCGTGGACCTGATCGAATCCGAACTGTTCGGCCATGAACGTGGATCCTTCACCGGTGCCAGTTCGCGGCGCACCGGACGTTTTGAAGAAGCCAATGGCGGCACCATCTTTCTTGATGAAATCGGGGACATGCGGTTTGACATGCAGGTAAAGCTGCTGCGCGTTCTTGAAGATGGTGAGATCAGCCGCGTTGGAGGCAATGGCTCCATGCCGGTTGATGTCCGCGTGATTTCGGCAACGCACCAGAATCTGGGTGCCGCGATTGAGGAAAGCCGCTTTCGCGAAGACCTGTATTTCCGTCTGGGTGTGGTTCTGATCCATGTTCCCGATCTTGCCAGCCGGGCAGAAGATATTCCGCTCCTCATCGCCCATTTCCAGAAGAAGGCCGGCGCGCGCGGCACGGCGCGCTTCAACAGCGCGGCGATCGACCGGCTGATGGCGCACCAATGGCCCGGCAATGTGCGCGAACTGCGCAATGTTCTGGAGCGGGCCAATGTGCTGCACCCAGGCGAACTGATCGGTGCGCGCGAAGTGGAGCAACTGATCGGCGTCGCAGCCAGGACCCCACGCACAGTCGTTGAACTCCGTCCCGAACCCGTGGCCGAAATTCAGCCGGAATCGGCCCCGGCCTCTGTTGTTTTCCGGCTTCCCGTTACATCGCGCGCACCCGCCAGCGCCCCCATTCCCATTAACCTGAAGGAATTGCTGGAAACGATGGAGCTGGAACGCATCCAGATGGCGCTCGACATGGCAGACGGCGTTATTTCCGAAGCCGCCCGCATGCTGACACTGAAGCGCACGACGCTGATCGAGAAAATGCGGAAGTATGGCGTGGATCGCCAGTGCTGAGCCCTATTCGACGTCGATGACGATCATCGTGCAACCGGCACTCTGCTCGCCGTCCGGCACGCGGCACGGCACGCGCCGTGCCTTCCTTGCATGAAGATGCTGATCCGGGATTTCAGGGGAGGATTTGAGAATGAAGGGCCGCATGATCCGGGCGGTCACCCGGGCAGACACCGCCGTATGCGGAGGAGGGGACGGCGCGACCGCATCAGTGGCAGCAACCTTCGCTGGCAGTACTATCGTCGCAGCCACAGCGAGTGGCACCGCGCACCGGATGGATGAAGTGAGCGACCAGGCCATGCCTGTATCAACGGCCATCCCGGCCATTGTTTTAGACGGCGCATCCCCAGCCAGCCCCTAACCGGCGGTCGCCATCATCACGCAATCCCGGCCATTTCCCTTTGCCTTGTAAAGCGCGCGATCAGCGGTTCTCAACATCACACTGACATCGCCCGTCTTGCGCAGCCAACTGACGCCCGCCGAGAATGTGACAGCCCCGATGCGTTCGCCCGTTTCCTTGTTGGTGATCCGGCGCGCGCCAAGATCCAGCCGTGCCGCATCAATAATTTCATAGGCCTCTTCGGGCGAAGTCTCTTCAAAGATGACCACAAATTCCTCGCCCCCGTGCCGCGAGACCGATCCCTTTTTCCCGCAGCTCTCCTGGATTGCTTCCCCCACGAATTTGAGAACGCGATCCCCCATGTCATGACCGTAGGAATCATTGACGAGCTTGAAGAAATCGATGTCGCAAATGGCGAGGGACAGGGGCTTTTCATTCATGGTCGCTCTGGCCCCCGCAGCCCCCAGCAACCGTTCGAAGGCCCGCCGGTTTGAAAGCCCCGTCAGCGAATCCGTGTCAGCCTTGATCTGCGCTTCAGACAGGGACATTTGCAAATCGGTCATCGCTTGCCCGCGAAGGCGCAATTCGGATTCAGCGACCCGGGTTTTTTCGATCATGGCTCTGGTCAGCCGGATCAGGTTATCAACGGCCCTGTCGCTTTTCGCGCCCTCTTTCAGGCACATGGCGCTGCCTTCCAGCGCTTCGCCAAAGCCCTTGGCATCAACAGTCGTTTTGGTGAACAGCTCCTCGACCGCTTTCAGATTGGCTTGCGCCCGCTCCGCGATTTCGCCCAGTTCCTGTTCGGATATGCCTGCTTCCGAAGTCACGGCGCTGGTTGGGGCGTAGCCCGTATCGATGAGTTGCTCGATAGCCGTTTCAAGATGCGGCTCATGCGCGATCATGTGGCGATATACGAGCGAGTAATTTGCCGGGTTCGGTTCGATTGCATGGCGCAGCATGAAATCACCAATCGTATCGAGAATCTCGCGATACCGGGCGAGTTCGCCTTTGGGAGCCGTTGACGCGTCCTCGACGGTGCCAAACAGCCGAACGCCGACGGCCTTGATTGTGCCCGCAAGATTTATCGGAATGGCATTCATCGGTAGTGACCCCGGTTTAATTCTTCATTCATCATAAACGGCGGCGCGATCGCTTCTTTTAGTCGCGGCGAGCGCCCGTCACGCCGCGAGCAGATGAAGTGCCTCGCACTGTAAAGAACTGGATGAGAATGCCGTTCTGAATGGCGGGAACACACAAATCGCCGAACGACATCACTGACGACAGCCAAACGCCCGCGCATCTGCCCACGTTCGTCAAAGGGAAGTATCAATCATGAATGCAGGCACAGCAAAGAAAGCCGACTGGGCAGAAAGCCCTGCGGAAGACCTGCTAAGTGAGAGCATCCGTAACCTGCAACTCCGCATCCGGGGGGCAAGGCAACCACGAACGAGCAGCCAGGAAAGCCCGGAACGCGGGAAGTTCAGGGAACTGGAGCTGCTCAACCGGATCACCGCTGCCGCAAACAGAAGCTCTGACCCTGCCGCCACCTTGCGCGTGGCCGTCAGCGAAATCTGCAAAACCATGCGCTGGTCGGCGGGCAATGCCTATGTGACGAGCGGCATACATGGAGAGCGACATTTCCGCGCGATCGGTGCGGCGCACGTATCAATCGCGGGGGACGCGGCGCTCGCGTGCGTAACCGAAGCCAATCATGTGAAATACCGCCCCAGCATGTCCCTGCCCGGGCTGCTCCTTATCGATGCTGTTCCCAGTTGGGCCGACGCGCCTGACCGGATCGGCCAGTTCACTGCCCGTCCGCCTTTCGATGCGCTTGCGCCAGGGCCGGAAGTGGCCGTGCCCATCAAGATCGGTGCTGAAATGGTGGGTGCCCTGCACTTCCTCCTTTCCCCTGCCGATACGCCGGACGCGGAGATCACGTCCCTGCTGGTGTCCATTGCAGAACAGGTGAGCTGCGTCTTCGGGCGGCAGCGGATGGAAGAAAATCTGCGTCGGCGCTCGCTTCATGATCTGCTGACCGGCTTACCAAACCGGACGTTCTTTGAAGCCAGCCTGCAACAGCTTTTCGAAGCCAACCATCTGCGCGGGGAAAGCGGCCCGACGCTGATCTTCATCGATCTGAACGGCTTCAAGGTCGTCAATGATACAATGGGGCATCAGTCCGGTGATGATGTGCTGGTGGAAGTGGCCCGGCGGCTGGCGCGGCTGGCCGCCGATTTCAATGCCACCCGGCCAACGCTCACCAGCAACGAGGACTCGATCCTGCTCGCACGGCTTGGCGGCGATGAATTCACGATGATGGTGAACGGGCCGAACAAGATTGTGGCAGCCGAAGACATTGCGCGCTCCATCCACATCGCCCTGAAGGCACCCTATCAGACCGGGGACGCCTCGATTGATATCGGGGCGAGCATCGGCATTGCCCATGATGACGGACTATACTGCTACGCCGACGAGCTGCTGCGGGATGCCGATGCAGCGATGTATGAGGCGAAGGGGCTGCCTTCGGGGCACACCGTCCTGTTTGATCAGGCCATGCGTGATAGTGCCAAGGAAGCGATACAGACCGAGGCTGCGCTTCGAAAGGCGATCGAGGCCAATGAGTTCGAGCTGTATTTCCAGCCCATCGTGCGGCTCTCCGACGCGAAGCCGGTAGGGCTGGAAGCGCTATTGCGCTGGCGTCGCAATGGCGGGGAGCTGGTCTATCCCGATTCCTTCATCGAGATTGCCGAAGAAAAGGGCCTGATCCGGGAAATCGGTAACTGGGTTCTGAAAAATGCCTGCGAATTCCATGCCGAACTGAACCGCAATGTACCGGGATCAGGAGATCTGTTCCTGAGTGTGAACGTTTCCAGTTCCCAGTTCATCGACAGCGAATTCGCCAACAGCGTCAAGCAGATCATCGCCGATACGCGGATCGATCCGAAAAACCTCATTCTCGAACTGACCGAAAGCGCGTCTATCGTAAATCCGATCCATACCGCACATATACTGGAAACATTCCGTTCATGGAATTTGCGGATCGCGCTTGATGATTTCGGAACGGGCTATTCATCGCTCGGCCTGCTGCACAACTGGAATTTCGATACGATCAAGATCGACAAATCCTTCATCATGAATCAGTCCCGCGACGAGTGTAACTGGAATATCGTGAATGCCATTCTGCAGATCGGCAACGCGATGAACCTCAACGTCGTGGCCGAAGGCATCGAAACAGACTATCAACTGGAACGGTTGCGAGACATGGGCTTTGCGCTTGGTCAGGGCTATTTGTTCAGCAAGCCGCTCAACGCGCAGGAGATTTCGGCATTCCTCCAGCCTGACCCGTGATGATCAGGCGCGGCGGCCCGGTTTTGCCCGGATGAATTCCGGTGAAATCGGGGGGCGTCAGGCCTGAACCGCCGCCCAGGCAGTTGCCACCGATTCCACACCCTTCTGCAAGGCGGACAGCTTGCCCGCGTCCCCTGCCCGCGCCGCCTGTGACAGCTCCTTGCGCATCGAGCGATAGACTGCCGCCAGCGACACGGAGAGAGCACCCCCGGCCTTGAAATCAAGGCTCGCTTCAAGCGCCATCAGGATCGAATGCGCCCGGTGGACTTGCGGATGCGCGGCGATCGCCCTGCCCGTCGCCAGCGTGCGCACCGCCACTTCGATCGCACGCGTCAATTCCTCATAGAGAATCGAGACAAGCCTGTGAGGGCTGGCCGCTTCAAGGCGGCTGTTCAGCTCAAGCGCCAGATACTGGTCGGCAGCCGTCACGCGGCGCGGCAAGACAAGACTTGCGCTCATTTATCAGCTGCTCCTTGTCCAGATCTTGATCTGCTGGTCAAGATAGGACTGGGTTGCCTTCAACGCACCCACACGCGAATCCATTGACTGATACTGGCGATTGAGGCGGTCTGCATAAGCGGCTTCCCGATCCTCCATCCGCGCACGATCCTTGGCCAGGTTGCTGGCTTCCTTGTCCAGCCGCGATTTGAGCGACGCAAGGCCGCCATCCGGGTTTGTTGCGGCTGTTACAAGCGCCTTGAAAGCACTGGAAATTCCTGGATCGGTGGTTTCGGTATGGGTGGCATCCCGCGTGGGGGAGAAAATGGCCTCAACCGCATCGGGATTGGCAGCCACGGCCGCATCGAACTTCGCGCTGTTCAGAGAAAGGGTTCCATCGCGATTGGTGGTGACGCCGATATCGGCGAGACTCTTGATCGACGGATCGCTTGTGAGAGACTGGCTGATGAAGCGTGATAGCTGCTGGTCAAGCGCGCGCAGGCTCTGATCCCCGCCGGTCGCCGTGCGGGCGGCGGCCATATCGCCCTTCATCTGGTTATAGACGGAAACAAAATCGCCCAGCGTACTGCGCAGCGCGTCTGTCGGCCGATTGCTGCCGATGGCGATGGCGGTGCCGGGGGCGGCTTTGCGCAAGGTAAGGGTTACCCCGGGGACCACATCGGAAAAACTGTTGCTGCCGCGCGTATAGGGAACGCCATCAAGCGTGAACGCCGCATCCTGCGCGGCCTGCGGCGTTGTCAGCGCGGCACTGGCAAAGCGGTCAAGCCCCGGATCATTGCCGGTTTGCGCCGTCAGGGTGAAGGCATTGGCTGCCCCGGTTCCGCCTTTGAGCACCAGCCGTGATCCGCCCGCGTCGGTTATGACACTGGCCTTCACGCCGCTATTGGCAGCATTGATTGCCGTGGCGAGCCCGCCAAGGCTGTCATTGCTGCTGTCAATCGTCACGGTGAAGCTTGAGCCACCAACATCCAGCACAAGGCTGCCCTGACCAATCGGGTCGGTCGCGGTGAGTACAGTGGCAGAATAACTCGTTTGTGATTTCGCAAGCTGGGTGATTTCCATTTCGGCGGAATAGTTGCCGAGGCGAACGCCGGGCGCCGCCGAGGCGGAAAGCGCCGTTTCGTCGCCGACACGGGGCTGGGTTTGCAGGGTTCCGCCTGAAACCACCGTAGCAAGCGTAGAGGAAAAGGTTTCAAGATCTGAACGCGCTTGCGCCACGGCGCTGATCTTTGCCTGCGATGTCCGCGCACGGGCATCAAACGCTTCCACCTTGGGCGTGCGCGAGGCCGCCGCCAGATCGCTGACAAGCTTGGCCACATCCACGCCGGAACCAAATCCCAGACTATTCGCAATCGAACTGATCATCACCGCACTCCTTGCGTGGATTCAACGGCGCGCCTTTGGGAAGCTTTAGCCAGTTTCACGTACGCCATGTTCGTCGAAGCTCTTTTCCACCGGCACGATGACGCTGGGCGGCGCAATGCCTTCAGCCGTCGCCCGCTCGATATTGAAGACAAAGGCCAGAATGGTGGCAACGGCAATGTAGAGATCCTCGGCAACGGGCTGTCCCGAGCGGGCGGTGAAGTAAATGGCACGGGCGAGTTTGGGATATTCAAGCGTGGGCACTTTCTTTTCTTTGGCCAGCGCCTTGATGGCCTGGGCGGTTTCCCCGCGTCCGCGCGCCACCACGACGGGTGCGAAATCCTTGCCGGGAACGTAGCGAAGCGCCACGGCAAAATGGGTCGGGTTGGTCAGGATCACGCTGGCTTCAGCCACTGCCTTGCGCGCCGAACCCGCGAGCATCGCGTGCTGTTTCTGACGCACAGCCTGCTTGACCTCGGGCGAACCTTCGGTCTGGCGCATTTCCTCTTTCACTTCCTGCTTGGTCATCCGCAGCCGCGCGTTGCGCCGCACCAGTTGGATCGGCACATCAATACCCGCGATCACCCCAAGGCCCAGGGCCAGGAACAGAACCGTGTGAGTCAGCCGGTTTCCCAATGTTCCCGTCGCCGCAGTGATATCGCTTGAACCAAGGCCGAAGATCATCGGCAGATCGCGCGAGACGAGCCAGTATCCGGCTGCACCAAGGATGATTGCCTTGGTCAGCGATTTGCCAAGCTCCACCAGGCCCTGTGTGCCAAACACGCGGGCAATCCCCGACATGGGGTTGATCCGGCTGGCCTTGAAGCCGAGGCTTCCGGAGCGGAACCCTGCAGACCCGAGCATGGCCGGCCCGGCAACTGCCCCCAGAATGCAGATAAGGAACAGGCTGGCGAGAGGCCAGACTCCTTCCATCACCAGCCGGGTCGTGGTTGTCGCAGGGTCAAAATCCATGATCTCCTGCCGGTTCAGCGTGAGGCCCTCTTGCAGCAGGGTGCGGCAGGATGTGACAAACCACGGGCCGGCCAGCATCAGCCACGCCGCCCCGCAAATCATGATGAGGGCCGTGCCAAGTTCCCGCGACTGAAGGATATCCCCTTCGCGTGCGGCATCCTGTTTGCGCTTCTGTGTTGGCGCTTCCGTCTTCTGATCGCGATCCGCTGTATCCGCCATCAGTGGCCTCCTGCGATCAGACCGGCCTGATCAAGCCCGGCCCGGATGGCGACGGAAATGGAGTCTCCCATCACTGGTGCGGCAATGGCGAGCAGGACGATCCCGGCCATCAGCGTGGCGGGAAGACCCACCGCGAACAGATTGAGCGAAGGTGTGGAACGCCCAATTACTGCCATGATGACTTGCACCAGCACCATCGCAAAGCCAACGGGCAGGGCCACGGAAAGGCCCGCCGAAAATACCAGACCCCCAAACTGCGCCATACCACCCAGTGCCTTGGCGGACATCCAGGCTTCCCCCGGCGGCATCGCACGGAAGCTTTCGATAATGATCGAGGCAAGGATCAGATGCCCCCCCATAGAGAGGAACAAGAACGTGCCGAGCATTGAAAGCAGTTGTCCGATGGCAGCAGATGACTGGCCGCCCATCGGATCGTTCATCGAAGCAAAGCCAAGGCCCATTGCGTTGCTGACAGCCTCTCCCCCCACAAGCGCTGCTGCAAAGCCGATCTGGACAGCAAAGCCCATCGCCAGCCCAAGCAGCACTTCGGAAATGATCATCATGATCCCTGCGACGGAGACAAATCCGTCCGCAGGCAATGTCAGCCCGGAGATTGACGCCGCAGGCACCCCGATAGCGAGCGCGATAACGAGACGAAGCTGGACAGGCACGCTGGGCGCGCCGAACACGGGCGCTGCCATAAAAGCCGCTCCCGGCCGGATCGCCGCAAGAAGCCAGAGCAGCAATTGCGACTCGATCCCCCGAAACCCTTCTGGAATCAACGCACCAGATCCGGGATGCGCGCATACATATCATGCGTGAAATCCACGAGCAGCACCATGATGCTGCCCCCGAAAACAGCGAGGCAAATCGCAACAACAATCAGCTTTGGCACAAAGCTGAGCGTGGCTTCGTTGATTGAGGTCGCGGCTTGCACCATTCCCAGCAGCACACCCACCAGAAGTGCGGGGATCAGGATCGGTGCCGAACCAAGCGCCAATATCCACAGCGCCTGCTGCGCAACGCCGATGAAATAATCACTGTCCATGTCAGGTGCCAAACGAACTGGCGAGCGAGCCCATTGTCAGCGCCCAGCCATCGACCAGGACAAACAACAGGAGCTTGAACGGCATCGAAATGATCGAGGGCGAGAGCATCATCATGCCCAGAGACATGAGCGCCGACGCAACGATCAGATCGATGATCAGGAACGGCAGGAAGATCAGAAAGCCGATCTGGAAAGCTGTTTTCAATTCGCTGGTGACGAAAGACGGAAGCAGAATGGAAAAGGGGACATCCGCTTCGGTCGCGAATTTGGGGGCTTTGGCGATATTGGAAAACAGCGCGAGATCGCTCTTGCGGGTCTGCTTGATCATGAAGCCGTGCAATGCGGTACCGGAACGGCTGACCGCTTCCTCTATGCTGATCTGTTTCTGCCCGTAAGGCTCGATTGCGGTCGCATTTATCTGCGAAATCACGGGCTGCATGACGAACAGCGACAGGAACAGGCTGAGCCCGACCAGCACCTGGTTGGGCGGTGTCTGCTGCAAGCCCAGCGCCTGACGCAGGATGGAAAGGACGATGATGATCCGGGTAAAGCTTGTCATCATCAGGATCAGCGACGGCAGAACCGCCAGCAGACTCATCAGGACAAGGATTTGCAGCGAAAGCGAAAGCGGCTGGCCCTGCCCCGCAATATCGCCCATCGCCCGTTCCAGCCCGCTTCCCTGCGCGAAGGCAGGCGTCGCGATCAGCAACGCGGCAAGCGTAATCGCGCGCTTAACCATCGGCCAACACCCCGCCATCGGCAATCAGGCTGATCTGCGAACGCGACACCGCGATAAGCAGTTCACGCCCGCCAAATTCTACCACCGCCAGCTTGCCGCTGGTGCCGAGCGGAACGACATCAATCATTCGGGCCGCACGCTGGGTATTGCCGGTTGAAGGCATCCCCAATTGCGTCCGCCGCCACAGCCAGAGCGACGCCCATGCCAACGCCCCGACGAAGGGAATGAGGATCAACAGGCGCAGGATATATTCCAGCATCAGGCTCTCCTCTCGATGCCGTTGAGGCGACGGTCAGGTGCCACCACGTCAACAATCCGGATGCCGTAACGCCCTTCGACGTTGACGATCTCTCCCTTCGCGATCAGCGTACCGTTCGCGAAAATATCAAGCAGATCATTGGCCTGACGATCCAGTTCCACGACACTGCCTTCGCGCAGGTTCAGCAATTCGGACAGGCGCAGCGAGGCGGAGCCGACTTCCACGGAAACCCGCAACGACACGCCGGACAGAAGGTCGATATTGCTTTCGGGATGCGGCGAAACCATGCTGCCGCCATTGGTTCTGGTAGCTTCGGCTAGGTCAGTCATGGACAAATGTTCCTTCTTCCAGTTTTTCGATACGAATGGAGGCGCGGCCATTGGATTCGCCGACCGTGCCTTCGGCAAAATTGCGGCCGCCGATGGTCACCGGCACACGCGTGGGCAGGCAGATCGGAATTGTGTCCCCCGCCTTGAGGGAGAGGAGCCGGGTCAGCGGCAGCTCTGTGCGGGCAAAGATCGTCCGGACGGGAAGGCGCACCTGAAGCACGGCATCCTGCACCCGGTTCCGCCACAGCACGTCCACGCTGGGCGTTTCCTCCTGGCCTGACGGATCAGACAATCCCTTGACCGGGCGGAGGGATGCCTCCCCATAGACAAACTCGATCACCGCATTGCCAAAAGGCGCGCCGGTGAGGGTGAGCGCCTGCACCACCACGAGTTCGTCATCCTTGACGAGGGAAAGATGGGCTGTTTCCGTCTCGATCCCCAGAAGCGATGGCGTTAGCTGGCAATTGTCTGCCCAGGCGGCAGTGATCACTTCGATCAGCATTTCGCCCATCCGCTCAAGGAAGCGCTGCTCTCCCTTCGACAGTTCGCCCCGGTCAAACGCAACCTCACCGGCACCGCCGTAAAAGCAGTCCACCAACTGGGCGACAAGCTTTGGCGGGATCACTGCAAGTGCCGCGCCTTTCAGAGGCGCGATGCCGAAGCGGCAGGCCGCTGTGAGCGGTGCCTGTTCCGCCCGCCATTCCCGGAAGGTCATGATGCGGGCAGGCTGAGCGGCGACAGTCGGAAACGCGGGCGAGACATTGGTGATCAGCATCCGCACGCCGCGCGCCATGCGTTCCCCCACGCGCGCCATGCCGGGATGCCCCTGCGGGGCCTTTGCCTCACGCACCAGCGATGCCGGTCTGCTGCCCTCTGTGGCGGGTTTGGCCATTACTGGATCACCAGCGACGTGAAATAGACATTGTCTATGCCGCCAAAGCCTTCATGTTCGCGCAGCACCTGATTGATGGCGCGGGTCAACTGGCGTTGGAGAAGCTCCTTGCCCTGCGGCGTGGAGAGCACAGCCGCTTCCTGATCGGACAGGACAAGGAGTATGGCCGAACGGATGGGCACCGACTGACGCTTGAGGTTCGCGATAACCTTGCCGTCATAATAGGTCGCAAGGCTGAGACCAACCTGAACAAAGCCGCTGCCATCGGCCAGATTGGCCGTAAAGCTTTGCTCGATCGGGAAATAGGTCACGTCGAACTTCTTCGGATTGACGGGCGTCGTGTCACTGGCGACGGATACCGTGCCCACTTTGGGCTTGGCTTCCGCGCCTTCGCCATGTTCCCCGCCCCCTTCTTCGACAGCTTCTTCGTTGCGTTCCACCAGCTTGGGGCGGTTGGGATCTTCATGACCGGGCTTTTCGCCAGCCATGCCGGCCCCCACGGCATAGACGCCAACGCCCGCGCCGGCACCAATCAGCACCAGGCCGGATACGCCGATCATCAGCATCTTCTTCATCTTGCCGCTTTTGGGTTTCCCCTCAGCCTTGACTGCATCTTTGCTCATCTGTGTCTCGCTTTCTGGACTCAGGCGAAGCGCCCTGAACGGCGCTCTTCCTCTGGGGTTTGTGAATGGACGGGCGCGTCACGCGCGAATTCGATCTGCGGTTCCCACTGGTGTGTGGCCGACCGGTTCTGTTGCTGGTCAGCGCCGCCCGAAGAGACGCGCGCATCCGCCACGCGCACGCCCTGCGCCCTGATATCCTCAACGAGACGCGGCTGCGCGTCAGACAGGATGGCCCGGGCATCTTCATGAACAGCATTCATGCTGATCGAAAGGCCGGCATCGCTGTGGCTCAGCTCAACATCAAGCTGACCCAGCGTTCGGGGCATCAGCCGGAAGGAGAGCCGGTTGTCCCGCTGGCCGACAGAGACGATATCGCTCGCCAATTGTTGCAGCCACTGATCACCACGCGCCAGATCCAGCGCGCGCTGATCGATGTTGGGCGCAGCGGCTTCGGCGGGCCGGACCGGCGCGCTTGCAACCTGCGTAACGCTTGGCTGGGCTGCATCAGCGCCGGGCAGGACGAACGCCGCCTGTCCGGCCTTCAGCTTGTGCGGGGCTGTGGCGGACACCACCAGTTGCGCCTCCGTGCTGGCAGCCGCTTCTGATGCGCGTGCGCGGGACAGGCCAGGCGGGTTCGTCTGATCCGCGCCGGAACGGACAGGTGCCTGCGCGGGAAGTGAAAGGGCAGCTTTCGCCGAGGCTTCGGGCAGCGGCGCATTGAGCGGCGCAGGCGCAGCAGCCATCGCAGCCGGGAGCGGAATGATCACCTCCGGCAGCACCGGCATTGGCGCTGGTTCCGCTGGAGGAGACATTGTGTCAGCGGGCGTGCCCGCATCGGCAGTTGGCTTGGTGGTCTGCGGCGTGTCCGGCGCGCCACTCCGACTGGTGCGGACAGCAAGCGGCTTGGGCCGGGGCAGATCGCGCGCCGCCATGCTGGAGCGCACTGCCCCGTCAGCAGCCTCAATGGCTTCTGGTTCGGCTTCGTCCGTTGCGGTGACGCCCTGCTCCCCGGCGGTCACCAGCGCCGGAAGTGCCGGTTCAGCGGCAGCAACCGGCGATGGTGCCACACCACCGGCAGGCAAGGTCGGCGACGGGGATGACAAGGCGACGGGGGCATTTGTTTCGAGCGGTACGGCTTCGGCAATCGCGTCATCGGCGGACGGAGCCGGCAGAGCTTTCGCGGAAACTGGCACAGGCTGCGCCAGGGCAAAGCGCGCCGCCGTCAACGCCGCACGGCTTTCAGGCATGGCTGACAATATCTGTTCGGCCATTTTCAGCGGCTTTGGCAGGGCAGTGCCGATCGACAATTTCTGCGCGGGCATGGCCAGCGCGACATCGCCCTGCACCGGCAAGGCATCCCCGCTTTGCGGCGCGACAGGCTGTGCCGAAGCCAGCAGCGCATCAAAGCTGGCCGGGGCAGATCCGCCAGGTGCCACGATCGGCGAAGCCAGCATCCCGAGCGCCGGGAGCGGAAGGCTATTCATCGAGCCGATCATTGTCCGTATCCCATCAGAGGTTTGCGCTTGCGGTATGGCGTGGCGGCGAGCGCGCGGACTTCACGGTTTTCGTTTTCCTCGCGGAAAGCCCGTTCGTGGAGCTTTCCTGCACTTTCTTCGCGCTGCCGGGCCTTCATGCGTTCGCCGCTCACCCGCGCCCGCGCCCGCTCTGCATCGTCCGTGGGCGTAACCAGGCTGACCGTGGCAGCTTCGAGCCGCTGGGACATTTCCGCCATCGCGCTGAGCGCCAGCCCCGATGTCTGGCCGGACGTTGTCGTAAGGCTGCGCCGCAGTGCGGCCAGCCGGCTGGCAATGCGGTCAAGATTGGCAACAGCCGCATCTGCCTGCGCCAGCCGCGCCGCAGCGATCCGGTGTTCAATGGCGCGCACCCGCAATATCCGTGCGCGACGCTGTGCAAGCGCGCTCATTGCCCGAACTCCTCGATCAGGCGCGCACGGGATTGTTTGAATCCGATTGTTTCGGCCGCATTCTGCTTCAGCATGCCCAGCATCCGCTCACGAAAGGCAATCGCCTGATCAAGAACCGCGTCATTGCCCGGCACATAGGCCCCAAGCAGCAGCAGATCCCGGTTCTCCTCGTAAGCTGACCAAAGCTGGCGGAAGCGGGCAGCGGCAGCCGCATGTTCATCATCGATCACATCCGCCATTGTTCGCGAAAGCGATTTGGCAACGTCGATCGCCGGGAAGACGCCCTGTTCCGAAAGCGAACGGGAAAGGATAATGTGTCCGTCCACGATCGCCCGGGCCGAATCCACAACCGGATCCTCGGTATCGCCGCCATCGGCGAGCACCGTATAGGCTGCCGTGATCGAACCGCCCGTATGGCGATCAACCCCGGCCCGTTCGACGATCCTGGGGATGAGGCCGAGGGCCGAAGGCGGATACCCCTTCAGCGTGGGTGGTTCTCCCAATGAAAGGCCGATCTCGCGCTGGGCATGGGCCACGCGCGTCAGGCTGTCGATCAGCAGGAATACCCGCTTGCCTTCATTGCGAAAGAATTCGGCAATGGCAGTGGCCCGCATTGCTGCGCGCAGCCGGAGATGCGGCGGATGATCGGCAGGCACAGCCACAACGACGGAGCGGGGACGGATCGCTGGCGTCAGCTTGGTTTCGACGAAATCGCTCACTTCGCGGCTGCGTTCACCGACAAGGCCAATCACGAATACGTCGCAATCCGCGCCTGCCAGCATCTGCCCCATCAGCACCGATTTGCCGACGCCAGAACCTGCCACAATGGCGATACGTTGGCCTTCGCCAACGGTGAGAAGCGCATTGATGCTACGCACGCCAATATCGAGCGGGCGGACAACGCGCCCGCGGTGCAGCGGATTGGTTCTGCGGCCAGCCAGCGGCCAGGAAAAGCGGCTGACAATCGGTCCCCGGCCATCAAGCGGATCGCCATGGGCATCAACCACACGGCCCAGCAGAGCCGCACCGCAGACGACCACACCCCCAGCGCCATCCGGTTCTACGCGGCTTCCCGCGGCAAAAGGCGCATCATTGTCAAACGGCAGGATCAGGCTCAGATTGCCGCGAAAGCCGACGACTTCGCCGCGCACGGTTTCGCCATTGGGTGTGCGGATCCGGGCCGTGGCCCCCATCGGACGGGCGAGGCCCTCCACTTCCAGCATGACGCCTTCATGCGCGACGAGCGTGCCCACGCGCCGGGGAGACGCCGCCGAAATCTCGACATGATCCAGCAGCATGTCAGCAGATCGCATCAGTCTTCCCGGCGTCATCGTGTATCCTTCAGGCCCAGTTCGACGCGCAGGGCGTCCAGATAAAGTGCGGTGCCCGCTTCGATCCAGCCTGCCGAACAGTCGATCCGGATTGATCCGCGTGCCGCCGCATTGTCGGCGCACAGCGCAAGGGGGAGGTCAGCGCCTTCCAGCAGCGCCATATCTTCGGGATTGACCCACATGGTGCGGGCATTGTCACAATCCCCGACCAGCGCCGCTGCGCGCTGGGCACGCTCGGCAAGCTCTGCCCGGTCCAGTTCCACAGCACCGACAATCTTTGTGACCAGCCCTTCGACAGTCTCAGCGATCAGGACGGCAAGTTCATCGCTTGGTTCCGGCTGCAGCGCCGCAGCCGCCGCCACCAGTTGCTTCAGGGCCGCGCGTTCAGGCGCGAAGCGCGCCTCTGCGGCCTTCATCCCGGCATCATACCCAATCGCGAAGATATCGGGCTGGGGTGCGGGTGTATCCGCCGGATCTTCCACATCAGCAGGGGTTTCCTGCATCGGCGTGTCGGGCTGCAGCGACATCATTGGCCGAAAGCCGGTTTCAACCATCTGGGCGTCCACCACGCTGATGCGTTCGTATGTAGCGTCAGACATAATCGTCTCCGCGTCCGCCAAGGCTGAGCTGGCCTTCTTCGGCCAGTTGGCGCGCGGTCATGATGATGGACTTTTGCGCTTCCTCCACCTCGGCCCGCTTGGTGGGGCCGCGATCTGCCATATCGTCGCGAATGCCCTGCGCCGCGCGGGAAGACATGCTGCCCAGGGCTTTGTCCACCAGCGGCTGGCTTGCGCCCTTGAGCGCGAGCGTCAGCACTTCGGAATTGACCGAGCGCAGCAACAGACCCAGGCTCTTGGCATCCAGATCATTGAGGTTTTCGAAGATGAACATTTCATCCTCGATGGCCTGGCCCATGACCTTGTCGCGCTTCTTCACGCTTTTCAGGAAGCGATCGCTGCTGGGCTTGGGCATGGCGTTGACGATCTTCGCGATGTCGCTTTTACCGCCCAGCTTCATCTGGGGTGCCACACCCTTCACATCCGTATAGCGGGCGAAGATGCGTTCGAGATCGGCGATGGCATCGGCGTTCACGGTCGTGAGGCACGCCGCCCGGTAAAGCAGATCAGACTGCGTATCATCGGGCAGCCCCTCAAGCGCGCGGGCCGCCACATCGGGCGTCAGAACCGCAATGACCAGCGCGGAGACCTGGGGATGCTCTTCCGAAAGAATGCGCGCGATGACCCGCACTTCCATCCAGCGCAATATGTCGAGTGCCGCCGCGCTTGACTGGGGCGCGATGGATGCAAGGATATTGTCGGCACGGACATTCCCGAGCGCCTGGGTGATCACCTTGCGGATGCGCGGCGCCGCGTTGATGGACAGCGCGGAGATATTGCGCGTGCGTTGCAGAAACTGGTCGAGCGCCGATTCCACTTCGCCTTCGCTGGCGTTCGAGGAATCGAACATGGCAGCCCCCAGGGATTTGACTTCATCGGGTTCCAGCGAACCAAGGATCGTCGCCGCTTCTGTTTCATCAAGCAGCATCAGCAGGATCGCTGCCGCCGTTACACCGCTGACAGTGATGGCGGGTGTAGCTTCGGACGCGTCATCTTCATCGATCAGGTCAGCAGTATCAGCCATTGGCACCCTCCTGAATCAACTGGCGCACGGTCACGAGGGCGCGTTCGGGATCCTGCTTCACAAAATCCCGCAACAATGTGGCACGGTCGGCGTAGCTCGGCGCTGCTTCGATCATGTCCAGCGTGACAGGTTCATGAGACAAGGATGCGCGCGGGCCCGCCGCTGAGGCGGTTTCCGGGGCAGACACGGACCCATCCGGCTTTGCCTCTGTCTGCTTGCGGAGCGACTTGAGCAGCGGGCGGCCGACAAAGAACAGGGCAAGGCACGCGACCAGCACAGCGCCGGCCTGGCGCAGCGCAACCATGAACCAGGGCGCGTCCCAGAAATTCCGGGTAACGACTTCAGGTTCCACAAAAGCGCGTGCGCTGAGCGCCACAATGTCGCCCCGGGTGGCGTCAAATCCAACAGCGCCCTTCACCAGCGCTTCCAGCGCGGCCAGCTCGGCAGGGTTGCGGGGCTTTACCCCTTTGGCATCACGCAGGGCGACCGCAACGCTCAGTCGGCGCACCTTGCCGATGGGCTGGTGCGTTACCGAAATTTCCCGCCCGACATCAAAGCTGCGGGTGTAGGTTTCCGCGGACTGCCCACCGCCCACACTGGGGGTTCCTGCTGCCTGCTGACCATTTGGCTGAGCCGAAAGCTGTGACGCGATGGGCGGCTGGTTGGACAAGGCACCCGGAATGCCTGATGCTGCTGGCGGCGTCACCGCGCTCGACGTCTTGTTGCCTTCTTCCAGACGCAGCGCCCGATCGTCCTTCGGAAAGGACTCACGCGTTGACTGGCTTTCGGACTGATCAACATCAACATGCAGTTCGGCGCTGAAATTGCCCTGCCCGACAATCGGAATGAGCAGCGAATTGATGGCCTGCCGGTACCGGGTTTCCATCTGCGTCTGAAGCTGGAACGCGGCATCATCGGCGCCGCCATCGCTTTGGGACAGCAGGGCACCCGACTGGTCGATAATGGAGACCTGATCCGGCGAAAGGGACGGCACGGATGACGCCACAAGATGCGTGATCGCCCGGACCTGCGCCTGTGAGAGGCTCCTGCCCGTTTGCAACGTGAGCATTACGGACGCGGCGGGCACTGCAATATCGCGGACAAAGACGCTTGGTTCCGGTGTCGCCAGATGCACCCGTGCGCTTTTGACGGTTTCGATCGCCTCGATTGTCCGGGCCAGATCGGCTTCGCGCGCGCCACGCAGCGTCTCGCCCTCAACCGCGCGGCTGGAACCCATCGGCAGCGAGGCGATCAGGGCATCACCGCTGGGTGCCGCTTTGGGCAGGCCTTGCCCGGCCAGCATCATCTTGGCCTTGTGGACATCATCCTCACCAACGGTGACGCTGCCCGTATCACGGTCAATCGCATAAGGAATGCCGGCCGTCTGCAGAGCATCGGCCATCGCTGACTTGTCCGCCTCGCTCAGACCTTCAAACAGGGGGCGCTGGTTTGGCGATTGCAAGCTCCACCAGGCAATGGCGGCAATGCCCAGCGCGCCAACGCCGCCCAGCGCAGGTAAAGCCCGGCGCACGGCGGGCTGGATCGCGAAGCCGCGAAGGGTTTCCAGCGTGCCGGGCAACGCCGCCGATGCCGGAAGAACCGTGGCCATGCCGGTGGCCGGCACATTCGGGTCAAAGCCGATGATTTCCTGTTCAGCCATATCAGACCGGCATGTTCATGATGTCTCGATAGGCCGAGAGCAGCTTGTTGCGGACTTGCAGCGTGGCTTCGAACCCGATCGACGCCTTTTGCCGTTCCACCATGACCTGGACGATGTCATGCGTATCGCCGCGCTCATAAGCAGCGGAAACTTCTCCCGCCTTGGTTTGCTGGGCATTCACTGACTTCAGCGCATCAACCAGCGTCTTGCCGAAAGCATCGGGTGCGGCGCTGCCGCCAGCCTCGTCCGCAGCCCGCCCTGTGGCACGCTGCAGCGCATTGTTCTGGCTGATGATGGTCGAGCGCATCTGCAGCAACCGACTTTGATCGATAGTGACCATAGGTATCTCGAACTAATCTCCACACAGGCAAATTCGCTTGCACGAGGATATAAGCAAAAGCCGTGCCATTTCGGGAAACTGACGAAATTCTGGCGCTCTTGCGCCGGTTCCACCGCAGATTTGCGCGCGCCAGTCAAATTTCCGTCACGCGCGGGGGGGCGCGGCGGCTGCCGGACATGACAGGCAAAATTAAATGACTGGGCCAGCGCACCGTTACTGGCTCCGTGGCCGCACTCCATACTGGCGAGCAGCCCCGATAGGTTACCAGTCAGAAAGGACCATAACATGACCGTTATCAACACAAACATCAGCGCAATCCGCGCACAGAATGCTGGTCGCACAGCCGGCATGATGACCGAAACCGCGATGGCGCGCCTTTCCAGCGGCAAGCGCATCAACAGCGCCAAGGACGACGCTGCCGGTCTTGCCATTGCCACCCGCATGGACGCGAAAGTGCGCGGCCTGGGCCAAGCAATCCGCAACGCCAATGACGGCATCTCGCTCGCGCAGACCGCGGAAGGCGCGATGTCCGAAACGTCGAACATCCTGGTGCGCATGCGCGAACTGGCCGTTCAGGCCGCCAGTGGCACCGCCACAACCACGGACCGCACTGCCCTGCAGACCGAAGTCACGCAGCTCGTTAGCCAGCTTGACGACATTTCGTCGCGCTCCGATTTCAACGGCACAGCCTTGCTGGACGGCACGGCCGCCATCGACATCCAGACCGGCGTGAACAGCGGCGAAACCGTCAACATCACGATTGCGGATCTCAGCTCCACCGGCCTGGGTGTCGGCGGCGTCGATCTGTCAACCGCAGCGGGCGCATCCGCCGCGCTGGCCACGCTTGACACGGGCATCCAGACAGTGGCCGATCAGCGCGCCAACCTTGGTGCCGTCCAGAACCGCCTGGATTCCGCTGTCAACAATCTGACATCGACTGTCACGAATTTGACGGAATCGAAATCCCGCATCGAGGATACGGATTTCTCTGTCGAAACGACCAAACTGGCTTCGGCCCAGATTCTGGCACAGGCTTCCACCGCGATGCTTGCCCAGGCAAATCAGAGCCAGCAGGGCGTACTGAGCCTGCTGCGCTAATCACGCGATCACAAGCGTTACCGGAGCGCCACGGCAAGCAATTGCCGTGGCGCTTTTGTTGTGCGGCGAATTCGCGTGATGTTTGCGATCATCTGTAAGTGTCTGTCCGCGCCCCGAATTCCTGGGACAGCCTAGCCCTTTTTTAACCGGAATGGCCGGTTTGGCTATTGCACACCGGCAACGCATGTATATTAGCCATGATAAGGTCGGACGGCGGGGCAATAGTCGGGCTGGCTTTGACAGCGATGTCAGCAAGTTGGGGGCAAAAATGCAAAGACACGATCTGTCTGAAATCAGGAATATTCTCTCGAAGATTCAGACATCCCTCGATAGCGCTGAGAGCTTCGACAACGAAATTCATGTTGATCTGAGGGAGCTGGAGATCCTCGTCAGGCGGAACCGGAACCGGCATTTTCCCGCTGGCTATTTTTCGGATCCGGCCTGGGATATCCTTCTGGATCTGGACAAGGCGGAACGCGAGAATCTGAGCTTTCATATCACCAATATCGGCCAGGACGCGAATATCCCCCTGACCACGCTGCTCCGCTACCTTGCCACGCTTGAGAAGGATGGCCTTGTCATCCGCCAGGCCGATCCGACGGACAGGCGCAAATCCCTGATGCGCCTGAGCGAGAAGGGCCGGGAACTGCTGGACAAGGTTTTCGAGGATACGGTTTCTGGCACCCTTGCCTCGGGCAAGGCGACATTCCCCAAATTCCGGGTGCAATAACGGTCGGCGCTACCTTAGCGCGTCCGGAGCCCAGGCCGACGGGAATCGGCGGGATTGTGCACCATTCGATGATGTTCGACAGTGCCGCCTTTCGTCGATGATACCGCAATGGCCAGAACGTCGATGGGATCGTCAAACGCAAAGCCGAACCGCCTTGCCTTGAACCAGACGACCCGTCCGGGTGCGGCATCGATGCCGGGCAGCCGGATGGAAAGCTTTTGTCCTACATGGAAGGCATAGTCCGAGATCGCGCTCAGTCCGGTCATCGATACATTGCGTGTCAGGATGGGGAAGGAAGATCCGTTGGCGGATATGGCAACGCCCGCAACCATACGCGCCACGCGCGCAGCGCGGGGCCGTGTTGCAGACCCTTGAGGGTGAGCCCCCGGGTCATGGATGAGGCGTGGAGGGCTCAAGCTGCCTCGGCAAACCCCGCCAGAGGTGGCCGCGTGGTCACCGCATGGAGCAATTCAGAGGAAACATCATCTGCCAGTTTGCTGACAAAGCGCGCGCCCAGAAGGCCGTCTGCCCACCAGGCAGCATGGGCTTCGACAATATCGGCATCGTCAAGATGAACGTGCAAACGCTCACCAGGTGCATAATGGAGCCGCGACTTTGCGAGGAACCCCATCGAGGTAACATTCACAAGCATCACTTGCTGGCAGAACCGGTCGGATTCGATGACCACTGCTTTGGGCGGAACCGGAACCCGGGGTTCGTTATGCCGCTCGTCGGGAGACAAGATGCATGTGTTGTGTGAAGTGTCAGTCATGTTGGCCTCGCTAGTGTTCCCGATCAGGAGAACGGCAAACATCACAGCGGGTTAAGCATATTCTCCAAATTTAATAAGTCTGAACAAATGCCGTTATCCGTGAAGAGCCTGCTCCCCAAGCAGTCTCTTTCCTGTTTAACTGCCCTGCCGCGGGAAACTGCGGCGGGGTATTTTTTGTCTGCCCTCTGATCTGCGGTTCTGACAGCAAGCGGCCCGAACGCGGCTGGCATAGAGCCACAGGAGATAAAGCTGAACATCGCCTGCAGCTATGGCTCACACTGCGTTAACCTCGCAAAGGCTAGAGTAATGGTAGGACATCACTTGAACTGTACAAGCGATGCTCTATTGCCACTGGGGAGTGGGGGGAACGTGAATGGATGACGGTCCGGAGGGCGAGCGTGAGCTTCGTCGTCAAATAACACAGCATCTCGAAGCTGCTCTTGCGTTGGCTGACAAGGGCGGTCTGCTGCTGGCTGGCGCGCGAATAGCAGACGTGCTTGATACCGTCCGCAGCTTGTCCACTGCGGACTTGCCGCATGTTGAAGTTCGTTCCCGCTCAGAACGGAAAAACTGACAGAAAATCCTCCAGGGCTCCCTGTCAGCATTGCCGATTCTGGTCGTTGATTCCGCAATAATCTGATCAGCGCCGATAAAGACTGCGGCTTTCCTTCAACCGACCAACAACCACAGTCGCGCTAGTGCGTTTCATTTGGGAACGCCCCTTAAAGGCTGTTTCGTTTCGCGATGGCCCCATAAACAGAGGCACTCGGCTTGGCAGCGCGCTCAAATGTCACGGGATCAACGCTGTGCAGGCCATATTTTGGCTTGTAACCGAATATCCATTCGAAATTGTCAATCAGCGACCAGTGGCAATAACCTGTAACCGGAATGCCTTCGTCCATCGCCTTCTTCAGTTCCGCGAGCGCCGCCGGAATCAGGCGCGCGCGAATGCTGTCGTCATTCGTTCCCACGCCATGTTCGGAAACCAGAATGGGCTTGCCGGTAACTTGATGGGCGTATCGGACCGCACCCGCAAGGGATGGCGCATATACTTCAGCGCCAATATGGTTCCGCTCGCTGCCTGCCGGGGCCGGATGCCTGCCCTTTTCATCCCACAAGACGCGTTCATAGTTCTGGACGCCCATGAAATCATCACCACGTGCAAGTTCCAGCCAGCCGCCATAAAGTGCTTTGCGTTTGGCATCGCGGATCGAATTCTTGCCCACAGCCTGATCATCGAACATGGCCAGAGAGAAACCAACAGGCAGGTCGTTTCGTACGGCCTTGATGGCCATCTTGCCTGTCTTGTGCGCTTCCGCCAGCGCAAGCTGCATCGGTTCGATATCCTCCACGTTCGTTGCGTTGGAGGTCAGGAATTTGGCCGTTCCGGTCTGCCGCGCGGCTTCGGCCAACATGGCCCGCTGCGCATCCCAAACCTGCTGCGGTAACCCGATCGTTGTCAGCAACCGCATGATATTGGGTTCGTTGAAAGTGATCGCGCGATCAATGCCATCCCCCAGGTGCCGCATCGCCTTGTCACAATATCGCGCAAACAGGCTGGCTGCGTCCTTGTTCAGCCAGCCGCCGTTTGCCGCGAACCAACGCGGCGACGTGAAGTGACTGAAGGTAACTACCGGTCGCAAGCCGCGCGTCCTGGCGCCTTCGATCATGCGTTTGTAGTGATCAAGCATGGCTTGCGAGAACAAACCTTGCGCAGGCTCAATGCGCGCCCATTCGATCGAAAAGCGATAGGCGTTCAGTCCCATCGCCTTCGCCAGATCCATGTCATCGGCCCAGCGGTTGAAACTGTCAGCCGCATCAAGTGATGGTTCGGCAAAGACGGTTGGCTTGATTGTCTCAAGGAACCAGGTGTCCCCGTTGACATTGTTGCCTTCAATCTGGTGACCGGCCGTGGATGCGCCCCAGATAAAGTCCGGGGGAAAGGTGGGGCTTGCCTTCGGCTTCCCTTTCGCTGCCAGAACGGGTGACGCGGTCAGCGCGACACCAGCGGCAATCAGCGTGCGGCGGTCAATCATCGGAAATCCTCTCGGTCATTTTGTGATCTCGGCCACGAATCCGGCAATTTCGTCCGCAAGTCGTGTGTCAGACGTGCCCAGATGCATCGCCATGGAATAATGGTTGTGGCCCGAAGCAACATACGCGCGCGGCATCGCGCCAGTGCGGTCCAGGCGATCCTGCATCAGCCCGAGAAACTCGGCTTGGAAGCGGGGCGGATCAAATTCGGCGCAAGCGACAAGAAGGGGTACGCTGGTCGTGGCGACCGCATCCCGCGGCATTCTTTCCGGATATAGCGCAGCATCGCCATAATAGAGTGTGTCACGTTCATCGAGCGGGGTATAACCGTAAAGGCCCGAAAGCAGGATTGCGCCCCTGATCTCCTTGTCGGCGTGAGGACGTAGCTTGAGATAGCCCGATACATGCACTGACCCCGCGGATGTGCCCATCAGCACGATCCTTTCCGGATTGCCGCCATGTGCCGCCGCGTTTGTCTTCAGCCAGTCAACCACCGCAGCCACGTCTAGCGCACCAGCGGGCCAGAGATGATCGGGAGCCAGACGATAGTTGATGACCACGCCAAGAAACCCGGCACCCGCCGCCATCCGGCCCACGCTGCTGTTGGGCCATGCGGCAGGACTGCCCTTGTCTCCCTTCAGGAACCCGCCCCCGTGAACGAAGACGAGTACGGGCCGAAGCCCGTCCCCTTGCGGCGCGTAGATATCGAGACGATTCCGTTCGTCAGATCCATAGGCGATATCCGACGCCACTGGCGCCAATGCGGAAGCAAGGGTCGACTGCTCGGCATCGAACAATACCCGGCACCGCGCCAGCACTTCCGCGCCAAGCGAGGTTCCCATCGAAGAGATCGCGGAGCGGATTTCCGCGTTTTCAGTCATACACTGCGTTCCTCGCGAATGGCCATATCGTCCTTGCGAGCAGCGAAGTGACGAAGCAATCCAGAATACCAGAGGTCAATCCGGATTGCTTCGCCACGCGTGCAAAGACGGCAAAAGTTCTTGATTTCTAGAACTTCATTTCCGCTGAAACACCGACCGTGCGGCGGCCTTCGCGGGTCAGCCAGTTCACTTCGCCACCCGGATCGCTGAACGGCAGGCCGATCACCGAAGCATGAAAGCGCTTGTCCAGCAGGTTGCGGGCAAACACGCCGACACGCCACTTGTGATCGATATCGCCCACGCCAAAATTCAGGCCGACTGTATCATAGCCTGGCTGGTAGGAAATGGCGTTGCCTACGTCATATTGAACCTTGCTGCGATAATAGTAATTCATCGATGCGTCGACCGACAGGCTGTCCCCCAGCGGATGGTTGAAATCCATGCCGAACGTAGCGCTGTATTTCGGGGCACCCGAAAGCGGCTCGCCCTTGGCCTGCAGCAAGCTGGTCGTGCCGGAAATGAAGCAGGTCAGCCCTGCCTTCACTACGTTGGGGCAAGCGGTAATATAGTCGGTGAACTTGGTGTCGGAATAGGTGAACGAGCCATTCAGCGCAAAGCGCGGGCTGACTTTCCACGCCGCATCCATTTCAAAGCCGTTGGCCTTGAAACCGCCGGCATTCTCCGTGAGGAATTCCAGACCGTTGAAAACAGAGGTCTGCAAATTCTTGTACGTGTCGAAGAAAACGTTGGCGTTGAATGTGACCTGCCGGTCAAAAAGCTGGCTCTTCATGCCGATGGTTATGTCCCGCACGGTTTGCGGATCGACATTGGAGCGCGTGCCGGTGAGCCCGGAAAATGTTACCGTCGGCCCCAGATAGCCACGAGCGACTGTCGCGAAGAACAGCAGATCGCGGCTTGGCTTGTATTCCAGGCCAAATTTGCCGGACCAATCGCCTTTGCTGACCGAGCCGGAATCAAGCGCACGAGGCGTGTAGGGCACGGTGAAGCCGTTGGGACCGACAAAGGGCGGGAAGGCCGGGTCAACAATCGAAAAGCTGGCGGCCTTTACCCAGTCATAGGAATAGCGACCGCCGAGCAGCACCTTGAACGTGTCAGACACCCGGATCGAGCCATCCGCGAAAAGGGCAGAGCTTTCCGTTTGGGTTGTCGTGGTGCTCAGACCCGCTGAGATGGAGAGCTGGACAGGCGCGAACGGCAAGGCCGGACGCAACTGGGCGCTGGAAGTGCTGCCATATCCGGCACGGCGACGGGAGAGGAAGACGCCGCCCACATATTCAATTGTGCCACCCTTGGGAGAGGTGAGACGGATTTCTTCCGAAGCAAAGCTCTGGTCAACGCCGGTTTGTTGCGCCGTGAAGATCGGGAAAGGTGTGGCATCAATCGCAAAAACATTGGGCTTGTCATTGAGTCTGCGATAGGCCGTTACTGACGTCAGCGAGTGTTCGCCCAGCTCATAATTGAGCTCCAGCGATGCGCCGTAATTTTCCTCGCCGCCATAACCGGCATATTCTTCGGCCGATTTGTTGTTGTTGAAGCCGGGCGTGATGCCCAGCGCCAGCACCGCGCCGAAACGGGCCGCCATCAAGGGATTGGCAAAGCTGGGAACAGCGTTGATCGTCCAGAACTGGCCCGGGCCAAAGCGCTTGTAGCGCGACCAGTCACCGATCAGATAGGCGCTGAATTTGTCCGAAGCTTCCCAGAGAAGCTTGGCCCGCACGCCGTAGTTCTTCTCGGCACCCCAATCCTCGTTGCGCACGACATTGCGATAAAAGCCGTCATGCTCGCGGTGGAAGGCAAACACGTTGAGCGCTGCTGTCGAGCCGAGCGGCACATTTACCGCGCCATGCACGTCATGCTCGTTGAGTTCGGCATAGGATGCGAACGCGTTGCCGCTGAATTCCCCCAATACGGGCTTCCTGGTCGTGACGTTAACCACACCCGACGAGGCGTTCTTGCCGAACTGCGTGCCTTGCGGGCCTTTCAGAACCTCGACGCGCTCCAGATCACCCAGGCTGGTGATCGGATTGCCAAAAGGAATGACCACATTGTCCACAACTGTGCCGACATTCTGTTCGGACGCGCTGCTGAAACCGCCCGCCGTGCCGACGCCGCGCAGGCGGAAGCCCGCATCATTGGGGGATGTGCCGAACTGGACGCCGGAAAACTGGTACTGAATGTCCTGCAGGGTCTTGAAACCCGATTCCGCCAACTGATCCCCCGAAACAGCAGACACCGCAATCGGCACATCCTGCAGGCGTTCCGAACGCCGCGTGGCCGTGACGACAATGTCTGCCTGGCTGACGGAATCATCAGCCGCCTGTGCCTCTTGCGCAAAGGCCGGCATGGCAAGCGCTGTGGCGCTGGCAGATGCCAGCAACGCGAATGTTTTTGCGAATTTCATAATGGAACTCCTCCGTGATTTTTTGACTTTTGTTACGCTTCTTCGACAATGCTGTTGGTGAGTGTGCCGATGACGCCGATGGACACTTCCACCGTATCTCCGGCTTTCATGTAGAGCGGCGGGGTGCGCTTATCGCCGACACCGCCGGGCGTGCCCGTGGCAATCACGTCGCCGGGGTTGAGGCGGGTGAACGCGGACACGTATTCGATGAGGAAGGGAATATCCCAGATCAGGTCGCTAACCGGCTGATCCTGAACCAGTTGCCCGTTGAGCCGCGTCTGAACCCGCTGGCTGCCAAGATCGGTAATTTCGTCCGACGTGACCAATGCCGGACCAAAGGCACCCGTGCCGGGAAAGTTCTTGCCCGGCGTAAACTGGATGTTGTGGCGCTGCCAGTCCCGGACCGAGGCATCGTTGAAGATGGCGTAACCAGCGATATGCTTGTCCGCATCTGCGCGGGCGATCTGGTGCCCGCCCTTGCCGATCACCACTGCCAATTCGCCTTCATAGTCAAACCGGTCAGACACTTTGGGCTTCACCAGAGGGGCGCCTTCGGCGATGAGCGTATCGGCCCAGCGCGTGAAGATGGCGGGATATTCCTTCTGGTCGCGCCCGGTTTCGGCAACATGGGTGGCATAGTTGAGGCCGACACAGACAATCTTGCCCGGATTGGGGATCAGCGGCAGCAGCGTGATATCGCGAAGCGCGTAATCCTGCTGCCCTGCGAGCGACGGCAATGTTCCTGCGGCCAGGGCATCGGCAAGCGAAGATGCGCCACCCGCCCGACCGAGATCGGTCACGCTTTCTCCCGTCAGCCGGCCAAAGCTGGGCGTGCCGTCGGGGCGGAGAAAACTTATATAGCGCATCAGTTATGTGCTCCTGTCAGCAATGGTTCTGGTTCCCAGTCCCGCTTGAACCGGAAGGCTTCTTCGGCGACGCGCAACGCGCCAAAATCCTTGTCGGACATGCCCCACTGGTCGATCCGGTTTTCGGGCCATGTCCAGTCTTCGGGCGCGCCGACGCGATAATCATCCGGCACCTTGTTCACTGCCGTCGAGAATTCGACCACAGCCCCGAACGGCGCGATGAAATAGGCATAGACATTGTTGCCCGGCCCGTGCCGCCCCGGCCCCCATGCCGGTGCCATGCCATGATCGCGCAATCGACCGATGCCGCGCATCACGGCGTCAATATCGTCCATCTCGAATGCTATATGATTGAGCGATGCAAAGCCGGCGCGCGCAAAGGCGGTCGAATGATGGGCGTCGTTGCAGCGGACAAACACCATGCCCTTGGTGCGGTCCGACACCCGGAACCCCAGCACTTCTTCCACCAGATGGCCAGTGGCTTCGGCGTCGGCGGAATTGAAGACCACATGCGTGAGCTTTACCGGAAGATCGCGGCCCTCGATGGGGGCAACCTCCGCCGTGTCGGTGAGGAAGCGCAGCAATTCCCCTTCGGCCAGTTCGACGATCAGGCCATGACCGCCACCCGGATCATCCGAGGTAACGGGTTTGGCCGCAAGTCCGTGCCGGGCAATCGCTGTCGCGAGGTCTGTCAGTCGCTCGTCCGAACAGACAAAGGTTGTGGAGCGGACAAAGCATGTATCCGCTTCTTCGAGCGCCACGAGATAGGGAAAGCTGCCTGACCCGCGCAGATAATGCGTGGCGCCGCGCACCTCAGCCGGAGCAAGCCCCCAGATGCTGGTCAGGAAGACTGCCGCCTCCGCTGCGCGCGGAAGAGCGAGTTCGATGCTGCTGAGCTTCATGCCGCTGTCTCCAGGGTTACTGTTTGGCCGAGGCCGAGCGCGGCGCGGCGCGCGGCGAGCAGGTTGGCGGCACTGCCAGTGCCGAAAACATAGTGATCGGGACGGACAAGCACGGCCTCCGCTGCTTTGTCTTCCAGCCAGTTCCGGATCGCCCCCTTGTCATCAAGAGATGCCGTTTCGACCACGGTGACGCCATTCTCGCTGGCCACATCACCACGGACAAACAGCCGCCAGCCATTGCCCGTCACATCATCCAGCTTGCGAGCGTTCGCCAGCGGCTGGATGAAGCGTTCCCCGGCACCCGCGCTTCCGGAAAGGATGATGCCGGTGCTGATCGCGGGCACAAGATCCGTCGCCGTCTTGGGTGAAGTATCCTTCGCTGCTTCGCGCATTTCAGCATCGCGCGCAGCAGCCTTTGCCGGATCGAGTTCGCAAATATAATGGCCCGCAGCGACGGCCGCGCCGATCACCCCGCGCACATGCGGATCACGTTCCGGCTGATAGGTATCAAGCAACGCTGAATCCACGCCGTCTTTGACAATGGCAGCCATTTTCCACGCAAGGTTCGCCACATCGCGAAGGCCGTGGCACATGCCCTGGCCGAAAAAGGGTGGGGTCTGGTGCGCGGCGTCACCCGCCAGAAACACATTGCCAACCTGCCACGCTTCCGCGACCAACCCGTGAAAGCGGTAAGTGGCCGCGCGGACGATTTTGTGGGGCACATCCTTCATCCAGCCACCGACAAGCGCGCTGACTTTTTCCGGCTGCATCATTTCAGCATCATCTTCGCCGGGCAGCAGCATGAATTCCCAGCGGCGGTGATTGCCACGCCCCGGCACGATCGTCGCCGGGCGGTTCGGATCGCACATCATGACCGAAAGGCGCTGCAAATCCGCGCCCGCGGGAACGCCGGTCAGCGGCGGGAAGGAAACCGGCCCTTCCACCTCGGCGTCAACGACAAGCCAGGGCTCCTCGAAATCCAGATCATCAAGCGCGACACCCAGCGCCTTGCGCACCGGGCTGCGCGACCCGTCACAGGCAATCGCCCAGCGGGCCTGTGCGGTGGCGGCAGTGCCATTGTTATCGAAGGAAACCGCGACAACGCCGTCGGCCTGATCCAGCGCCGTAAATTCCGCGCCGGTTTTCAGCGTGACATTCGCCATCCCTACAAAGCCTTCACGCAACTCTGCTTCAAGTTCGGGCTGATAGAAAAAATAGTCGTTGGCCCAGCCATAGAGGCGCGGCTTGCCGACAGTCCCCATATAGCGGATGACGCCATGATCCGCACCGATGTGAAGATGCCCGTCGGTATCGCGCATATCGCCTGCCACCCGATCAATCACGCCCGCAGACTGGAACAGCCGCATCATTTCATGATCAAGGTGCACGGCACGCGGCAACGGATGCAGGGCTGTCTCTTTTTCAAGGACAAGCACATCCAGCCCCGCCTTGCCCAGCAGGTTGGCGGCCAGCGCCCCCACCGGGCCGCAACCGATGATGATCACGTCATGCATGGATCAGGCCGCCGCCATCGCAGGCGCCTTGACCACCACGCCGCCCTTCATGATCATTGCCAGCTTGCCCCGATCCTGAAGAATACGGACATCTGTGGTCGGATCGCCATCAACCAGCAGCAGGTCTGCAAAATAACCGGGCTTCACTTGCCCGACAGGCAGATCCATCAATTCGCCACCAAGGCTTGTTGCGGCGGCCAGCGCCTCGGCAGGTGTATAGCCATAATGCGTCACGAAATGCGCGAGATCGCGGGCGTTGGTGCCGTTAGGGTTGAACGGGAAGCCGTAATCCCCACCGATCAGCACGCGCACGCCGCGGCGTTTGAGTTCAGGCACCAGCGTGGCTTCCAGTGCCAGACGCTCCTTCGCGCTCGCCTTCATATGGGTCATGTCGATATGCGGCGGCGGAGAGGCTTCGAGTGCCGCGACGCTGACACCGGGGCCAGGGGCATAGAATATGCGGTCTTTGGCACCTTCCATCAGATCAAGCGTCGCCGCATCCGCGTAGCTGCAATGGTAGAGCATCCGGACGCCGTTGCGCAGCGCCATCTGGATCGCTTCGGGATGATATATGTGTGCTGAAAGCCACAGCCCTGCGGCGCTTGCCGCTTCGCTGGCCGCCGCCAATTCCGCTTCGGTGTAGATGATATCCTGCGACGAGCCGGGCTTCAAGGCGTCCTCGCCCGAGATCACCAGCTTGACGACCTTGACGCCCTGATCCTGACAATGCGCCACAAAGCGGCGCATCGCTTCAGGCCCCTGCCCATTGAAAATATCGCCGGTATCATCGCCATCGGGCGAGCGCTCGATGGTGGAGGGATGCAGGCGCGGCCCCGGCGTTTCGCCGGCATCAATCGCGCGCGCCAGTTCCGCTTCCATGCCGTCACCCAGCGCGCCCGCCGAATAGACGCTGGTAAAGCCCGATTCCAGCAGCACGCGGGCATTACGCCATGCCGCTACCTTCAACTCGTCAGGCGGGAGCATGAACTGGTGATAGATTTTCTCGATCGAAGAACCCCAGGATAAATGCCCATGGGCTTCAACGAGCCCCGGCATCAGTGTGCCGCCCTGCCCGTCCATCACTTCGTCTGCGCCAGACACGTCATCCGCCGACGCACCCGTGCGGACCTCCGCAATCTTGTCGCCATCAACAAGCACGACGCCGGGAACGGATTCGCTGCCGGTGCCATCAAAAATACGGACATTGCTAATTGCAAGGCGCACGGCCAGACCACCCTCTCGGTTTCTTCTTCAGGAATTTGCGCAGGATGTGCCGCAGCGGGGCATTCGGATCAAATAATGATTTTTGCGATTGCCATAGTTGCAGACTATATATCCGGTGCGCTGCGCATCGCTGCCATGAAAGCTGAAACAACCGGGCCAGGCTCCACTGCCGCCAGCCGCAAGACACCTACGCTGCGCTGGAAGCCGACGCCGTCAATCCGTATCGCCCGCAAAACGCCGATGCCCAGTTCGGATGCCGCCACCTGCCGAGGCAAAATCGTGACATAGTTCGAATTTCTGACAATGGCTTTGGTTGTTAGAAGCGAATCGCAGCGGACAACGTCACGCGGCGTTTGCGTCTGGGTCGAGACGAACAGCGCGTCCACCTGCCGGCGAAATGCCCCCACCGCATCGGGCAGGACCCAGGGAAGGTCGCTCACCGCCTTCAGCGATATCGTCGCTGGCAAATGATCATTCTGCCTGCCTACGATCAGATCGAACGGATCCTGAAGGACCGACTCTTCCAGAATATCTTCGGGTATCGCATCAATCCCGGTCGTCACCACGCCAAGATCAATCCGCTCACTACGGAGCAGATCAATCAGGACAGCGTCCGGCCGTTCCAATATGCGGATATCCACCCGGGGATGGACTTGCTTCAGCCTTACAATCGCCGCAGGCACAAGGCTCGCCAGGGCACCCGGCGTTCCACCGATCACAAGAGGGCCGACCACTTCCTGTTCCATCAGGGCAAGCTCAATGCGTGCGCCCGTCAAGAGACTGTCCATGGCCTCGGCACGCCGCCGTAGCGCGACACCGGCCCGTTCAAGCACGATACCGCTGCGGCTGCGCTGGAAAAGCTGCGTGCCAAGCGCTCGCTCCAACTGCCCGATGGCCACCGAAACAGACGGCTGCGCCATGTTCAGGCTGCGCGCCGCACCACTGATCGAGCCCTGACGGCAGACCTCGAGGAATATGCGCATCTGTCGCGGATCAATCTGTTGCATGGCGCCTCCCGCGGGCAACGTATCGCGTCGCGATCAGGAAGCACAGACTTTATGAAAACCCGCACTTCCTGATCGCCGCAACACCAGTCATCCCATTCGCAACGGGCGTCGCAGATCCAGTGTCATCGGAAATTCGCCGGGCATTTCCTCCGGCGGCATTGCCACTTCCCCGGGAGAATGGCCATGATTCTGGAACCGGGCCTTGCGGCGCGCTTCGGCCTCATAGCTGTTTACCGGCACGTCATCATAGGATCGGCCACCGGGATGCGCGACATGATAGACGCACCCGCCCAACGACCTCTGATTCCAGCTATCAAGGATATCAAAAGTCAGTGGCGCATGGGCAGGCATTGTCGGGTGCAGGCAGTTGGCCGTAGCCCACGCCTTGTACCGCACGCCACCAATGCCCTCACCCGGCACCCCGGTCGCGGTCATTGGCACCCGCCGTCCGTTGCACGCAATGATGTGACGACCCGGAACCAGCCCTGTCGCCCGCACTTGCAAACGCTCTGTCGAACTATCGACATAGCGGACGGTACCCCCGATCGCGCCGGTTTCGCCCAGCACATCCCAGGGTTCAAGCGCGTGGCTGATTTCCAGCGTCACGCCGCCGCCTTCCACATCGCCGTGGATCGGAAACCGGAACTGGCGTTGCGCTTCGAACCAGGTCGGATCAAAATCATAGCCCGCAACCCGCAGATCGGCGAGTACCTCAAGGAAATCCGCCCAGACCGGGTGCGGCAAGAGGAATCGGTCATGCAGGGTCGTGCCCCAGCGCACCAGCGCACCACTTTGCGGCGCACGCCAGAACCAGGCGGTCAGGGCGCGAAGAAGCAATTGCTGGGCCAGAGACATCTGCGCGTCCGGCGGCATCTCGAACCCCCGGAACTCGACAAGACCGAGCCGCCCGGTCGGACCGTCAGGAGAGAAGAGCTTGTCGATGCAAATCTCTGTGCGGTGTGTGTTCCCGGTTACGTCAACCAGCAGGTTGCGGAACAGGCGGTCAACCAGCCAGGGCCGGGGTTCGCCGTCATCGCGCCCGGGCACCTGTGCCAGCGCGATCTCCAGTTCATACAGGCTGTCGTGTCGCGCTTCGTCAATGCGGGGAGCCTGGCTGGTCGGCCCGATGAACATGCCGGAGAAAAGATAGCTGAGCGAGGGATGCCGCTGCCAATAGAGTACAAAACTCTTCAGCAGATCAGCCCGGCGTATGAAGGGTGAATCCATCAGGCTCGGTCCGCCCAGAACCAGATGGTTGCCGCCGCCGGTTCCGATGGAACGTCCGTCCACCATGAACTTGTCAGCCGTCAGCCCGCATCGCCGCGCTGTCTCATAAAGCCTTTCGGTGATGTTGACGGCTTCCGTCCAGCTTGCGGCAGGCTGGATATTGACTTCAATCACGCCGGGATCGGGCGTAACCTTCAGCACCCTCAGCCGGGGATCGGGTGGTGGCGGATAGCCTTCTATCCGCACCGGTATGCGCAGGGCTTCAGAAACGGCCTCGATCTGGGCAATCATGTCCAGATAATCCTCAAGCGCTTCGACCGGCGGGATGAACACCGAAAGATGATCGCCCCGAGGCTCTATTGCCAATGCGGTTCTGACCACGCCTTCGATAATGGTCTGCTCCACCCGCTCCTGCTGCGCGCCTTCGGCGGCCTCCACATGTTCCTGCCGCATGTGCGGATCATGTTTTTCGACCTGCGCCACCTTGGTTTCGGCACCGGTTTCCATGCCCTGGACGCGATAATCGGAAAGCGGCTCTCTCGGCTCTGAAGTATCGCGCGGATGGATATAGGGAAAGGCAGACGGCGGCACATAAGGCAGTGAGCCAAGTGGCAGGCGATAGCCAAGCGCGCTGTCGCCTGGAACCGCGAACAGCGCGCCACGCCGGACTTTCCATTTCTCGCTCTTCCAGCGCGGGGCCTTGGCCGGAGCGCTGTTCCAGCGCTGGATGGGCAGCACAAAACCCACCGGCTTGGAAAGGCCGCGCTGGAACGTCCGCATGAAGCGGTTGCGTTCCTCGGGATTGTCGATCTTGGGATCGTCCGGGCTGGTATTTTCCGGAAGCTCCGCTTCCTTCACAATCCAGCTCACCGCATCCTCATAGACCGGGTTGATGAAATCATGATCCAGCCCGAACCCGTCTGCCGCCTGCTCGATGAAATGCCGCGCGGTTTCGGCAGTGACGGACTCTGGGGGCGTGTCCGGTGTTACGGCAACGGGTTCGCGGGCAATCAGGCTTGCATCGCGCCATACCGGCACGCCATCGGTGCGCCAGTACAGCGAATAGCCCCACCGGGGGAGGCTTTCGCCGGGATACCATTTGCCCTGCCCGTGGTGCAGCAACGCCGTTGGCGCGAACTGTTCACGCAATTCGCGAATCAGACGATCCGCAAAATCCGCCTTGGTGGGGCCGACCGCATCGGCATTCCATTCCGGCGCTTCAAAATCGCCGTCGGCGATAAAGGTCGGCTCCCCGCCCGTCGTCAGCCGCACATCCTGCGCAAGGAGATCAGCATCGACTTTTCCGCCAAGATCAAGCAGCGCCTGCCAGCGCGCATCGGTAAACGGCTTGGTGATCCGCACCGCTTCCGAAATGCGCGAGACACTCATCTCGAAATGAAAATCGACTTTGGCCACCTCAGCGCCCCCGCTGATCGGTGCGGCAGCGCGGTAATGCGGCGTGGCAGCCAGCGGAATATGCCCTTCCCCTGCGAAAAGCCCAGACGTGGGATCAAGCCCGACCCAGCCTGCCCCGGGCAGATAGATTTCTGTCCAGGCATGAAGATCGGTGAAGTCAGCCGTTGGCCCCTTCGGTCCTTCGACGGGCTCGATATCGGCCTTCATCTGGATCAGATATCCCGATACGAACCGCGCGGCGTACCCCAGCCTGCGCAGCAACTGGATTTGCAGCCAGGCGCTGTCCCGGCATGATCCGGTTCCCAGTTGCAGGGTTTCCTCAGGCCCCTGCACGCCATGTTCCATCCGGATGACATAGCCGATCCGCTGTTCCAGTTCCTGATTGACCGCGACCAGAAAGTCGATCGTGCGCCCCGTCCAGCCCGCGAATTTCGCGACCAGTGCATCAAACAGCGGCCCGTGCGTCTCTGCCCCGAAATAGGCGGACAGATCGTCACCAAGCGCCGGATCATAGGTGAAGGGAATCTCTTCCGCGTCCGGATCAACGAAAAAGTCGAACGGGTTGATAACGGTCAGTTCGGCCAGCAGATCAACCTCTACCGTGAAATGATCGACCGGATCTGGGAACACGATTCGCGCCTGCCAATTGCCATGCGGATCCTGCTGCCAGTTGAGGAAATGGTTCGGCGGGCTGATCTTGAGGGAATAGTTGGGCACATAAGTCCGGCTGTGCGCCGCAGGCCGTAACCGCACCACCTGTGGCCCTAGCCGGATCGGCCGGTCATAGCGATAGCGGGTAAGGTGGTGCAGTCCGGCTTTGATCATAAGGCATACAATATTGAATTTTGCTGCAACGCAACAAGATTCGACGTTACGTGTTGCCGTGGGGCCCTCATTTGGGGTGAAGAAGGCATGCCCAGGCAATCAGACGCAGCGTTGGCCGAAATGGCGATTGTTCCGCGAACTTATCTGCCCGCTTGATGATCAGGCAAGAATACGAACCAGGGGTTCGCGATCCCAATATCTCTGCCCGGCAATTCCAACGAATTCCTGGTAGGGGGCCACACCTTCGCCAATTTCGACATTGGCTTTTTCCAGCAGCAATTTGGTAGCCGGGCAGAAACCGATGGGCTTGCAATGGCCAAAGGCATCCATGAACCACTGGACTGCCGCGCCATCCTTGGCGAGCATTTCGGCCTGATCAGGCATGATGATCGAGGCAACGCCGTCAAACAGCACCGAAGGAGAGCCGGCGAGCTGACCATCTGCCTTCATCGTGCCGCCCTTCACCGCGATGCTGCCTACCTTGGGCGCGACAGTGAAGACAGTGCCGCCCTTGGCCTCGATTTCCCCCTTCAGCGTGTCGATGGCATCCTTGCTTGATCCTTCGGCAAACAGGATTGCGTATTTCCTGCCCTTCAACATCGGCTTGGCCTTCTTCACAATCGACAGGGCATCAGAAACAGGCATGGCAAACACTTCGCGGGCCGCCTTGGCTTTGGCGGGCAAGTCCATCGCCAGCCCTGCGGCGACCCGTTTCGCAAGATCTTCGTCAACATTGCGCAATTGGGACAGCGCCCGCGTGCGGACATGCTCCAGTTGCACCTTGGACAATTCGAACACGATGGCCGAAGCAATATGCGCCTGCTCAATGGGCGTCTGAGAGTGGTAGAACATGCGCGCCTGACTGAAATGATCGGCAAACAGTTCGGATCGCACACGCAGCTTTTGCGTGCCATCATTGCGTTCGTCATTCGCAGCATAGGTGGAGACACCCGTTGACGGGCACTCGCGCGGGCCGCCATCCTCACCCGCTTCGCCAAGGCTGTTAGGCTCGTAATTTGCCCGTCCCTTGGGCACTTGCGTCTGCATCATCCCGTCGCGCTGAAAATTGCGCATCGGACATTTGGGGGCGTTGATGGGTATCTGGTGGAAGTTGGTAGTTCCAAGCCGCGATTTTTGGGTATCAAGATAGGAAAACAGGCGGCCTTGCAGCAGCGGATCATTCGAAAAATCGATGCCCGGCACCACATTGGTCGGCAGGAACGCAACCTGTTCGGTTTCGGCAAAGAAATTGTCCGGATTGCGGTTCAGCGTCATCCGTCCAATGATCTCGACAGGTTGCGCCTCTTCGGGGATCAGTTTGGTCGCATCCAGAACGTCATAGGGCTGCTTTGATGCCCATGCCTCGTCAAATATCTGAATGCCCAGATCCCAGGCCGGGAAATTCCCGCTGTCGATCGCCTCATAAAGATCGCGACGGTGGAAATCAGGATCGGCTCCGGCAATTTTGACTGCCTCATCCCAGCAGGTGGAGGCCATGCCCAGCACGGGCCGCCAATGGAACTTGACGAATTTCGATTCTCCCTTCGCGTTGATCATGCGGAAAGTGTGGACTCCAAAGCCTTCCATCATCCGCAAGCTGCGCGGCAGGCCGCGATCAGACATGGCCCACATCACCATATGCATGGTTTCAGGCATCAGGCTGACAAAATCCCAGAACGTATCGTGCGCCGAACCGGCCTGGGGATACCCCTTGTCCGCTTCCATCTTCACGCTGTGGACAAGGTCAGGGAATTTGATCGCATCCTGGATGAAGACTACCGGAATGTTGTTGCCCACCAGATCCCAATTGCCTTCGTCCGTGTAGAATTTCACCGCAAAGCCGCGCACGTCACGTGGGGTATCAACCGACCCTGCGCCCCCCGCCACCGTCGAGAAGCGGCAGAAGAGCGGCACGCTATTGCCCTTTTTCTGAAACAGGCTCGCCTTGGTAAGCTCCGGAATGGCGCGGGTGCATTCGAACACACCGTGCGCGCCGCTGCCGCGCGCATGGACGATCCGTTCGGGAATGCGTTCGTGATCAAAATGGAAAATCTTTTCGCGCAGCACGAAGTCTTCAAGCAGTGTTGGTCCGCGTTCTCCCGCTCTCAGGCTGTTCTGGTTGTCTGACACGCGCACGCCGTGGTTGGTGGTCAGGTGCGAGGCACCGTCCGCGTGATCGCCCTTGTGCGGCACATGCTGATGCGTTTCGCCACCCGCGCCGATGCGCGTTTCCATCGAAGATCCCGATTTGCCTGTGTCAGTCATACATCACTCCCTTACGCGCTATCATTTCCCAACGCGCTGACGGCAGGATGGTTCCCTGGGAGCCAATGATTATGCCCTATCAAGCCCACATTTCCATTTCCCGACTGTGATCCGCACCCCGATCCGACCCGGTCGACCTGAGTATTCAAGAGGTCAGGCCATCCCTGTTTCGTGAAGGCGTTGAAAAATTCTGCCGGTCGGGAACCAATTTGAAAGTGCGTTGTTTTGGCAGGCGTGATGCCCTCGCTCCTCCCCCGATTAGACGGGCATCGCGCGTATTTCCCCCGGTGGCTTCGCCACCGGGGGATTTGTTCGTCCGCGATGGAAGACCAAAAAGCAATTCCCGCCATCCAACCCGTCGCCGCTTTGGCATGCCAAAAGACATCGACGCCACTTGCCCGGAGATTACACATATCGATCCGCTCCAAGCGGCAATCCTTCGCATCGTTGCCTTGGCAGACAAAGCCGAATACGATCCGGTCCCATAGTTACTACACGGTATTAGACAACCCAGAATGAATTTTCTGCGTTGAGACCGTTTGAAATTATGAACTGTTCAGCCATCCGGGATCGTTAAAGGTTTCATGACAAACCATGCAGGAAAATCGGGCAAGTCGCCCTGGACGAGCGTGCGGGATCGAGCGAGCGAACGAGAGGAGAAGCGCGAAGCAGTGCTGCATGCCGCAGCACAAGCGTTCAGCCGGAATGGCTATTATCGCACCTCGCTCGACCAGATCGCAGAGCGGCTGGGGATCACCAAGCCCACGCTCTATTATTATGCGAAGAACAAGGAAGACCTGATCGCGGCTGTGATGGAACGCGCATTGGAGCAGATGCTTGTCGAGCTTCCGATAGACCCGCACTCTAGCGCTTATGAGCAGTTGCGGATATTTCTGAGAAATTATGCCGAGATCGTGGCAACCGATTTCGGACTTTGCCTTGTACAGTTGAATAATTCGGATCTGAGCGAGAGCGTAAGCGTCAGGATCCGTGGCGGAAAGGCGGCGATCGACAAGCGCATCCGCGAATTCCTCGTCAAGGGAATAGACGATGGCTCGATCGCCCCTTGTGACGTAAAACTGACGGCGTTCATGATCGCTGGCGCCATCAATGGCATCGGTAGCTGGTATCGCAAGGGGACAGGATTGGACACAGCGTCAATCGCCGAAATCTATGTCAATCAGCTCGGTGCCGGCCTTCGTCCGCGATAACGAATTAATCGTTGCTACTTGTGAGTAACATAGCTACTTCTAAGTTGCAGAATCGTCGAATCATTCCTCGGAGCCACGGGCGATGCTGCTGAAACGTCCGAACGGGGACAGGAAGCAGGAGGCGATTGAAGGTTGTGACAAGCTATGTTGGCGCGATAATTGCGGCAGCCGAGGCCCGGCTCGATACGCCCGCTTCGATTTTCGGCGGCCACGCGCTATCTTGGCGCGAGATGCTGGATCGCGCCGCGCGCCTTGCCGGGGGGCTTTTGTCGCTGGGCCTGAAGCCGGGCGATCGCGTCGCCATTATTTCTGGCAACAGTGCCGACTATCTCGCTCTCTATCTTGCCGTGCCGTGGGCTGGCGGCGTGCTGGCACCGCTAAACTGCCGCTGGAGTGCAGCCGAAAACGCCTTTGCGATCGATGACTGCACCCCGCACGTCATTTTCGTCAGCGACGACTTTGCCAAGGCCAACGCGGAAACTTTGGCGGCCCGTGCGGATCGGATCACCATTGTGGCTCTGGACCAGGGCGAACCGGGATGGATCGCCCTGAAGACGCTCCTGGCGAGCGATCCGGCCGAGGTGGTACCGCGCGGCGGCAGCGATGTTTTGACGATTTATTACACCGGCGGCACCACCGGACGCTCGAAGGGCGTGATGATCAGCCATGCGGGCCTGGTCGGCAATTGCCGCGCAATGCGTGATCTGGGAATCTGCCCCGATGGCGCGCGGATGCTGATCGTCGCGCCGCTATTCCATCTGGCGGCGGGCGCTGCGCTTTCAATGGCGATGCTGGCGGGCGGCACCGCCGTGATCGCCTCCGTGTTCGATCCGGCAGCGACGCTCAACCTGATCGCGGACCAGCATGTCACTGACGCACTGCTGGTTCCGACGATGATCCAGCTACTCCTTGATACGCCGACATTCGACGAGGCGAAGCTCTCTTCGCTGCGAAGGATCTTTTACGGTGCGTCGCCAATGCCCGAGGCGACGATGGACCGCATTATCGCGGCAGCCCCGCATGTCGATTTCTATCAGGCGTACGGGATGACGGAAGTCTCGTGCACCGCGACCGTACTGCTACCCGAGCATCATCATGGTGCGCATCGTGAAGCGGGGCGGCATCGCGGTGCCGGCCTGCCCCTGGCGACCGCAGAAATTGCGATTGCGGACTCATCAGGCCAGTTGCTTCCTGCAGGCGAAGTGGGCGAAATCCTGGTGCGCGGTTCGGGCGTGATGCTCGGTTACTGGAACCAGCCCGCGCTAACCGCAGATGCGTTGCGGAACGGATGGATGCATACCGGCGACGGCGGACGGATCGACGAGATCGGAATTCTGTACGTCGTCGATCGCCTCAAGGACATGATCGTCTCGGGCGGTGAGAACATCTATTCCGCCGAGGTGGAAAGCGCGATCAGCTTGCATCCATCGGTGGCGCAGGTGGCGGTGATTGGCGTGCCAGATGCCCGCTGGGGAGAACGCGTCCACGCGGTCATTGTGTCGCGCGAAGGCAGTAGCGTGAGCAGCGACGCAATTATTGCACACTGCCGCGCGCTCATCGCCGGATACAAGCTTCCGCGCAGTGTGGAATTCAGGGATGCCCTGCCCCTGTCGGCGGCTGGCAAGGTGCTGAAGGCCGATTTGCGCGCGCCCTATTGGAAAGGACATGCGCGCAATGTCGCCTGAACTGCCGTTCAGATCGCCCTGGGTCGACGATGAGCTGGAGATGCTCGGCGATCAGGTGGGACGCTTCCTTGATCGCGAATTGGTACCTCACCGCGAGCGATGGGATCGTGAGGGGATCGTTGACCGTGCGGCTTGGGAGAAAGCAGGAGACGCCGGCATCCTGTGCGCCAGCGTTCCGGTCGAATATGGCGGCGGCGGCGGCACGCGCGCGCATGAGGCAGTGATCATCCAGGAAATTGCCCGCGCCGGCCTGGGTGGCGGGTTCGGCGTCGGCAACACGATTAGCTCGGGTATCGTGGCGCACTATATCCTCGCCTATGGCAGCGAAGAGCAGAAGCAACGCTGGCTGCCGGCAATGGCGCGGGGCGAACGGATCGGGGCGATCGCGATGACCGAACCGGGCGCGGGATCGGATCTGCAGAACATCCGCACGCGCGCGACGCCTGCACCGGACGGCTGGCTTCTCAGCGGCCAGAAAACATTCATCTCGAACGGCCAGAATGCGGATCTGATCGTCGTCGCGGCGCGCACTGGCGATGCCGGTGCCAGAGGCATTTCGCTGCTTGTCGTGGAAACCGAAGGAGCAGACGGGTTTCGCCGCGGGCGCAATCTCGAAAAGCTGGGCATGCATGCCCAAGACACATCCGAACTGTTCTTCGATGACGTGTTCGTTCGCGCTGACAATGTGCTCGGACCAATCGGCCAGGGCTTCGCGCAGCTTATGAACCAGCTTGCGTGGGAACGGATGATCATCGGCCTCGAGGCTGTGGTGAATATGGAGCGCGCTGTGGCGCTGACCACCGCTTATGCCCGCGAACGTCGCGCATTTGGCAAGGCGCTGATGGATTTTCAGAACACCCAGTTCGTGCTGGCAGAATGCGCGACGCAGGCGACGGTCGCACGCGCCCTGATCGACACGATGATGATGCGCCTCCTCGGGGGTCAGCTTGATGCCGTGACCGCCGCGAAGGTGAAATTGTGGACCACTGACGCGCAATTCAAGCTGATCGACGCGTGTCAGCAGTTGTTCGGCGGCTATGGCTATATGGCCGAATATCCGATCGCCCGGCTGTTCGCCGATGCGCGCGTCAGCCGCGTCTATGGCGGCGCCAACGAAATCATGAAGCTGATCATCGCCCGCGCGCTGTGAGCGCGCGGACGAGCATGGGAGTATGGGGATGACCAAAGCACGTATCGCCGGAGTGGGCATGATTCCGTTCACCAAGCCTGGCCAGAGCGAGGACTGGGATGTGATGGCCGAAAAGGCGGTGCGGCTGGCGCTGGCCGATGCCGGGGTGACTTATGACCAGATTCAGCAGGCCTATGTTGGCTATGTCTATGCGGATTCAACGGCAGGCCAGTCGGCGCTGTACCGCGTTGGCGTCACTGGCATTCCCATCATCAACGTCAACAATAATTGCTCGACGGGATCAACCGCACTCTATCTTGCGCGGCAGATGGTCGCCACTGGCGCCGCAGATTGCGTGCTGGCCGTTGGTTTCGAACAGATGGTGCCGGGCGCCCTCGGCATGGCGTTCAATGATCGCAAGCGCACGCTCGACCATCATCTCTCGAAACAGATCGAAATCCAGGGTTGGGATGATACCGCGCCAATGGCCGCGCAACAGTTCGGCGGCGGCGGACTCGATCACCAGGCGCGCTATGGCACTAGCGACGAAGCGTTCGGGCTGATCAGCGTCAAGGCGCGCCGCCACGCTGCGAACAACCCGCTCGCTTTGTTCCGCGCGCCGATCACGCTTGAGGAAGTGATGGCATCAAAGCATCTCTACGGCCCGATCACGAGGTTTCAGGCGTGTCCGCCGACGTGTGGCGCGGCGGCTGCGGTGTTGGTTTCGCCGGCTTTTGCCGCCAAGCATAATCTCGATGCGGCGGTGGAAATCGTCGCGCAGGCGCTGACGACCGACGTATCCGGCACGTTCGAAGGCCGATCGATGATGAGCATCATCGGCTATGACATGGCAAAGGAAGCGGCGCGGCAGGTCTATGAAGAAGCGGGCTTGGGTCCTGACGACGTGCAGGTGGTCGAGCTGCATGACTGCTTCACGCCGAACGAACTGATCTCATATGAAGCACTGGGGCTCTGCGCGGAAGGCGATGCGGAAGCCTATATCCGTGACGGGCAGAATTCCTATGGCGGCAAGCACGTCACCAACCCTTCGGGCGGCCTGTTGTCAAAGGGCCATCCGCTCGGCGCGACCGGTCTCGCGCAATGCTACGAGCTGACCCACCAACTGCGGGGCACATCGGATGCGCGGCAGGTGGCGGACGTCCGCTTTGCGCTGCAGCACAATGTCGGGCTGGGCGGCGCTTGCGTGGTCACTCTCTATGGCAAGGCAGTCTGATGGCAATTGATCGAGAGAAGCATGTGGGCATCGTCTCCGAGCCCCGCTTGGTGGATGTCGAGAAGGGCTTTCTGAAGTTCTTCGCCAAGGCGACCGGCGAGACCGATCCGGTCTATTTTGATGAGGACGCAGCGCGCGCAGCCGGGCATCCAACGCTGCCCGCCCCGCCGACATATCTGTTCTCGCTGGCGCTCTCTGCCCCCGCAAGGCGCGGCGACGTATTCGACAAGGCGAACGGGATCGGCGTCGATCTGGCCGGGGTGTTGCACGGCGAACAGAGCTTCACCTATCATCAGCCAATCTACGCCGGGGACCGCCTGACACTTACGACCACGACTAAGGACATATACGCCAAGAAGGGCGGCGCGCTGGAATTCATCGTGCAGGATACCCAGGCAGCCAATGATGCGGGAGTGCTGTGCGTCGAGATGCGGATGGTAACGGTGGTGCGCAATGGTTGAGCCTGTCTCCTTCACGTCGGGCCAGCACCTGCCGGAACTGGTTCGCGGCCCGATCACGCGCGGCACGCTGGCCTTGTTTGCCGGGGCCAGCCACGATCACGTGCCGTTCCACATCGACAGCGATTGCGCGAAGGCGTTTGGCATGGACGATGTGTTTGCCCACGGCATGCTGTCGATGGCCTATCTCGGCCAGGCGGTGAAAAGCTGGGCGCCGCAGGAGCGCCTGCGCACCTGGAATGTCCGTTTCACCGCGATCACGCCGCTCGGCTCCGTGGTGTGTTGCCGCGGCTCCGTAAGTGAGGTCTTCGAAGACCGGGGCGAGAGGCGCGCGCGGATCAGGATAGGCACGTGGACCCAGGACAATGTGCAGACGCTTGATGGCGAAGCCGTCATCGCACTCGATTAGAGGGAACGTAAACATGGGTAATCTGGCAGGCAAGGTCGCCATCATTTCAGGCTCTGGCCGCGGTATCGGGCGTGCGATCGCCCTGAAGCTGGCATCGCAGGGCGCGTCTATCGTCGTCAACGACCTTGATGAAGACCCCGCCATGGAAACGGTGGCCGCGATTGAGGCGGCGGGCGGCAAAGCGGTGACTTGTATCGGCAACGTGACCGCCGAGGATTTCGGCGACCGCTTCGTGGAGGCGGCGCTTTTGGAATTTGGGGGGCTCAACATCATCGTAAACAACGCCGGCTATACCCGCGACGGCGTTATCCAGAAGCAGACCGACGAGCAGTTCCAGGCCATGATCGACGTGCACGTCACCGCGCCCTTCCGCATCCTGCGCGCGGCGGCAGAGCCGATCCGCCTGATGGCCAGGAAGGAAGCGGAAGAGGGCCGGGAAGTGATCCGCAAAGTCGTCAACATCTCTTCGATGGCGGGGACACAAGGCAATCCGGGGCAGGTAAACTATGCCTCCGCCAAGTCCGCCCTGATCGGCATGACCAAAACGCTGTCGAAGGAATGGGGACGGTACAAGGTGTGCGTGAACTGCGTCGCGTTCGGCTTCATCGAGACCCGGCTGACCAGACGCAATGACAACCCTGAAACCCTTATCGAGATCGAGGGACGAACGATCCAGACAGGCGTTCCCGCACAAGCTCTGGATGCGTTCAAGACGATGATTCCCCTTGGCCGGGCGGGAACACCCGAAGAGGCGGCCGGGAGCGTCTATCTGTTGTGCCAGCCCGAAAGCGATTATATCAGCGGGCAGGTGCTGCTGGTGGGCGGCGGGATCAGCTTCTGATCTGAAACAGTGATAGAAAATGCATAGCAAAGATTATATTTCTGGAATAAGAGTACCGGTTCCCGTTCCGGAGCTGCTCCATGTCTGTTATCGTCCCCTCCGATTCCGCCAGTTTTCGCCAATCCATTGAGGAACGGTTCCCGCAGTTGAGCGACCGGCTGCAACGCGTCGCGCGCCATGTCCTTAACGAGCCCAATGATCTTGCCTTCGAAACGCTGGCTGTGGTGGCGCAGCGCTGCGACGTGCAGCCCTCCACAATCGTCCGGTTCGCCCAGGCGTTCGGCTTCGACGGCGCCAGCCAGATGCAGAAGATGCTGCGGGAAGAGTTGCTGCGGAACAATGAAGCGCTTGGCTATGCCGAACGCGTGCGCCAATTCGGCCATTCGGTGCAGGACGGCGTTGACAGTCCGCGGCAATTGCTTTCGGAATTTGCCGAAGGCAACATCCTTGCCCTGCAGAATCTCAACCACGCCATCAGCGCACAATCACTGACCCAGGCCACCGAGCTTTTGTCCGAAGCCGCCACTGTTTTCGTCGTCGGCTTCCGCCGTTCATTTCCGGTTGCCGTGTATCTGACATACCTGCTGGCCCAGGCGGGCAAGCGCACCACGCTTATCGACGGCATCGCCGGCCTTCAGGCGCAGCAGATGCGCGGCATGGAAAAGCGCGACGTTCTGGTGGCGATCAGCTTTTCACCCTACAGCCCTGAAACGACACAAGCCGTGAATGATGCGGTCAGCCAGGGCTTGCCGATCATCGCGATCAGCGACAGCGTGATCAGTCCGATCGCGCAACTGGCGGGGCTGGTGCTGCAAGTCCGGGAAACAGAAATACGGGGCTTCCGGTCGCTTTCCGCATCCATGTGTCTGGTGCAGGCGCTGGCGATTGCCTTCGCCACGAAAGTCACCGACGGAACGCCTGTCGCCTGATGCCTTACCGGCTCAGATCCGGTGCGGATCTGCACGCAGCTTAACCCAAAACGCAGATAAGCCGCCAATCAGGGCGAGCACGCCTCCAACCATGAAAAGCAAGGGAAAGCTGCCATATTCGATAATGACGCCGGCAATGGCCGGTGCCAGGACCGTGGGGCCCGAAGACGCGACGCCCATCAGCCCCATATCGCGCCCGGCGGTCTCGGCCGAAGGCAGGACGAGAGAAGCGAGCTTCAGATCAACGGCGAAATAGATGCCAAAGGTCAGCCCAAGGCCAATGGCGTACAGGATCATTGCCAGCCAGCTATTCGATACCGCCGGGATCAGCAGCACGGCCCCGATCGCGATCGACGTATAGCCGACAATTGTGGGGGTATGGCCGATGCGGTCGGACAGGATCCCGGTCAGCGGCGTGATGACCAGCCAGGCGACGGTGATAACGCTCAAGGTGATGCTGATGGCCCCAGCCACACTGCCACCGGGCAGGTTGGCCGTGCCGACATAATCCTGCAGCACGTAGAAGGTGTAGCCGCTGACGGTAAAATAGGACAGGAACAGGACGAACCTGGAAATGAATGTCAGCCGGAAATCGGCGTTGGCGAAGGCACTGAAAAACGCGGTCCTTGCGGCCGGCCTGGCCGCCGATGTTGCGGTTTCGCTTTCCAGTGAGGATGATTCCCGGTCACAAAGGATCAATGCGGCCGTCGCCAGAACATGCGGGATGGTAAGGGCCGCATAGCCAATGAACGGGGTGGGCGCGAAAGCCGCAACGTTGACGCCGATCAGGATCCCGATCGGCACGCCAAGCGCAATCGCGGCCGAAGCGAAACCGCGCTGTTCGTCGGCGATGCGATCCGGAAGAATCGCGGTCATGACGGTCTGATAAAAATTGGCGCTGAACCACAGCAGCGGCATAAAGAGCATCAACTGCCAAAGTGCCGAGGCGCTGCCAAGGAGGAGCGTCAGCGTGATTGACAGCCCGCACGACACGGCCAGCCACGGCGTGCGCTTGCCAAAGCGGCTGCGCGTCCGATCAGAAATGGCGCCCCCGGAGAGCAATGCAGCAAGCGTCGTGATTGCCGCAAGCGTCGAAAGGATGGCGAGCGTGGATACTTTTGTCTCCGGCGCAAACTGCTGAACCATTGCGGGGATCAGAATGTTCTGGATACCCTGGAATAGCGCAATGAGAGACGCATAGGCAGCAAACAGAAGAGCCGGCAACCGTCGTGACGGACGCTCGCCGACGTGCAGGTCGGCCATCGGGATTGCTTGTTCGATCATGTGGCACCTTCTCTGCGCCCGTGGCGATTCCATAGTGAGCCAGCATCGGGACAAAAGCATTAGCTCCGCAAATTTGCTATTGCAACATACATTCTATATATATATATAATGCAATATATATTCCACAATGCGCTTCTCGCCGCGAGGGCAAGCACCGCAGGATCAGGCGAATCCACAGGGACAAGCGGATCGGGTGAGAACGCCCGGCCGACAGACACAAGGGAGAGGTCATCATGAGGATTTCTGATCTGCATCAGCGTTTTTGCCCTGAACCGTTCTGCCCGTTGGCATCACCGGGCTCCGCTGAATTTCACCAGGAACGCCAACCCGCTCTCCTGGCTGGGCGCCGTCAATATGTTTGAGGGATCAATCGGCACAACGATCAACGATCGCTTTCGCATTTCCTTGTTCTGCAAGTATTGCACCGATAAGCGCATTCCGATCTTCACCGGATCGGACAACATCGGCTCCGCGTTGTTCGGCCTCAATTCCTCGACGCAGACCTGGGGGTATAATTCGGTCCGGACCTTCGGCGTACGTGCATCGGCAGCGTTTTGACCGGCGTGGCCATCAAGCAGGGAGGAGGGAAAGCGTGACGGAATTGACTCAGGATGCCACGCTCCTCGATCTGATTGCGATTGGTCGTTCAAGCGTCGATCTCTATGGCGAACAGATCGGCGGGCGGCTGGAGGATATGGCATCCTTCGCCAAATATGTCGGTGGCAGCCCCACCAATACCGCGATCGGCGCCGTGCGGCTGGGATTGCGTGCCGGGTTGCTGACGCGTGTCGGCGCGGATCATATGGGCCGGTTCATTCGCGAACAACTGACGCGCGAAGGCGTAGAGACGACGGGGGTGCTGACTGATCCGGAGCGGCTGACCGCGCTGGTGGTTCTGGGCATCCGTGATGCGGACAGTTTTCCGCTGATCTTCTATCGCGAGAATTGCGCCGACATGGCGCTCTGCGAAGCAGATATCGACCCGGCCTTCATCGCGCGTGCCGGAGCGTTGCTGATCAACGGAACCCATCTTTCACGCCCGGATGTGTTTGCGGCCAGCATGAAGGCCGCCGCGCAGATGAAGGCGCAGGGCGGCAAGGTGGTGTTCGATATCGATTACCGCCCGGTGCTGTGGGGCCTTGCCGCCAAGGAGAATGGCGAGGACCGTTTCGTCGAAAGTGCTGCGGTAACGGCCGAACTCCAGCGCGTGTTGCCCTTGTGCGACCTGATTGTGGGCACAGAAGAGGAAATGCACATTCTGGGCGGCAGCACCAGCACCATCGCGGCCTTGCGCGCCATCCGGCGAGTCAGCCAAGCCGTGCTGGTGTGCAAGCGGGGCCCGAAGGGGTGCGCTGCCTTTCCCGGCACGCTGCCTGACAGTCTTGACGATGGCATAGTCGGTCGCGGCTTTCCCATCGAGGTTTTCAACGTGCTGGGCGCGGGAGACGCCTTCATGGCCGGATTGCTGCGCGGATGGCTGCGCGGTGAATCCATCGAACGGTGCTGCACGCTGGCCAATGCGTGCGGTGCGATTGTCGTATCGCGGCACGGCTGCGCGCCCGCTGCGCCGACCTGGGACGAGCTGGACCTGTTCCTTTCGCGCGATGACTGGCCTTATCGGTTGCGCGAAAGCCGTGAACTGGAACAGATGCACTGGTCGGCTAACCGGCATCCCGATTATCCCGAACTGACGGTGCTGGCGATCGACCATCGCAGCCAGTTCGACGAACTTGTCGCAAAGCTGGGCACCGGCAATCCCGAAAGGGTGCCGCAATTCAAGAATCTGGCGCTGCGGGCGCTGGATCGCGTGGCGGGCGGCGACCCCGGCTTCGGCCTGCTCGCGGACGGCCGCTTCGGGATGCGCGTGCTGGAAGCGGCGGCCGACACCGGGTACTGGATCGGTCGGCCAATCGAGGTGCCGGGATCGCGCCCGATAGAGTTCGAAGGCGGTGCCGACGTGACATCGACGCTGGCAAGCTGGCCCGGCAATCATGTTGTCAAATGCCTCATCTTCTATCATCCCGACGACGATGCGGAATTGCGCGCCCGGCAGGACCGGCAGATCGTGCGCCTCGCTTCGGCAGCGCGCGAAACACGCCACGAATTGCTGCTGGAGATTATTGCGTCCCGGCACGGCGAGGTGGGCCCGCACACCATCGCGGGGATCATTGACCACTTGTACGATCTGGGCGTCTATCCCGATTGGTGGAAGCTGGAGCCGGCTGCCGACGCTGTGGCCTGGGCTGCCATCGCGCGCGTGATCCATGCCCGCGATCCGCTGTGTCGCGGGATACTGCTGCTTGGTCTCGCCACGCCACCCCATGAATTGCTGGCTAGTTTCGCCGCAACGGCCGATATCCCGATCGTGAAAGGATTCGCGGTGGGACGCACGATCTGGAACGAACCGGCCGAGCGCTGGCTGGCGGGCGAAATCAGTGACGACGACGCTGTGGACAGGCTCGCCGCCAATTTCCAGGCGCTGGTGAACGGATGGCGCATCGCGCGGGCGCGCAGAGCCGCACCGTGACAAAAAGCCGACTGACCATGGCGCAAGCGCTCGTCCGCTGGATGATGGCGCAGCATGTTGCGCATGAGCGTGGCACCGTGCCGTATTTCGCCGGGGTATGGGCGATCTTCGGCCACGGCAACGTCGCCGGACTCGGCGAGGCGCTGGCCGCTTCGGCCGATGCCCTGCCCACCTACCGTGCGCATAACGAGCAGGGCATGGCGCACGCCGCGATTGCTTTTGCCAAGGCGAACCGGCGCGCGCGTGCGATGGCCTGCACCTCGTCAATCGGCCCCGGGGCAACAAACATGGTGACTGCCGCTGCGCTCGCTCATGTCAATCGCTTGCCGGTGCTGTTCCTGCCCGGTGACGTCTATGCCTGCCGCAGGCCTGATCCGGTGCTGCAGCAGATTGAGGATTTCGCCGACGCGACCGTCAGCGCGAACGACTGTTTCAAGCCGGTCAGCCGCTATTTCGATCGCATCACGCGGCCCGAACAATTGCTCGACGCATGCCCGCGCGCGATGTCTGTGCTGACCGATCCCGCCTTGTGCGGCCCCGTGACGCTGGCGCTGTGCCAGGACGTGCAAGCCGAGGCATTCGACTATCCCGACGCCTTCTTCGCGCCGCGCATATGGCACATGCGCCGCGCGCGTCCGGACCAGCGGGAACTGGCAGCCCTTGCCGATGCCGTCCGGGTGGCGAAACGCCCATTGATTATCGCTGGCGGCGGGGTGCTTTATGCGCGTGCGGAAGGCGCGCTGGCGGCGTTTGCCAGCGCAACCGGCATCCCCGTTGCCGAAACCCAGGCCGGCAAAGGCGCGCTGGCATGGGATCATCCGCAAGCGGTCGGCGCGATTGGCGTCACCGGAACCAGCGCCGCCAATTCTGCCGCGGGAGAGGCTGATCTGGTCATTGGCATCGGCACGCGGCTGCAGGATTTCACGACCGGTTCGCGCGCGTTGATCAAAGGACGTCTGTTCCAGGTGAATGCTGCGCCGGGTGATGCATCCAAACACGGCGCGACGCCTGTGGTGGGTGATGCCGGCGCTGTGATCGGGGATTTGCGTGACGCCCTGTCAGGATGGCGCGTGCCCAAGACATGGGCCGACACTCTGGCTGACCAGATAGAGGTTTGGAACGACAGTTTCGACGCTGCCACCGCTTCGAGCGATGCCCTCCCTTCGGACGCGCAAGTCATCGGCGCGGTATGGCGGCAGGCGCGCGACACTGCGGTTGTCGTTTGCGCGGCAGGCGGGCTGCCTGGCGAACTCCACAAATTGTGGCGCACCAAAACGCCCGGCGGATACCACGCGGAATATGGATTCTCCTGCATGGGCTACGAAATTGCCGGCGGGCTGGGTGTAAAGATGGCGCAGCCGGATCGCGATGTGATCGTGATGGTGGGCGATGGAAGCTATCTGATGCTCAATTCCGAACTCGCGACGTCCGTGATGCTCGGGCAGAAGATCACTGTCGTCCTTCTCGACAATCGCGGATTTGCCTGCATCAACCGTCTGCAGCAGGCAACCGGCGGACGCCCGTTCAACAATCTGCTTGCCGATGCGCGGCATGTGACGCTGCCGGATATCGATTTCGTCCAGCACGCGCGCAGCCTTGGCGCGGGTGCCGAAAAGGTCGTCGGCATTCCCGCGCTGGAGGCCGCGCTCGGCCGTGCCGCGGCCAGCCCGCAAAGCTATGTCGTGGTGATCGACACCGATCCGGCCATCGTCACGCAAGCGGGGGGGCATTGGTGGGACGTTGCCGTGCCCGAGGTTTCCGGCCGCGCCGAAGTAAGAGCAGCGCGGGCAGCCTATGACGGTATCTTGCGCGGAGACAGGGCATGACAATCCGCTGGGGCGTCAGCCCGATCGCCTGGACAAATGACGACATGCCGGAGCTTGGCGGCGATACCACGCTGGACCAGGTGCTGGCCGACGTGCAGGCGATCGGCTTTGACGGGGTGGAACTGGGCAACAAATTCCCGCGCGATCCGGCTGTACTCCGCCCCATCATGCAGGGCTATGGCCTGGATATCGTGGGCGGATGGTACAGCTCCCACCTGCTTACCCGCACTGCCGAAGCGGAGATCGCGGCGCTGTCGGCGCATCTCGCCTTGCTGAAGGCGATGGGATCAGGCGTGTTCATTCTCGCCGAGACATCCAACGCGGTTCACGGTGATCGCAGCGGACGACTGGACCGGCATCCCGAGATGGACGCGGCGCAATGGCGCGTGTTCGGCCAGCGCCTTGATGCGGTTGCCGCCCATATCAACGGTCAGGGGTTGCGCTTCGCCTATCACCACCATCTTGGCACGGTGGTCGAGACTGAGGGAGAATTGCAGCACTTCTTCGACGCGACCGGCGATCATGTCGGGCTCGTCCTTGATACGGGTCACGCGCTCTATGGCGGTATCGATCCGGTTGCGGTGATCCGCACGCACCCGGAGCGGATAAGCCATGTCCATTGCAAGGACATCCGCCGCGCACGCCATGCCGGTTTCCTTGCGAGCGGGGCAAGCTTTCTCGATGGCGTTGTCGGCGGCATGTTCACAACCCCGGGCGACGGCGATTATGATTATGCCCCTTTCATGCAGGCCCTGGCCGATATCGGCTATTCCGGCTGGATCGTGATCGAGGCCGAACAGGATCCTGCCATTGCCGATCCGCGCACATATAGCCAGATCGGCCTCGACACGCTCAAACGGCTTGCGCGCGAGACGGAGCTTGTCGCGTGACTCTGCTGATCCACCCGCACGCGCCGGACGCCAACGGCGTTGCGATTGACGTGACGCCCGAAAGTGCCGGGTGGCGCTATGTTGGCTTCCGCATCGTCCATTTGCGGGCAGGACAGACGCATCAGGGCCTCGAACAAGGCAGGGAGGCCTGTATCGTCATCCTGTCCGGCAGCATCACGCTTGCTGCCGGGAACGCGCGCTTCGAAGCGCTGGGTGCCCGCGCAAGCGTTTTCGAAGGCTTGCCGACATCGCTCTATCTCCCCGCCTCGATGCCCTATGTCGTTACGGCGCTGAGCGGCGCGGAGATTGCCATTTGCACCGCGCCGGGATCGGGACGGGGCATACCGCGCCTCATCAGACCCGATCAGGTTGGTGAGGAGACACGCGGGACGGGCAGCAACACACGCTACGTCCGCAATATCCTGGATGACCGGGCGGACGCGGAAAGTCTGCTCGTGGTCGAAGTGATCACGCCCGGGGGCAACTGGTCAAGCTACCCCCCGCACAAGCATGAGGCGGACAATTATCCGCACGAGACGCTTCTTGAGGAAACCTATTATCACCGCCTTTCGCCCGCACAGGGCTTTGCTTTCCAGCGCGTCTATACCGATGATCGCTCAATCGACGAAAGCATGGCCGTCAGCGATGGCGACGTGGTGATGGTGCCGCGCGGGTATCACCCGGTATCCGCCCCCCATGGCTATGATCTCTATTATCTCAACGTGATGGCGGGTCCGCGGCGCAATTGGGTGTTTGTCAACGATCCGGCGCATGACTGGATCGTCCGGTAACGATTGGAGAGGCACGTGACACATAAGGTGGCGCTGCTTGGCGCCGGACGCATCGGGCAGATTCATGCCGCGAACATCGCCGCGCACCGTGAGCTGGAACTGACATATGTTGTCGATCCAATGGCCTCGAACGCGGAGAGCATTGCCCGGGATTACAGTGCCCGCGTCAGCACGGTCGATGCCGCGTTGGCCGACGCGGAGATCAGTGGCGTTGTCGTCGCCAGTTCCACGGACGTGCATCTGGATCATTGCCTGGCAGCGCACCGCGCAGGCAAAGCAATCTTTTGCGAAAAGCCCGTCGATATGGATCTGGCGCGCGCGCAAGCGGCGATGGCCGAACTTGCCTCCGCATCGCTGTTCGTCGGCTTCAACCGGCGCTTCGATCCCAACTTCAGGGCGCTCAAATCGCGGCTGACCGATGGATCGGTGGGTACGCTGGAATCGCTCCAGATCACCAGCAACGATCCCGCGCCGCCACCGGTCAGCTATGTTCAGTCATCCGGCGGCTTGTTCAAGGACATGGCGATCCATGACTTCGACATGGCCCGGCACCTGCTGGACGAAGAGCCGGCCGAGATCTTCGCCTGGGGCAGTTGCCTTGTGGATCCGGCAATCGGTGCGGCAGGCGATATCGATACGGCACGCGTCATTCTCCGCACCGCCTCGGGAAAGCTGTGCGTCATCGCAAACAGCCGTCGCAGCGGATTTGGTTACGACCAGCGGATCGAAGCGTTCGGATCGGCGGGCATGATCAAGGCCGATAACGAACTGGAATCAACGGTCAGCATATTGACCGAAAGCGGCATGCGATCCGACAGTTTCCGGAACTTCTTCCTTGACCGCTATGCCGAGGCATACCGCGCGGAGATGCGGCATTTTGCCGATATTCTTGGCGGCCGCGCCACGCCCGCTGTGACTTATGGAGACGGGGTGGCGGCACTGCGGCTGGCGGAAGCGGCAGGACAGTCCCTGGCCACCGGAAGACCGGTTTCGATACAGGATTGCCGGTAACGCGTGCCGTGGCGCGGGGATGACCCTGCCCTATTCGCCCGTATAGAGTTCGGCGATCGACAATGAACCCATGCCCTTTGCACGCTTCAGATCGCCACGGATCAGGCTGACAAGGCCGCGCGAACCGCGACGACCATCAATGGTGCGGAGGGCCGCCCGCAGCTCTGATGGCATCTGCGGCGTGGCGATAGCGACGACGTGATCAACCCCGTAGGGTGGCACCACAATTGTTTCGAATATTGTCAGTTCGCCAGAAAGCGGCAGCGCGCCTTCGCCGTCGCTGGCAAGTGGATACAGAAGCTGCACAGTGCCATCCGAGGCCAGATTGAATATTGTGGCATAGCGTCGTCCGGCAACGCGGCCCTCCCGTGCAGGCTGTGTCAGATTCAATTTCACGCTGGCGCCAGGCGTGTAAAGGAAATCCGCGCCCGCCGGATCGACCTGCATCTGCATGTTGAGTTCCGATACCAGCGGCCTGAGCGCCATGGCCGTGCGCCATTTTTCGATCACGCCTTCGAACGCGGCAAGGCTGCCTATGTTGCTTGCCACCACGTCGCCCGAACGACGCACCACTTCGCGATCGGCCATCACCCAGAGGAAATCGGCGCGATCCAGCGAGCCTGCCAGGCGGAAAGGATGATCACCCTCCAACGCCGGAGGGGCCGGCGTGAACGCGACGGCGGGCGGAGGATCATCCGCAGCCGGGCGGGGTGCCGCCAGTTTCGAGAAAAGCGGCACGTTCGTCCAGGCGGAAGGGAAATAGGCTGTGCTTTCCTGCCGCTGCGCGCTCAGCATCCGGACCTGGCTGTTCAGGTAGGAACTCATTTCCAGCACGGTGACATTGCCATCGCCATCAAGATCGGAGGCCGTGCTCGAACCGTCACTACCCGCGGTGCTTAATGCCTGTTCAAAGGCGAAGGTAAGCACACCGCGCTGCGGCGCCCCTTCCTGCGGCAGCTCGGTCTCCAGCGCCAACTGGTCATCCCGCGAGGCCCCGATATAGATCAGGTTGGGCAGATTTTCCCGGTCAGCCAGGAAGCCGGCTTCCTGGTCTCCGGGCTGAAGCGCCGGGAGGCGCGGGCCGGGACGGGCAACAAGCTCTATCGCGCGTTCCTGATCGCCACGAAGCGCGAGCCGCGCTGTAAATGCAAAGGCGCGCGGATCCACCGCGCGATGCATCGAACCCGAATGGCAACTGTCAACCATCATCAGGATTGGGACATCCTGAGGCACATAGCGCTTCATCCAGGCGTAAAAATCCTTGTCCACAATGAAATGTTCCGGATTCTGGTTCACGGGATCGAAGCCGGGCAGCAGCACGAACTGGTCATACGCGCCATCCGAAGCTGACCGGGCCCGCGCTGCGGCCTGCGCGCCATGCCCACTATAGTAAAACAGAATCCAGTCGCCCGCATGAGCCCGGCGGCCCATTTGCTGAAGGGCGGCTTCGACGCTGGAGCGGCTGACCTGATCGTCTCTCAAGCTGACGATGTCCTGAGCGCCCATATCGCGCATCAATGCGCTCATCGCAGTGAGATCATTTGCTGGCCCGACAAGGTCCGGAATGGTTGTTGAGGCGTAACGGGATACGCCCACCAGCAAAGCGCGTATTTCGGCAGCGGCCGGTGTTGAGGCGCACGCCGCCAGCAGCGTGAGGACGATTGCCCGGACCTTGCCCCTTATCATCGGATCACGGTGCCCCGCCGATTTCGTCGGCATCCAGATCACGCGCGACTCTCAGGCCCACATCGTCGCGGCGCTTGCTTGCCGCCGCAGCGAAGCGGTTGGCGGACCGAAGCTCGGTCGGAACGCTCTGGAACGAGCCGCCCCGTATAACCCGGCTGCGGCATGCCTCATCCAGGCACCCTGACGTCCATTCCCAGACATTCCCCTGCATCTGGTAAAATCCCAGCGCGTTGGCCGGGTAGGCGCTCACGGCCTCAGGATAGCCCCGGTACGGCGCGGTAGGGGAGTCCCGGTATCGCGCGGTGTGATCATAATTGGCTTCTGACGGCGAAATGTCATCCCCCCAGGGGAAGGCAGTGCTCGTGCCGGCACGGCTGGCATATTCCCACTCCACCTCGGTGGGAATGCGGTAGGTGCGACCGGACTGGGCAAACAGCCACGCCAGAAACGCGCGGGCATCATCATAGCTGATGCTGGAAGCGGGAATCAGGGGATTGGGGTTCTCCTTGGCCCAACTGGACAGCCTGGGGCACCCGCCATCCCGGACACAGGCTGTCCATTCGGCAACTGTCACTTCATAGACGCCAAGCGCAAAGCCGCGATTGATCCGCTGCGTCTGCTGCACAGGTTCATCGCGGGCGCGTCCGGCTTCGGCACCGGGTGAGCCAAAGGACGTCACCCCCGCGGGTATGGAGCGCATCCAGGGGCAACTGGCGCAATCATAGAAGCGATCCCCCGCCGCCGGATCGCAGGAGACAAAGCAGGGCGGCTGGCCCTGCAGGCCATAATCGAAGGTGGGCTTCTGGAAGGCGCCCGTGGCCTTCATCGCCACGCGATCGGAAACGCGCTTCATCGCATCGGCTATATTCTGCTGGGGGCGGCGGATTTCCTCTGCGAGCACCTTGGAGAAAATGCCGTCATCAAATGCCACCTGATTGGCGCTGGTCGAAAACGCCACCAGATAACCCTGATCGGGACGGATATGGCCATCCGCGCCCCGCAGGACACGCCTGAGGCCCTTGCTGCCGGGAAGCGGGGTGCCGGGTGATGGTGTCGCTCGCTCAGCCGGCGCGGCTTGCGCGGGAATATTCATCTCGACGACGTTGCGGCACATATCGAGCACGACCAGCACGGTCCGTGCGCCCGATTCCATGAGATCGCGCGTGACGGCCGTGCGCGACAGGACAGAGGCTGATGCCAGGGTATCCCGGCCAATATCGGTGGCAACCATCATCACATCGCCGCCTGCTCCCACCGCCACACCGTGCCCGGAAAAATAGAGCATGCCAAAGGCGTTGGGGCCCGCCGCCGAAAGCCGGGCGCGGAACGCCGCGATTTCCGCCTGCATCGCCGCCTGACCAAGATCGCGGCGCACCCGTACGGAACCGTCGCCCGAAGCGTCCAGAAAGCCCGACGCCGACAACGCGGCGGCGACCTTGTCACCGTCGCTGGAGGTGGAGGCGAGCCGGTCGAAGTTGCGATAGGCACCGTTCGCAATGACCAGCGCAAATCTTGCATCGCGCTGCTGCTGGGCTGCCGCCGGCGTGACCATGGCAAGGATCACGCCGGCCAGAAGCACCGTTGCAAGCGCAACCAGACGCCGCATCAGAAGCGGAAGCCCAGACCCGCCGTATAGGTATGATACCCTTTCGCCTGGACGGTGCTGAGGTTGAACCGGATCAGGTCCCGCGCGGCCCGCACGGATTCTTCGCGCCCGCGAAGGCCGAATGACAGGGTCGCTTCATGGAAAGTGTTGTTGCGCAACTTGTCCCCCATGAACGCGGTAAAGCCGTAGCTCATCCGCACCGAACTGGAACGCCCGCCGACCAGCCCCTTGATCGGCAGGTCATAAGCGAAGCCGTTGCGCAACACGAAATTCTTGAGATCCGGATTGATGTTGGCTTTCGTGCCCGGCGGCTCAAGCGTCTGGCTATAGGCAATCATGTTGCCAATCACCAAACGGCCACGGCCAAGCCCCTGAATGACATAACGGCTGGTAAGCGATCCCTGAAGGATATGGCCGACCGAACCCGCATCCCTCGAATAGGCCACGCCATAGGACACCCGCGGTTCCAGCGACCAGCGCTGCGCGATCACGGGCACTTCAAGGCCAACGCCAATCTGTCCGCTATAGGCCTTGGTCTTGTTGACCCTGGTATAGCTGAAAGGCATGTCAAACTTCAGCAGGGCGCGGCTTCCTTCCAGCACCCGGAAGCTGCGCTGGATGCGCGTGTCGATCCGGTCAATATTGAAACGCCCGGCCCCGCCCGTTGTATAGGCAGCGCCGACGATCCAGGGATCACCCGATGTGTTGGCCCCTTCTTCCACCAGGGAATCACTGTTGGTGAAATCCAGCGCACTGCGCACCAGCGATGACTGGAGGCTGCCCGGGTTCCCGGCAAGCGGGTCGGCCGCCGCATAGCGGGTGAAGCCCCGGCTGATACAGGCAAGCACATTCTGGGAGGTCTGCGATGTTTCGTCATCCACCGCCGCATCAAACTGATTGAACGATGCCTGGCGTGACGTTCCTGTGAACGAGAAGGAGCAGGCCGTGCCGTTTTTCAGGTTGATGACCTGACCGGTCGGGGTGACAAAATTCACGGTCAAGGTCTGGCTGTTCTGTGCATAGCCGGCAAGCGCCGTCGCGCCGCGCAGATCGAACACTTCGTTGATCGCGCCGATCTGGGCGTTGAGAGGGCCGACGACAGCCGCAATCTCGCTTGGATCAAGAAAATCGATAATGTCCTCGATCGTATCCTGCTCAAAGGCGGATGTCTGGGTTTGCCCGGTCAGCGGGTTCGTCACCTGAACGCCGATCCGGAACGCGCCATCAAGATCCTGATAATTCCCGTAATTGGGAAGCGTTTGCGCAAACAATGTTTGCGGGCCGAACGCCGCAATCATCGTGCCTATGCCTAGAGTTGCTTTTCTTTTCATTGCATTTCCCCCGAAAATCAACAAATTATACATTGATATAATTGAAGATTGAATATTTCTGCAATTTTATATTACTGCAAAAGCGCGAAAAAGCTCGCCTTTCACAGTCCGTCAACCAGAATTTCGAAAAGGAATTCGTCGAAGCCGATGACATGCAGCGGTGTACCGCATGCCCAAGGCAGCCGGTATTGACCAGATGGCTTAAGCCAGCGGGTTAGGCCTTGACCCAGCCTTCAAGATAGGCCCGGCTGATCACTTCGGAGCGGTTGCGGGCGTCGAGCGCGCCAAGCAGCGCCGCGACATGCACCTTGACTGTCGCGGGCGAGACATCAAGTTCGCGGGCGATTTCCTTGTTGCTGGCCCCCTTGACGAGCAGCGCGAGCACATCGCGCTGGCGGGCCGTCAGGCTGACGGGGCGGCGGACGGGGATCTGCCGGTCGGCCGATCGGGTAATATCGAGAAGGCGCGGCGGCAAATAGCGCCCTCCTGCCGCAACCAGCGCGATCGCGGCTTCCACCACTTCCCCGCTTGCACTTTTGTGCAGAAATCCGCTCACGCCCATATCGAAAAGGGCAAGCAGGTCTTCATCATCCTCGCTTCCGGTGATGATGAGCAGGGGAACGCCTGAGGCAATCCGCATCAGAGCGGCAACGCCGGCCAGAGGCTCTGCGCCCGGCATGGAAAGATCGCACAGCACCAGATCGAAGCTGTTGCCGGACGCCGCAGCCAAGGCTTCGGGAAAACTCGCGACAGACTCAATCTGCACGTCTGGCCAGATCAGTTTGACAGTGCCAGCCAGCGCCGCACGCATCATCGCGTGATCATCGGCAACCAGACAATACTCGATACGCGTCCCCATGTGCGGACGTCTATGAGAGCGCGCCGCTCACAATTCAAGGTAGAACTGGGCACCTGCCCGCCAGCGCGCTTCGTGCCCCACCTTTCCGCCAATCGCAAAGGCCGCGCGCCGGGCGGAAGACAGACCAAGGCCAAAGCCCCCTTCCCCTTTTTGGGTGCCCTGGGCAAAGTCTACAAACAACGCTGCCATGTCCTCGTCAGCGACGCCGATCCCGTCATCAGCGACGAAAAGCCGGTATCGGCCATCGCGCAACCGTCTGGCCCCCAGACGGATGCGGCGGGCGCGACCGTGGCGAAGGGCGTTATCGACGAAATTCCCCAGCACGCGTTCGCACAGATGCCTGTCTGTCGTGATCACAGCATCTGTGGGAAGGGCTGCAAGACTGACGGTCTGCAGAGCGGCGGCGGCGGCATATTGCCGAACCAGGCCATCGAAAAGGTCGGCAACAGGCACGTCCACGGCCTGGGTGGCCACCGAGCCTCCCGAGAGCCGGAGATGGTCGAGCATCGCGTGCAGCAGCAATTCCATGGACTCAAACGCCGCCCGAGCCGCCTGCGCCGCATCCTTTCTTTCCTCAGGCCCGTGCGCGCGCAGCGCTTGCTCATGAAACAGCCGCGACGCCTGGAGCGGCTGGCCCAGATCGTGCGTTGCCGCCACAAGAAACTGGGTGCGCGCATCCCGCGCCTGTTCGGCGTCCACTCGTGCCGCCCTCAGATCCTTGATCATCCGGCGGATCATCATGTCAAAGGTCACAAGCACGGCTGCCAATGTGATGAGATAGGCTGTAAGATACGGCCAGAGCGGTATCCGTTCCAGAACGCACACGGCCGCAAGGCTACCCATGACTATGGCGATCCGCCAGCGGGTGAAGGCATCCTCATCGGCAGACGACAGCACGGTTGCCGCGCAGTAGCTCGTCGAAAACAGCAGCGTTGCGTGCTGCAGTTCGGTGCTGCCATAGGGCATGAAAAGCCAGGTGACGCCATTGACGCCCAGGAATGTTCCCCCTTCGAGGATTTGCCGAGTCCGCCGCCAGCCGGGCGACTGGCCTGGCCGCATGCGCGTTGCAGCGACAATCATGACGACCACCCAGTACCCGAAAAGCACCAGCGAAAACACGCCCCAGACCAACCGGTTCAGCGGGGGCGGATATCCCCGGTACGCCAGCCAGGCCGAGGCATAGCCCGCAACAGTCAGGCCAAGCGAGGCAATCCCGTTGACAAGCAGTCGTCGTTGCGCGTGCGAAATGTCTCTAGCCCCTGCCATTCACTGGCCATGTCGTATCAGACAGCGCAAAATAGCAAGGGGTTAGGCCGATCGGGCTAACTGCGCCGGGCTTCGGCTGCCGCCGGTTCCGAAGGCAAACTGGCGGAGAGACAGGGATTCGAACCCTGGGTACCCTCGCGGGCACGCCGCATTTCGAGTGCGGTGCTTTCGACCACTCAGCCATCTCTCCGCTGAATCGGGGCCGCGCGAACGGGCGTCCGGGTCTTGTGAAGGCGCGCGGTTAGCCGATGGCGGGGCGCTTGCCAAGCCTGTTATCGCGCAGGCGGCCCGTTGCCGCTTGTGTTGCGCGTGCGAAGGTTTACATTAGGGTCATGAGTCATCTTCCCCAGAACGCCCATCATGTCCGTGCCGTTGGTGCGCCGCCGATTTCGTCCGCGCGCTTTGGCATTGGTGAGGTGGTTCGCCACCGCATCTTTGATTTTCGCGGCGTCGTCTTCGATGTCGATCCGGTCTTTTCCAACAGCGAGGAATGGTATCAGTCCATTCCCGAAGATATCCGCCCTTCGCGCGACCAGCCTTTCTATCATCTGCTCGCCGAGAATATGGAATCGAGCTATGTCGCCTATGTCAGCCAGCAAAACCTGATTGCGGACGAAGATGAAGGCCCGGTTGATCATCCCGCCATTTCGGGGATGTTCGAGCATTTTGACGGGCAGCGCTATCGTTTGAAGCCGGTGCACCGGCACTGATATGGTCTGCTGACAGTCCCTTCAGGGACTGTCACCGGTTTGTCATCACCAGACACCGCGCCCGCCCGCCAAGATCGTGGCACAGCCTCACAGCAAGCCCGCATTCCTGGGCAATGGCGGTGACAGCCTCTGCCTGCAAACGCCCGATCTCCACGCAGGCGATCCCGCCCGAAGCCAGCAGTGCGGGCAGTTGCGGGATCAGGCGGCGATAGTCATCCAGCCCGTCCGGCCCGGCGAACAGGGCGCTGGCGGGTTCGTGATCGCGGACTTCGGGGGCAAGGTCTGCCTGCGTTTCCACATAGGGCGGGTTGCACAGGATCAGGTCAAAGCGGGTGGAGAGCCCCTGCCCCCAGTTTCCGGCCTGAAACCGCGCGCGCGGGGCAAGGCCCAGCGCCTTCGCATTGTCTGACGCCACCGCCAATGCGGCCGGAGAGGCATCCACGCCCAGCCCGCGCGCCTTCGGCCACTGTGCCAGCGCGGCAAGCAGCAGCGCGCCGGAGCCTGTACCAAGATCCAGAACGCTGCGCGGCCCTGCGGTGCCGAAATGGGCAACCGCCGCCTCAATCAGCGTCTCGCTGTCCGGACGCGGAATCAGCACGCCGGGGGCGACTTTCAACCGGATCGTCCAGAAATCACGCGTGCCGGTGATATAGGCTAAAGGTTCACGGGCAAGGCGGCGGGCGAGAAGCGATGTGAACGCAGCGGGTGCTGGCGCATCGAGATGGCTCAGCAGCAGGGCTTCGCGCGATAGGCCGAGTGCGTGCGCCATCAGCAGTTCGGCATCAAGCCGCGGGGTATCGGTGATGGAGGTGAGGGTCTTGGTGGCTAAAGTGACGGCTGCGCCGGCACTAAGCCCCTCCCCTTCAGGGGAGGGGTTGGGGTGGGGCGTGTCAGTCTCATCACTGAAAGTCGGTCAGGGGGCCCCCCCCCCCCCCCCCC
>JANOAJ010000070.1:0-2979 GCA_031411035.1 Sphingomonadales bacterium
GCGACGATCACCACAAGCAGCATTTCTGAAGGGGCGACGTCAAACACCCTTCGTCACTCCCGAAAGCGCAGGGCGCATCAAACCTGCTTGTCGGCCTGCTTTTCGGCCTCGATCACGGTAGGAGCGGGGGAATCGATGCGAGCGGCGGGTTTGATGTCATCATCATCGGCCATGCCCTTTTTGAAACTTTTGATGCCCTTGGCGACATCGCCCATAAGACCCGAAATGCGCCCGCCGCCAAACAGCAGCACGACGACAAGGACGAGCAGTAAAAGATGTGGAAGTGACAGGCCCATTTTGAATCTCCAATAAATGCTATCTAGTCGCTCTCGTCCGCGCTTTCCAGTTCACCGGCCTGCATTTCAAGCGATTCGAACGCCAAATCGACCGGATCAAGCAAACCGGCGGCTTTCAGATCGTCGATTCCCGGCAAATCCTTGCGGGTTTCCAGGCCGAAATGGGCCAGGAAGCCGGGTGTGGTAGCATAGGTGAGTGGCCGCCCCGGCACTTCGCGGCGGCCAGCGGGGCGCACCCAGCCTGCCTCCATCAGCACGTCGAGCGTGCCTTTCGAAATCTGCACGCCCCGGATCGCCTCGATCTCCGCGCGGCTGACGGGTTCGTGATAGGCGATGATCGCCAGCGTCTCGATCCCGGCGCGGGAAAGCTTGCGCGGCTCTTCCCGCTCGCGGCGCAGGATATGGGCGAGATCGGGTGCGGTCTGGAAATGCCAGCGCCCGCCGCGTTCGACCAGATTCACGCCGCGCGTGGCATAGTGGTCGCCCAGCGACGCCAGCGCCGCTTTCACGTCAATATGAGGGCCAACATAGGCGCTGATTTCGGCAAGCGTCATCGGCTCGCTCGCAGCGAACAGCGTTGCCTCGACCGCGCGGGTCGGGTCTTCCGACGGGTCATTCATGACTTATCAAATCACTTCCACAAAGGTCTCGCCCGCTTCGAGGGCCATCAGAATGGCATTCCAGCGATGATCGAGCCATTGCCCAAGCTTGGCATTTGATGCGTTGCCGATCCGCAGCCATAAAATGATCAGCCCCGGCTGCTGATGGCGTATGCCGAAATCATCATCCTTGGTGATAATGACAAGTGAACTTCGAACGGCATAGGCAGCCACTTCCGCATCCGGTGTTTCGCCCGAAAGGCAATTTGTGACATGGATTGCCTCGCAGCCCCGCTGTTCAATCCACCCGCACAGTGCCGGGGGCAGTTGCGCATCAATCAGAAATTTCATGCCGCCGCAGCGACGATCCGATGATCAATCGCGTTGGCAGCATAGGTCAGGCATGCGCGGACGTCGGCAGCCGCAAGATAAGGAAAGTCTGCCAGTATCGTGGACTCACTTGCCCCGTCGGCAAGCATGGCCAGCACGTCAGAAACGCGCATCCGCGTTCCCGCCACAATAGGCCTGCCGCCACAAACGTCCGGATTGATTGTGATGCGCGCATTCATGAATTGATGATGCCCTCTATTCGCGGCCTTGACAAGCCGCCCGTCCGGAGCTTGCCCTGGTCATGCCGCGCGCACCATCAGGGGCGCGAACGCTTCATCCTGTTCAAACACCAGCCGTCCCTGCCGCGCCAGTTCCAGCGTGGCAACAAAGCTGGAGGCAAGGGCAGAGCGGCGGAACACCGGATCATCGGTTTCGGGCAGGAAGGCCGCAATGTCCATCCAGTCAATCGCCGCGCCCACCAGCCGGGAAACGCGGGTTATGGCTTCATCCAGCGTCATCACATTGCGCCGGGCGACAACGTGAAACACCGGCTGGGTGCGCGCCTGCACATGGCCGTATGCCTGGATCAGATCGAAAATCTGCGCGTCCCAGCGCGCCTTGCGGATCACGCGCAGCCCTTCGGGGGCTGCCCGCGCGAACACATCCCTGCCAAGCCGGTCCCGCGCCAGCAGGCGTGCGCCGGATTCCCGCATTGCCGCCAGCCGTTCCAGCCGCAATTGCAGGCGCAGCGCGAGTTCTTCGGGGCTGGGTTCCACATGCGGTTCGCGCGGCAGCAACAGGCAGGATTTCAGATAGGCCAGCCAGGCTGCCATCACCAGATAATCCGCTGCAATTTCAAGCTTGAGCGCCTTGGCATTGGCAATGAAAGAGAGATATTGTTCCACCAGCGCCAGGATCGAGATTTCGCGCAGATCCACCTTCTGGTTGCGCGCCAGCGCCAGCAACAGATCCAGCGGTCCTTCCCACGCGCCGAGTTCCAGCGTCAGCGTGTCCGGGTCTGGCGCGGCCGTTTCGAACGGGTCAAGAATCAGCTGGTCTTGCATTGTGCGTCTTTAGCCACCGACTTCCAATTGCTCCACCGTCATTCCGGCGAAGGCCGGAATCTCACTTCCTATTGAAGGCCCTGCAGAAGGAAAGCGGGATCCCGGCCTTCGCCGGGATGACGAAGGGACCTTACGCCGCATATGCCAGCAGCGAATCGCGCTTGGCAATCAGATCATCGAGCTTCTTGAGATCCGGCGCAGTGGTCGCAATCGTGCCCATGGCGCGGGCCAGGCGTTCATGCCCGGCATTGCTCATCCCGCCGACGCTGTTCGCAATGTCGATCATGTCCGGCATCCGCCCCCAGCAATCGAGCGCAACGTCGCACCCTGCCGCCACCACATTGCGCGCCTTTTCGCCCGGTGTCCCAACCAGCGCCTTCATGTCGAGATCGTCCGACATCAGCCAGCCGTCAAAGCCGATGCGCTGGCGGATAATCTCCTCGATCACCACCGGTGAGTTGCTGGCGCAGCGCTCTGCATCCCAGGCCGGATAAAGGATATGCGCTGTCATCGCCATCGGTGCCCAGTTGAGCGCGCGGAACGGCGCGATATCGCTTTCCAGTTCCTCGGCGCTCGCTTCCACCCGTGGCAGTTCCAGATGGCTGTCCGCCATGGAACGGCCATGCCCCGGCATATGCTTGACGATGCCGACCACGCCGCCGCTTTGCAGCCCTTCGATCACCGCCCGGC
>JANOAJ010000071.1:0-7327 GCA_031411035.1 Sphingomonadales bacterium
CCCGAGCCGAGGTGCGAGAGGATCGAGGCGATATGGCCCTGGCTGGAACGGTAACTGTCAAAATAGTTCCGCATCTTGTTGCCGTAAGGGATGATGCCGAACAGCTTTTTGGACGTGAAGAGATCGCCCTTCTTGCCCGGATCCAGATCCTCGATCGTGCGGCGCAGTTCGGACAGGTTGGCGCCAACGCCGCCTTCCTGATCCATCGCGCGCACGGGGCGATCCAGAAAGCGGTTGGACTGGCCTGCCGCTTCGGAAATCTCGCGGCGGCCCATATTCGTCAATTGATCGACTTTCTTGCCGAACTCGGGCGAATTGGCGTCCAGCGCGGCCAGTTCCTCCACAAAGGCTTCGGCCTTGGCTTCCAGCGCGGTCTTTTTGCCATCATCAATCGGCACCAGCCCGGCGGCCTTTTCGGGCGCGACGACGGGCACCGGATCAGGTGCGGTCAGGTTGATTTCGGCAGTCTCGGTCTGGGTTGCCACATCGGCCTCCTGATTGTCTTTGCCGCAACATGGCGCGCATCGCTGTATTATTCAAGTAGGACGGTTGAGCCGCGCGGCGATGAGGGCGGAAATCATCAGTTGCAACTGGTGATAGAGCATCAGCGGAATCACGATCATCCCGGCCTGGGCTGCAGGAAACAGGATGCGGGCCATCGGGGCGCCAGTTGCCAGGCTCTTGTGTGCGCCCGAGAAAAAGAGCGTCACCCGGTCTTCACGCGAAAAGCCCAGCGCCTTGCCCAGCAGCCACGTGCCGCCAAAGGCAAGGGTGAGCAAGACAAGGACGATCACCAGTAGGCGTGCCATTTCCGCGCCATCCAGGCGGCCCCACAGGCCCTCGTTCACCGCCGCACTGAAGGTGACATAGACGGTAATCACGATGGTCAGCCTGTCCAGCCGCCCGATCCAGACGCGGTGGCGCTCCGCCCACCCTGCCAGCCAGTGTCGCGCCATCTGCCCCAGAATGAACGGCAGCAACAGCATCGTCGCGATCCGGCCAATGGCCGACATATCGCCCGTGCCGCCGCCGATATGCGCGAGTGCGGCAAAGGCGAGCGGCGTCAGGATCACGCCCGAAAGATTGGAAAGTGCGGCGGCAATGACGGAACCGGCCACATTCCCCTTGGCCATCGAGCAGGACGCAATCGCCGCCTGCACCGTGGAGGGCAGCACGCACAGGAAGAACACGCCCAGCCACAGCGCCGGGGAAAGCATGTCTGGCACCAGCGCGTTAAGGCTCAACCCGAACAGCGGAATCACGCCGAATGTGAAAGCCAGCACCGCCAGTTGCAGCCGCCAGTGCTTCAATCCGGCCCACACCGCCTCATGCGCCAGCCGCAGTCCGTGGAAAAAGAACAGGCTGAAAATCGCGATATTCGAAATGGTCGAGGCCAGTTTCAGCCCCTGGCCATGGGCGGGCAGCAGCGTTGCCAGCGCGATCGTGCCGAGCAGGATCAGGATGAATTTGTCGGGAAGCAGGCGGGAGAGCATCATTGCGCTCTAGCAATCCTTGCCGCACCGCACAAATCCGGCTATGGGCGCGGCCAATCACACTCAACACACAATCGAGTATTCCCATGAGCCTCCGCAATGTGGCCATAATCGCGCATGTCGATCATGGCAAAACGACCCTTGTTGACCAGTTGTTCCGCCAATCCGGCACGTTCCGCGACAATCAGCGCGTTGAAGAGCGGGCGATGGATTCGAACGATCTGGAAAAGGAACGCGGAATCACAATTCTGGCGAAGTGCACCAGCGTGGAATGGGATGATCATCACGGCACCAAGACGCGGATCAACATTGTCGATACGCCCGGCCACGCCGATTTCGGCGGCGAAGTGGAGCGCATCCTCTCGATGGTCGATGGCGTGATCCTGCTGGTCGACGCGTCGGAAGGCGCGATGCCGCAGACCAAATTTGTCACCGGCAAGGCCCTGGCGCTCGGCCTGCGCCCGATCGTGGTGGTCAACAAGGTGGACCGGCCCGACGAGCGCATCCAGGAAGTGCTGGACGAAGTGTTCGACCTGTTCGTCAGCCTCGATGCGAGCGACGAACAGCTTGATTTTCCTGTGCTTTTTGCCAGCGGCCGCAACGGCTATGCCTCGCTTGACGCCACCGCGCGTTCGGGTGATCTGACGCCGATGTTCGAAACCATCGTCTCCCACGTGCCGGAACCTTCGGCCGATCCGGACGGCCCGTTCAAGTTCCTCGTCACGCTGCTCGACCGCGACAATTTCCTCGGCCGCATCCTGACCGGCCTGGTGTTCAGCGGATCAGTCAAGACCAACATGCCGATCCACGCGCTCGATCCCGAAGGCAAGATCGTCGAAACCGGCCGCGCCTCCAAGATCATGGCGTTTCGCGGGCTGGAGCGGATTCCGGTCGATGAAGCGAGCGCGGGCGACATTATTTCCATCGCCGGGCTGACCACTGCGACGGTGGCGAACACGATCTGCGATCCGACCGTATCCGAACCGCTCCACGCGCAACCCATTGATCCGCCAACGCTTTCCATGCGCTTTGCGGTGAATGACTCGCCGATGGCCGGCCGCGAAGGCACCAAGGTGACGAGCCGCATGATCCGCGACCGGCTGATGCGCGAAGCCGAAAGCAATGTCGCGATCAAGGTAACCGAAAGCGACGACAAGGACAGTTTCGAAGTCGCCGGGCGCGGCGAACTGCAGCTGGGCGTGCTGATTGAAACGATGCGCCGCGAAGGGTTCGAGCTCGGCATCAGCCGCCCCCGCGTGCTGTTCCGGGAAGAAGACGGCAAGAAAACAGAGCCTTACGACACCGTCGTGATTGATGTGGACGATGAATATTCGGGCACCGTGATCGACAAGATGAACATCCGCAAGGCGGAGCTGACCGACATGCGCCCCAGCGGCGGCGGCAAGACCCGCATCACCTTCAGCGCGCCTTCCCGCGGGCTGATCGGCTATCACGGCGAATTCCTCTCCGATACGCGCGGCACCGGCATCATGAACCGGCTTTATGAGAAATACGGCCCGCACAAAGGCCATATCGAAGGCCGCAAGAACGGCGTGCTGATCTCCAACGGCAGCGGCGAAGCCAACAGCTACGCCCTTGGGCCGCTCGAAGAACGCGGCATCCTGTTCGTCGCGCATCAGGAAGCGCTGTATGAAGGCATGATCGTGGGCGAAAATGCCAAGACGGACGATCTTGAAGTCAATCCGATGAAAACCAAACAGCTCACCAACTTCCGCGCCAGCGGCGGCAAGGATGACGCAATCCGCCTGACCCCGCCAAAGCGGATGACGCTGGAACAGGCGATTGCGTATATCGATGACGATGAACTGGTGGAAGTGACGCCCAAAAGCATCCGCCTGCGCAAGCGCTTCCTCGATCCGCACGAGCGGAAAAAGGCGAGCCGGGCGAAGATGGCGGCTTAGGCGGAGTTATTGATATACATTGTGTATCATGCTAAGGCCTGACTTCCCGTCGCGGAAAGGATGAGGCTATGGCCGCCACAGCAGCAGTCCCGGTAAATCTGCGCATCCGTGATGATGTGCGCGCGCTGATTGATCGTGCGGCCCGGTCACAGGGTCGGTCACGCTCTGATTTCATGATTGAGGCGTCGCGTCGCGCGGCGGAAGATGCGCTGATCGATCAGGCCGTGCTGCGCGTTGATGCAGAGACGTTCGATGCGTTCGTTGCTGCCCTTGATGCGCCCGCCTTGCCCAATGCGAAGCTTGCCCGGACGATGCAATCGCCAGCGCCCTGGGATACCGCGTGACGCCAACGACCCCCGCGCCAATCACTGCCGATCATGATTGCACTGCCTTTGAAAGCGGAACGCCTTCGCTCGATGAGTGGCTGAAACGGCGTGCGCTGGCCAATCATCTGGGCGGTGCCTCACGCTGTTACGTTACCTGTGCTGATAATCGCGTGATCGCCTATTTCGCGCTTGCCGCCAGTTCGATTGCCATTGCCGAGGCAAAAGGCAGGTTCAGCCGCAACATGCCCGATCCGGTGCCCGTGATCGTGCTGGCGCGGCTGGCGATTGACCGGACATGGCAGGGCAAAGGGCTTGGCCGCGCGCTATTCCGCGATGCCGCACGGCGCGCGCTTGCCGCCGCAGACATTATCGGCGCGCGCGGCATGATCGTCCACGCCATTTCGGATGACGCCCGCGATTTCTATCTGCGCCTTGGGATGGTGACATCGCCGCTAAGCCCGATGACGTTGATGGTTACGTGCGGCGATTTGCGGGGGTGTTTGTAAGGCGCGGTTTTGTTACAATTCCAGCCTTGGCAAATGGAAGCCTTATTATGTTGTTGTTGCTTGGCCGCTGGCCGATGCCATCAACCGGATACTGACCGCCGCGTAAGACCTAGCCGTATTCGCGATTGTAGTGGATGCCAAGAATGCAGCCGCCTCTGCCTTTTATCAGGCGTTCGGCGAACGACGTTGTCTTGGTGCGAAGGCGCACGATCATGAGTGACTGCTTCCGACAAGATTCCGGACGATCATCTGCACTATTTCCGCCGCTGGAAGCCGCCGTTCGTCCGTGGCATAGATTCTCTAATTTGTTTGAGGATTTGGTTCGCTTGTTAGAACACCATCGACGATCTTGAACATACCACTTCCCGAGACCTGGCGTTCGCAAAGCTCTAACAGCAGATCCTCGTTTGACGAGCCTTCAGCTTGAACATCGTTCATATTCAGGTGCTCAATCAATTTTGCACGCTCCATTTCTCGTTGCCCTTCGACGAAAAACAGAAACATATCATAGGGCGTCTTGATGCCTTTCGGGACGTATTTCAATTTTCCAAAATAGGCATCTGGATGGGCTTCGTAGTCGGATAATTGAGTGTCAGTCATTTTCTCCTTTAGTAGGTATGCTTTGTTGTCATCGGTTTGAATCGCAACTGTGATTTCCTTCTCCGCTTCCAGAACGATTGCATCTGTTACGGTGCCGACCACATCGCTGCCGTCTTCGCCCGCGCCCTCAAACTTGTATTTCTCGCCGATGTGAACTGGAGGAAGTTCTCCAAAGAGCGCGGAGGCAACCATGGAGCCATCAAATGTCGTGGGAAAACTGAGCAGCTTAGACAGGCTATCACACACACGAAGTGCGTCCGCGTGCTTTTTGTCGCGCCTATAGATTTCGGAGAGCTTCATATACCCTGGGCGGTTGAAATCAGACATACCCATTCCAGATGGAATCAACAGTATCTGCGCTGCCTCGAGCAAATCCCGGTGGAATGTCATGTTAGTCACGAAGACATAGGCGGTCTTGCCAGACTCTAGCGACTCCCTCTCGTATTTGAGCAGACGCTGATTAACCGCATCGACGAACGCCGGTCGGTTTTTGTCGCTGGCATCCACAGACATATCTGCGTTTAGATCGATGAATATCATCCGCTGATTGTCCGCGGGCTTCTTAAAGGCAGCATTTAGGTGTTTGACGAGTTCGGAGGCTGGTTTTTTGGCAGTTTCTGAATTGACACCATCCGTGTTATTTTTGCCGAGTAAACCGGCCACGGATCGCATTTTCGCTTCAATCCAAAACTTTTGGCCAGTTTCCTTCGAAACAGCCGCGAATTCGCAGTGCTTCGAACGCCCATCAGATTCGTCTTCAAGTGTCAGCTCAAACCCCGCCGTGATCAGCACACGTGCAACGATAAGCTCGTAATAGGCGCCTTGAAAATTCGATCGATCCTTCAAGCGAGAGATCATCCGATTTTGGAGTTCTACGTTGTGATCAATAAGGTAGAGGGCATATGCCAAGCCATAATAACAAGCCAGCACACCAACAACTTCCATATTTGCAGGCTGACCCGGGGTTTTGATCGAATCTTTTTGCAGCCGACATACAGCGTCATACCACTGTAAGATTATGTGTCGTTCATCCAGTGGTTTTGCAAGTTCCGAATTGCCCCACTCTGGAGTCATCTTCGTTCGAATGTAGTCACCGAGAAAATCTATAAAGGTCTTCCAAGTCTTTGAGAAATGGAGCTGATTTCCGACGGCAACGATTTGATGCCCATTGACCTTAGCTGAAATGATTGGTTTCCCGCGCCCCTGCTGCGCCTCTTGAACGCGTCTTCGTGCTAGCATTTTTTCCCGCGAATGCTGAATTGCATCAGAAAAGTCTGCGCTGTTAAAAGGCAACGGGCTAAGCTGCCCATGACAGCGCTTATATTTTTTTCCGCTGCCGCATGGGCAGGGCTCATTGCGACCGATCTTCATAGTTGACTACAGATAGGTCTTGCGCGCTTAAAAATAAGTAGGTTGATAAGAATCGCTGGCACTGAATGTCTGCTTTGCTGCTGAACGCGCCAAAAGCCGCCTGTCCACTCGCACGCCTTCTCCGCCGTACCTTGCTAGGTTCCATGGCGTCCGCATTGTTGGCATCTGTTCGCCGCATCGATGGCAGGACACAAGACCCCCCCAACCTCACAGGAAAAAACCTCTGTCCTACACCCATTCCCCCGCGCCATAACCTAACCGGTTGCCCGCGAATCGGGCTGTGAGTGGGGAGTTTATACCTATGCAAAACCGTGTTCCTGTTGCCCGGAAGGCGCGGGGGGCGCTTCCGGAGTTTGATCCGGTGCCGCGCGTCTATCGTCATGATGGCTGGACGCCGGAGCGGCAAAAGGCCTTTATCGAGGCGCTGGCGGATACCGGATCGGTCAGTCGTGCGGCGGCGATGGTCAATATGGCGCAGGCCAATTGTTACACGCTGCGCCGTGCGCCCGGCGCGGAAGGGTTTCGCCGGGCGTGGGAGGCGGCGCTCGATTTTGGGGTGCAGCGGCTGAAAGACGTCGCCTTTGAACGGGCGATGGAGGGGCAGTTGGTGCCGGTGTTCGTCGCGGGCAAGCTCATGGGGTTTCGCCGCAAGCGCAATGACGCGCTGCTGATGTTCTGCCTGCGCCATTACGGGCAGGATGCGAACGGCAAGCGCACGACGATCAATTATTTCAGCACCAAGGCCAGTGCCGGCGCGGCGACCGGGCCGGGGGCTGCCGGGGAGGGCGATGCCGCTGCGGTCGCGCAGGCCTCCACCACCACGATGCGGACAGTCGTTACCGGCGGCGGCGACGGGTGCGACAAGGCCGAGCGCGATGATGCGGCGGCGGCGCTGCTCAACGGGTTTGACGGGGTGGCGCTGGATGCGCAGGCGCAGGCCGATATTCACGCGGTGCTGCTTGCGTGCGCGGAACGCGCGCGTGCGGCGGACGATCTGATCCAGGCGGATCATCCTGACGCCAAGCTGGTGGCGCTGGACGATGTTGACCGGTCCTATGTCCATATCGGGGCGCGGGATGATCCGTTTCAGGGCGATCTGGAACGGGAGG
>JANOAJ010000072.1:0-2184 GCA_031411035.1 Sphingomonadales bacterium
ATCACGATGATGACAGAGCGGACGCCTTGCCAGATCAGGAAGCGTTCCCGCAGGATGACAAAGAACGCGATATTGTAGGCGACGGGCAGCAGCAGAAAGCCAAGAAACGCGCCGGTCAGAACACCGGGCCATTGCAAGGCGGTGTGCGCGGCAAAGCTTGACTGGGCAGCCGCAGGTGCCGACGCGCCAAACAGGCACGCCGCCGCCATCACTCCCTTGCCCAATGCCCGCATGGCAACCCTTCAACTGTTCCCGAAACCGCCCTAAGGCTGCAGGTTCTGATATTCGGTTAAAGGCTGATTGACGGCAGGGTGCGGTGTGTATATACATAATGTATATACGGAGACGCGCAATGAGCGAAGAATATCTGGGCAAAACTTTCAAGTCCGGCAATTCGGTGGCGCTGCGCCTGCCCAAGGGGCTGGGCGTGGCGGAAGGCACCGAAGTGCGGATGGTGCGCGAAACGCCGATGTCATTCCGGGTGGAGCCGGTGGATCAGCCCCGGCGCAAGATTGATATCAGCGGGTTCGCGGGAAAGCTTCCGGGCTTCACGCCAGCGCCGCGTGACGATTTTGAGGAGCGACCAAGTACAGTCGCACGGCGCAAGGCTCTGTCCGGCGAGTGACGCGCTATCTCCTTGATTCTGATCTCGCCATATATTCAATGGGCGGCGCGCCGGACTCTTCCCTGAACCGGCGTCTGGCGGCCTGCTATCCAGGAGATGTGTCGATCTCGGCGATCAGCTTTGCGGAGGTCGCGCTCGGAACGTGGATGGGGAAGCCACCGCGTCAAGACATTCTGGATGCTTTCCTTCGCGTGATCCCGATCATCGAGTTCGACGAAACGGCAGCACGTGAATATGCGCGACTGCCTTTCAAGCGCGCCCGGTTTGACCGGCTGCTCGCAGCCCATGCGCTCAGCATCGGGGCAACGGTGGTGACCAACAACGAAGCCGACTTTGCCGATGTGCCGGGGTTAAAGGTTGAGAATTGGACGGCGTGATGGGGCGTTGCGCCAAACCGGCGATACGCCTTGCTGTTGAAGCGGATCGAAACGCATTGACTGCCATGATGCTTCGTTCGCGCGCGTATCGGGGCGAGTATCTGGTTATGATCGAGCGCTATCCGGTCTCTTCCGAGATGATAACACGTGGCGAAGTGTGGCTGGCTGAATATAATGATAGCATAGGAGGCTTCTATCGCCTCGACGTCGCAAAGGCCGATCTCGACTTGATGTTTGTGGACGATTCTTCTCAAGGTCTGGGGGTTGGGCGATTGTTGTTTCGACACATGCTGGAATTCGCTCGGCTTCAGGGACTGAATTCCGTTCAGATCGTCGCGCATCCGCCCGCAGCCTGGTTCTACAGGAAGATGGGTGCCGTTGACTGTGGCATTGTGTCCGGGAAGGGGCCAGGCTTATGGGATCGGCCACAACTCAGGATCGATTGCCAGTGACCTTTCACACCCAAATCCTCACACTCTATCCCGAGATGTTTCCTGGCCCGCTGGGTGTGTCCATTGCCGGGCGTGCGCTGGAGGAGGGGCGGTGGTTGTGCGCGCCCATCCAGATCCGCGATTTTGCGACGGACAAGCACCGGACGGTGGATGATACGCCTGCGGGCGGTGGTTCAGGCATGGTCCTGCGCGCGGACGTGATTGCAAGCGCTGTTGACCATGCCCTTGCGGCTCAGCCCGATGCTCCTATCCTTGCAATGACGCCGCGTGGCGCGCCTGTCACCCAAGCGCGCGTCCGCGAACTCGCGCGCGGCCCCGGCGTCACAATCCTGTGTGGCCGGTTTGAAGGTTTTGACGAACGGATTTTCGAGGCGCGGGCCATTGAACAGGTCTCCATGGGAGACATTGTGCTCTCGGGCGGAGAGCCCGCCGCGCTGATGCTGCTCGATGCTTGCATTCGCCTGCTTCCCGGCGTAATGGGCGCGGCTTCGAGTGGGGATGAGGAGTCGTTTGAGAACGGTCTCCTTGAATATCCGCACTATACCCGACCTGCTGAGTGGGAAGGGCGTATGATCCCGCAAGTGTTGCGATCGGGGGATCATGCGAAGATCGCGGCGTGGCGCAAAGCCCAGTCCGAGATCGATACACGGTTACGCAGACCGGACCTGTGGGAGCGCCATGTCGGGGCTCGGGTTCAGCCTGCCTCTGGCGCGCGACGGAAGAATAAGGA
>JANOAJ010000073.1:0-3551 GCA_031411035.1 Sphingomonadales bacterium
CTGGGCGTGGGATTTGATGGCCAGAATATCGGGCCTTCCGGCATTCCGCTCAGCATGGCGCTGCGGCTGCCCAATATCGGCGTCACCAAGGTGGAAAATTACTGCGCCAGCGGCACCGAAAGTTTCCGCGGGGCGGTCTATGCCGTGGCATCAGGCGCTGCGGACATCGCGCTGGCCCTGGGCGTGGAGAAGCTCAAAGACACGGGCTATGGCGGCCTGCCCGTCCGCACGCGCGGCACGACTTATGACATGATCGGTGTTACCGGTTCGGCGCCGGGCAGCTTCGCCCAGATCGCCTCTGCCTACCGCGCGAAGCACGGCGTATCGCGCGACGACCTGAAACGGGCTATTGCCCATGTTTCGGTCAAATCCCATGCCAATGGCGCGAAGAACCCCAAGGCGCATCTGCAAAAAGCCGTGGATATCGATACCGTTCTCAACGCGCCGATGATTGCCGATCCGCTGGGACTTTATGATTGCTGCGGCGTATCGGACGGTGCGGCATGTGCCATTGTCACCACGCCGGAAATCGCCAAGGCACTGGGCAAGCAGGATCTTGTCACGATCAAGGCATTGCAGATCTCCGCCTCGAACGGGTGGGAAATGCAGGCCGGGGGCGGCTGGGACGGCAGCTATTTCCACACCACCCGGATTGCAGCGTCCAAAGCCTATGAGGAAGCCGGGATCACCAGGCCGCGCGAGCAAATCAGCCTGATGGAAGTGCATGACTGTTTTTCGATCACGGAACTGGTGACGATGGAGGATTTGTACATCTCAAAGGAAGGCGAAGGCTGGAAAGATGTCCGCGACGGCTTTTTTGACGCCGATGGCGGCATCCCGTGCCAGATTGATGGCGGCCTCAAATGCTTCGGCCACCCCATCGGCGCATCGGGCCTGCGCATGATATATGAAAATTATCTGCAACTGCTTGGTCGCGCCGGTGACAGGCAACGTCAGGACAATCCCATATTTGCCCTGTCCCATAATCTGGGCGGGCAGCCGGTGCAGAATGTTTCGGCTGTGGCGATTGTCGGCCTGCACGGCGCCTGAGCATTCACCAGCTTTCGCTGAGCCGGCTGCAGGCGCGTTCAACATGATTGACACAGGCACACCCGATTCGCCCCGGCACCGCCAAATGCTTGTTTGTGGGGAAGTTATTTTTCCACGCGTGACGGGGATCACAGCGCCTTTTCAGGCATTTACTACGAATCACATTGCGAACAGACCGAATTTTCGGTATGTCAAAAGTTAATAGATTCTTGCTGTCAAGGGGTTTGGGAAATGCGGAAGCTGACTTTGGTCATGGCATCGATGGTGGCGCTGGGCACTGCGTCCATGGCCCGTGCCGAACAGGCGGCGCCAGTCGATTATGACTGCGCACTTTTCAATGAATGCGGCGACTCAGTCGGGCCGGATCGTGGCAACACGAAAGGCTTCAGCATGGCGGGTGTCCGCCCGGCGGTTGAGGTGGCAAAACCCGTCGCACAGCGCCCTGTCGTTGGTGCGGCTCCGGTGGCACAGCGGCCCAAGCTGGCAGCGACGCCGCGTCCTGCCCGTCCCCAGATGGCACCGGCAAGCGCCGCTGCGGGTGTGGACCTTCAACTGAACTTCATGACCAATTCGGCAGAACTGACACCGGGTGCCCGGGCCAGTGCTGATCGTCTGGCAGCCGCTATGATGAAGCCGGATCGCCTTTCGACCCGCTTCATGATCGAAGGCCATACGGATGCAGTGGGTTCGCGCGAAGCCAATCTGGATCTGTCACGCCGCCGTGCGGAAGCCGTGGTTGCCTTCCTGGCCGCCAAGGGCGTTGATACGAAGCGCTTTGAAGTGGCAGGCTATGGCTTTGATCGCCCGCTTCCCGGCACATCGGCGCTGAACGGTGCCAACCGCCGCGTCGTGGCGAAGGCCATCAAATAATCTTTCCAGCCACAAGCCGGATATGAAAAAGCGGGCGAAATCGCCCGCTTTTTTGTTGCCTGCGAAAGCGGGGCCGCCCTTTGCGGAACGGCCCGAATGCATCAGCCCTTTTTGAGGGTAAGCCCGCCAAAGCGCTTGTTGAACTTTGCCACCTGACCGCCGGCATCAAGCAGTCGCTGATTGCCACCTGTCCAGGCAGGGTGCGCCAGCGGATCGATATCGAGCGTCATCAGATCGCCTTCCTTGCCCCAGGTCGAGCGGGTTTCGAAGACGGTGCCGTCTGTCATCTGCACCTTGATCATGTGATAGTCGGGATGAATGCCTTGTTTCACGTCATTGGCTCCGGATTTTGGCTGGTTTCCGACCAGCCGGGGAGAGAGGCAGGCGCGCGCATAGCGGGCGAATCGCTTCAGGGCAAGGGATAAGCCATTGGTTGTCGGTCTTCAGTTCAAAATGGGATTGCCCGAATCCGTCATTCCGGCGTTCGCCGGAATGACGGATTGGCTGAGCGGATAGCCAATAGCGATATCCCGGGAAGATCCCGTCTAAGCCGGCGGATCCGCGATCATCGCCGTGAAGTTCGCTTCTGCAGCCAGTTTGCCATCGACCAGCGCCCGCCCCGAAAATTTGCAGACCGAACTGCGCTTCTGGACGAATTCCACCTCAAGACTCAGCAAGCAGCCCGGTTCCACCGGCTTGCGGAACTTGGCACCCTCTATCGCCATGAAATAGACCAGCTTGCCGCTGCCCGTCAGGCCAAGCGACTCAACCGCAAGAATGCCGGCAGCCTGTGCCAGCGCTTCGACGATCAGCACGCCGGGCATGATCGGGCGGCCGGGGAAATGCCCCTGGAAGAAGCCTTCGTTGAAACTGACAGCCTTGATGGCCCGGATCGACTGGTCCGGGATCAGTTGTTCGACCCGGTCAACCAGCAGCATGGGATAGCGGTGCGGCAGAGCCGCCATGACCGCGCTGATTTCCAGCGGGCCAATGGCGGATGCAGCAGCGTCATCAGACGCCATGGGACTTAACGGCCCGGTGCAGGCTTGGCGGGCTGCTGGGCACCGCCCTGTCCGCCGGGCTGCCAGTTGGCGGGCGGCGTAATGCTGGCGGTCGGCACAGCCGTGTTCAGTTCGGCGGTGATTTCGTCAGTCAGGTCAGACGCAGGCGCGTAAGACACCGTTGCCTGGGGTGCAAGGACGAGAGCGACGCCCTTCTTGATCATGGCGGCCTTCAGCGCGGCATCAAGCTTGCCGACAATCTGTTCTTCAACATAAGCCTGCGCACGTGCCACGGGTGCACCAAGATTCTGCAGTTCCTTCTGGCCGTTCTGCTGCTTGGTCTGGATCGCGTTATATTGCGTCTGGAGCGCGGCCTGATTGGGGTTGGGCGCCTTCTGCGCGGCCTGAAATGCGGTAACCAGCGGCGCGATTTCCGCGTTCAACGCCTTCTGGCGGGCCTCCAGCGTATCAATCTGCGCCTTGTACGTCACCTTGATCTGCCCGATCGCAGCCGTGAACGCGTTGGATTTCTGCACCGCTTCCTCAAGATTGGCGACAGCCACGGCCGATGCCGCAGCCTGGGCCGATGCGGTGGCGGGAACGGCAAGCAGGGATGCCGCAAGCAGGGCG
>JANOAJ010000074.1:0-7455 GCA_031411035.1 Sphingomonadales bacterium
CAGAGAAATCACCGGCGAGGGTGCTTGTCTTGTCTGATCGGGCCGTGTAAGCGCGCCCGACATTGCCGCCTTAGCTCAGCCGGTAGAGCATCGCATTCGTAATGCGAGGGTCAGGTGTTCGAGTCACCTAGGCGGCACCACTTCTTTTCCGGAAAGACTCCCAAGCGATAGCGCGGGAGGCTCCTGCAACGACAGACTGCAAAGCATCACCATGACTGACACTCCCCCAGACCGTCTTTCGATTGATCCGGACAGCCCCTATTTCGATGCGGATGTGCTGCGTCGCGGGATTGGCATTCGTTTCAAGGAACGCGAGCGCCGCGATGTTGAGGAATACAGCATTTCCGAAGGCTGGATTCGGGTGCAGGCCGGCAAAACCATGGACCGGCGCGGCAAGCCGCTGACCATCAAGCTCAGTGGCCCGGTGGAAGCCTGGTTCGAACGCGCAGCCGAAGGGGAAGCGGCGGCGGAGCAAAGCGCCGACGGCTAATGTCCCGGCTGGTCTTTGGCGGACAGGATTTCCGCGTAGCCGGGCGAACGGCCCTGTTCTGGCCCGCGCGCCGTGCGCTGATTGTCGCTGATCTCCATCTTGAAAAGGCCAGTTGGTTTGCCGAGCGCGGGCAGATGCTGCCCCCTTATGATACGCTGGCGACGCTCCGCGGCCTGGCCGCGCAGATCGTGGCGACCGGCACGCGCGAAGTCTGGTGTCTGGGGGATAATTTCCATGACCGGGAAGGGCCGAGCCGCCTGACCCACGGCGCGCGCGAGATTCTGAAGACTTTGACCGACGGGCTGGCCTGGCACTGGATCACCGGCAATCACGACGCGGATCTGCCAAAAGGGATTGGCGGCACCATCCTTGCCGAAGCGGAATGCAGCGGGCTGGTGATGCGCCACCGGGCCGAAACGGGCGAAGTGCGGCCTGAACTGTCCGGCCATTTCCACCCCAAGCACAGAATCGTCGCGCGGGGGCGGAGCGTTTCGCGCGCCTGTTTTGTGCGAACGCCGACGAAGCTGATCCTGCCTGCCTTTGGCGCGCTCACAGGCGGTCTGGCAGCCCAGCATCCCGAAATACTGGCGGCAGCCGGCGCGCGGGCGCAGGCACTGGTGCCGGTTGCCGGGCGCGTGCTGGAATTCCCGCTTCCCTGACTATCTGGCGAGTTCTGCCTCAATCGCCGCCGCAAGATCGGCATCGTCGGGTGGGGTGGTGGGGGCAAAGCGGGCGGCAACGCTACCATCCTTGGCGATCACGAACTTTTCGAAATTCCACAGCACTTCAGGATCGGGATTGGGCGTCATGCCAAAGCCGCGCAGCCTTTCCCGAAAGCTTTCCGGGTCACCCCGTTTTTGCGGCTGGGCCGCATCAAGGGCGGCATAAAGCGGGTGCTTGTCTGGCCCGGAAACCGTGATCTTGGCGAACATCGGGAACTTCACCGAAAAATTCGTACGGCAGAATTCGGCAATTTCCTCGTTGCTGCCCGGTTCCTGCCCGCCAAAATCATTGGCCGGGAAGCCGAGCACGGAAAATCCCTTGCCTTCCAGCTTCTCATGCAACGCTTCCAGCCCGTCATATTGTGGTGTGAGCCCGCATTTGGACGCGACGTTGACGACGAGCAGCACCTTGCCGGCATAGTCTGCCAGCGAGGCATCGCGGCCATCAATGGTCTTCAAGGGGATGGCGGCAAGCGTATCGGTCATGGGTTCAGGCTCCTGATTCGGTCACGCGATATTGGCGTGCTTGCCGCGCTTGGCAACAGGGCTATTTCCACAGCGCCGGAAAGGCTGCCTTGTAGTGCGCCAGCTTGGGCACGTCCCATTGGCGGATATAGGGGTGGTTGGGGTTTAGCCGCATAAAATCCTGATGATAGCTTTCGGCCGGATAGAAACTGCCTTTTTCGATCCGGGTGACAATGGGCTTGCCTGCGGGCTGGGCCTTTGCCAGTTGCGCGATATAGGCGCGCGCGGCGGCTTCCTGCGCAGGCGATTGCGGGAAAATGGCGGAGCGATAGCTGGTGCCGGAATCCGGGCCTTGCCGGTTCAACTGCGTCGGATCGTGCGCCACCGAAAAATAGACGCGCAGCAAGGTGGCATAGCTGATCTGCCGCGGATCATAGACGATCCGGATCGCTTCGGCATGGCCGGTGCTTTCGCTCGATACATCCTCATAATTGGCCGTGGCCGCCGTGCCGCCTGCATAGCCGGACGTGACGACGGAAACGCCTTTCACATGCTCGAACACGCCCTCCATCCCCCAGAAACAGCCGCCCGCCAGAACGGCCACGGCTTTTCCGCCCGGCTCTGTCGCGTCCGCTGCCGCCGGGGGTGCCATTCTTTGCGCCGGCAATTGCTGTGATGCGAGTGCGCCGACCACCGCCGCCGCGACAATGCCTGCCAGGATCATCCGCTTCATCCCCTCACCCCCGCGCCGGTGTGAAGGAAAGCGCGACACCGTTCATGCAGTAACGCTGGCCCGTGGGCTTTGGCCCGTCGTCAAAGACATGACCCAGATGCCCGCCGCAGCGACGGCAATGGACTTCGGTGCGGGCAGCCCCGATTTCCCAGTCCGTCTTGGTGGCAACGGCCTTGGGCAAGGGCTGCCAGAAGCTGGGCCAACCCGTGCCGCTGTCAAACTTGGTGGCGGAGGAAAACAGCGGCAGTGCGCATCCCGCGCAGGAGAATATTCCCTTGCGGTGCTCGGCGTTCAGCGGGCTGGTGAAGGGCCGTTCGGTCGCTTCATGGCGCAGCGTGGCATAGGCAGCGGGGGAGAGCCGCTTCTTCCACTCCGCGTCAGTGAGCGTGACTTCAAACCTGGCTGGCGCCGCCTGCCCGCATCCCGCCAGCGAAAGCGCACCCAGCGCGATTCCGCCTGCAAACCATTCCCGTCGTGAAATCATCATCATGCCAGCACTCCAACGCGACTCGCCTTATAGCCGAGTTCGCGCGGGAAGTGTGACTGGTTACACAGGGTTACCGCAAATCGCCGCAGGCCTTCTGAATGCGGGTGCAAGCGTCAGTCAGAATCGCTTCGGAGGTGGCATAGGAAATGCGGAACCCCGGCGAAAGGCCGAAGGCCGCGCCGTGAACAGCGGCCACTTCCACCGTTTCGAGGAAATAGTCGATCAGGTCCGCATCGCTTTCGATCACCTTGCCGCCGGGCGTGGTCTTGCCGATCGTGCCGGCGCAGTCCGGATAGACATAGAAAGCACCTTCGGGCGTGGGACAGCTAAGCCCCTTGGCCTGGTTGAGCATCGAAACGACCAGATCGCGGCGACCCCGGAACGCTTCGTTGCGGGCCTTGAGGAAGGACTGGTCACCGTTCAGCGCGGCTGTGGCGGCGGCCTGGGCGATCGAGCAGGGGTTGCTGGTCGATTGCGATTGCAGCTTGGCCATTGCCTTGATCAGCCAGGCCGGGCCACCGGCATAGCCGATCCGCCAGCCGGTCATCGAATAGGCCTTGGAACAGCCATTGATCGTGATCGTGCGATCATAGAGTTCGGGGCAGACCTGCAGGATCGTCGCAAAGGGTGTGTCGGCATACCAGACATGCTCATACATATCGTCCGTCATCACCATCACATGCGGGTGGCGCATCAGCACATCGGCCAGCCCCTTGAGTTCAGTCGCGGAATAGGCCGCGCCGGTGGGGTTGGACGGGGAATTGAGCATCACCCAGCGCGTGCGCGGCGTGATCGCGGCGTCAAGCTGGGCCGGCGTGATCTTGTAGTTCTGCGATGCCGGCGCGGAGATGAACACCGGCGTGCCGCCTGCAAAGGCCACGATATCGGGATAGCTTACCCAGTAGGGCGCGGGAATGATCACTTCATCGCCCGCGTCCACCGTGGCGACCAGCGCGTTGAACAAAGTGTGCTTGCCGCCGACATTCACGCTGATCTGGCCGGCTTCATAGTCCAGCCCGTTATCGCGCTTGAACTTGGCCTTGATCGCGGCTTTCAGCTCTGCCGTGCCATCGACATTGGTGTATTTGGTCTTGCCCGCGCGGATCGCTTCCATCGCGGCTTCCTTGACGAAATCGGGCGTGTCGAAATCGGGCTCGCCCGCCGAAAGGCCAATCACTTTGACGCCTTCGGCCTGGAGCGCGAGCACCCGGCTGGTCATGGCAAGCGTGGCAGAAGGCTGGATCCGGTCCAGGGCGGCAGACGTGGTTCGCATGATGACTGCGCTTTCTAAAGGCTAGTGATGCTGCAATGCAGCGCGCCCTTAGCGGGGATGGCGGAACGGGGCAACAGGGGAGGGACGGCGGATGGCATGAATGGTCGCGCTGAAAACATGGTTTCCCAACCGGCATGTCGATTCTGCTTGTATAATAGGATTTGAACTATTAGGTGAATTCCTGCCCGAGTCGTGTAGCGGGTTCTTTGACAAGTGAATATCATGCGGGAGGAGAGGCTCCCGCGCAGTCAGGCGCGGCTGCTACCGGAACCGGTTGACAGCGCAATGGCCAGCGCTGTCTGCTGCCTGTGCGCCGCTGGCACGCGCCACCCTTGCCCTCCCCGCTCCATCCGGGCAGGATTGGGGCAAACAGGGAGAGGGACATGAACTGGGAGTCGGTCTATTCCGCGCTGAGTGCGCTGGCTTTTGCGGGGTGGGCCGCGCTGGCGCTGGCGCCGCTCGCCCGCCACCGGCTGGTGAGCGGCGCGCGGGGCGTGGCGATCCTGCTGGCGCTGGCCTATCTCTATATGCTGCTGTTTACCACGGTGCCGGTTGAGGGCGGGTCCTTCTCCACGCTTGCCGGCGTCACGGCGCTCTTTTCCAAGGCGCCCAATGTGATGCTGGGCTGGACGCACTATCTGGCTTTTGACCTGTTCATCGGTAGCTGGGAAGTGGAGGATGCGGGCAAGCGCGGGGTGTCGCACTGGCTGGTGCTGCCCTGCCTGTTCTGCACGCTGATGGTCGGGCCGGTCGGTCTGCTGCTCTGGTTTCTCGTGCGCACCGTCCACGGAAAGCTGGCGAGATGAGCTGGGAAAAGGAAGTCGAGGAACTCCGCAAGCGACAGAAGCTGGCGGAGGGGATGGGCGGCGCGGAAAAGCTCAAGCGCCAAAGCGATGCCGGGCGGATGAATGTCCGGCAGCGGATTGCCGCCCTTGCAGACAAAGGCAGTTTCCGGGAAATCGGCAAGCTGGGCGGGGCCGCCAGCTATGATGCGAAGGGCAATCTCACCGCTTTTCTGCCCGCCAATATCGTGATCGGGCGCGCGACCATCGACAAGCGGCCGGTGGTGATCCAGGCCGATGATTTCAGCGTGCGCGGCGGGGCGGCGGATGCCTCGCTCCACGGCAAGCTGGTGCAATCGGAGAAACTGGCGAACGAATACCGGATGCCGCTTGTCCGGCTGGTGGAAGGCACGGGTGGGGGCGGTTCCGTCAAGAGTCTGGAATCGATGGGCTACACCTATGTGCCCGAAGTGCCGGGCTGGGAGGTTATGGTCGATAATCTCTCCACCATTCCCGTCGTCGCGCTCGGGTTGGGGCCGGTGGCGGGGCTGGGGGCCGGGCGGCAGGTGATGGCGCACTATTCGGTGCTGGTGAAAACGCTCGCGCAGATGTTTGTCGCCGGGCCGCCGGTGGTGGCCGCAGTGGGGGAAAAGCGCACCAAGGAAGAACTGGGCGGCTCTTCCATCCACGCCAAGAATGGCGCGATTGATGATGAGGCAGACAGCGAGGCGGATGCCTTTGCCAAGGCACGGAGCTTCCTTTCCTACCTGCCCTCATCGGTGCACGAACTGCCGGTGCGGGTGCCAACCAAGGACAGGCCCGACCGGCGCGAGGCCAGCCTGATCGAAGCCGTGCCGCGTGACGGACGGCATCTTTATGCTGTGCGGCCGATCATCGACGCCGTGGTGGATACGGGCAGCTTCTTCGAGATCGGACGGCAGCACGGGCCTTCGGTCGTCACCGGCTTTGCCCGGATGGATGGCTATCCTGTGGCGATCATGGCGAGCGACCCGATGGTGCTGGGCGGCATCTGGACAGCGGCAAGCGCGCGCAAGATCGAACGCTTTGTCGATCTGGCCGATACCTTTCATTTGCCCATCCTCCATCTGGTTGATGTTCCCGGCTTCCTGATCGGGCGCAAGGCAGAGGATGAAGGCACGATCCGTTATGGCAGCCGCGCGATGATGGCGATCTATCAGGCGAAAGTGCCGATCTGCGCGGTGATCATGCGCAAGGCATATGGCATGGCGGGCAGCGCCCACGCCAATCTCTCCCGCCACAAATGGCGTTACGCCTGGCCCAGCGGCGACTGGGGAAGCCTGCCGATTTCGGGCGGACTGGAAGCGGCGTACAAATCTGATCTGGAAGCGTCGGCTGATCCCAAGGCGCTGCTAAAGGATATTCAGACGCGGCTGAACCGGGTGCGCTCTCCCTTCCGCACGGCGGAGAAGTTCGGGATCGAGGATATCATCGATCCGCGCGACACGCGGCCAGTGCTGTGCGAATTTGTCGAGGCAGCTTACCGCATATTGGAGGCCGGGCCGGTGGCGAAGGGGTGGCGCTGTTGAGCGCGCGGCCGATCGCGGAAAGCCGGGACTCTGCCGCGCTGCGTGACACGCTGGGGCTGGCGTTTCAGAATGATCCGGCGGTTGGCTGGATATTGCCGGATGCGGGCGAACGCGCGCGGCGCTTGCCGATGATGTTCGATCTGATCGTGCCGGGCGATCTGGCAGCCGGGGTGGCGTTTGCGTCACCGGGCGGCGAAGGGGTAACGCTGTGGCGCGCGCCGGGGCGGGCGGAAACCGGCAAGCTCGAAATGCTGCGGCTGATCGTGCCGCTATTGCGCACCTTTGGCACGGCACTGGGCCGGGCGATGCGGATTGCGGACGCCATTGAGGCGCATCATCCCAAGGGGTTTGACTATTGGTATCTCCATTATGCCGGGGTGCGGCCCGCGCATCAGGGCAAGGGCTGGGGCGGGGCGGCGATACGTGCCGGGCTCGCGCGGGCCGAAGCGGACCGAAAGCCTGCCTGGCTGGAAACCGCGACGCCGGAAAATGTTGGCCTGTATCAGCGGCTTGGCTTTGAAGTGACGCAGGAATGGGATGTGCCGGGCGGCGGTCCGCATTTCTGGTCGATGATACGGCGCTGAACCAAAAACGGCCCCGGGTTTCCCCGAGGCCGTTCCGTGTCGCGTATCGACCTGTATTGGCAAACTTAGCGCTTGGAGAACTGGAAGCTCTTGCGCGCCTTGGCCTTGCCGTATTTCTTGCGTTCGACCGTGCGGCTGTCGCGGGTCAGGAACCCGGCCGCTTTCACGACACCGCGCAGGGCGGGTTCGTATTTGGTCAGCGCCTGTGAAATGCCGTGCTTCAGGGCACCGGCCTGGCCCGAAAGCCCGCCGCCCTTGACGGTGCAGATCACGTCGAACTGTTCCTTGCGGTCGGTCACTTCGAACGGCTGATTGATCACCAGACGCAGGGTCGGGCGTGCAAAATAGCTG
>JANOAJ010000075.1:0-14463 GCA_031411035.1 Sphingomonadales bacterium
GCCTTATGTGGGTGTGAAGGACATCGCGAAGATGAACGCGGTGACCGATATCGCGGGCATCAACAGCATCAGCCGCGATGTCTATCGCAACGCCGCTTTGGCGGTTTCCGGCATGGCCAAGGGCTATGATCCCACTGTCAGCGGGGATCGGCCGCTGGTGTTGATGACCACGCTTGCCACCACCGAAAAGACCGTCCGCCGGGTGCGTGAGGCATTGGAAGACGATGGCTGCGAAGTCATGGTGTTCCATTCTTCGGGCGCTGGCGGACCGACGCTGGACAGCATCGCGGCAGAACGCGACGTGGCGCTGGTGCTGGATCTGTCGCTGACGGAGATGATCGACTATCTGAACAATGGCCTTGCCAATGCCGGGCCGGACCGCGGGAAAGCCGGCATACGCCGCGGCATCCCGACAATCTTCGCCACAGGCAACGCCGATTTCATTATTGGCGGGCCGATTGATTCTGCCAGGGCGCAGTTCCCGGGAAAACGCTATCACATTCACAATCCGCAACTGACGGCAGTACGGACGGAATTGCCTGAACTGCGTGCGCTTGCAGATCATCTGGCAGCGCTGGTCGGGGAAGCGACAGGGCCGGTGCGCGTGTTCACACCGCTTGGCGGCTTTTCAAACCACGACAGTCCTGACGGACATATCCATGATACCAGCCTGCCTGGGCCGTTTGCCGAATATCTGAAGTCGGTAATCCCGCCAGATGTGCCGGTAACGGTGGTTGATGCGCATTTTAATGATGAGGCGTTTTCTGACGCGCTTCTCGCTGAAGCGCGGAAACTGATGGCATCATGACCATCCCGCTTACCCCTGAAGACGTGGCCGAGATCGTCGCAATCCTTGATGGCAGCGCCTATCAGACGCTCGACATCAAGACGGCCCGTTTCCGGTTGCGCGTTGCGCGCGATGGAGAAGGCTGGACCCAGGAATGGGACTGGCAGGACGAAACCAGTGCGCCGCACCAATCCTCCCCGGTTGCGGTTTCACTGGCCGGGGATGCGGGGGACGCGACTGCTATCCGCGCCCCGCTCCCCGGCACTTTCTATCATGCGCCGCAACCCGGCGCGCCACCTTTTGTGGAAGCGGGCGACGCCGTGACGCCGGAAACCGTGATCGGCATTATCGAAACGATGAAGCTGATGAACCCGGTTTATGCCGCGATGTCGGGCAAGATCGCCGAAGTGCTGGTCGCAAATGGGGTGATGGTGGGGAAAGGTGATCCCCTGATGCGGGTAGAATGATCCGTCGCCTGTTCATCGCCAATCGCGGGGAAATCGCGCTGCGTATCATCCGCACGGCGCAACGCATGGGTATGGTGGCGATCCTGGGCGCTTCCGAAGCTGATGCCCAGAGCCTTCCCGCCACAATCGCAGATGAAGTTGTGATCATCGGGCCTGCGCCATCATCGCAAAGTTATCTGAACGTCGATGTGGTCATAGTGGCTGCCAAGGTGGCGGCAGCGGATGCGATCCATCCGGGCTATGGTTTCCTTTCTGAAAATGCCGCCTTTGCCAAGGCCGCCGCGCAGGCAGGAATCGCATTTGTCGGGCCTGACATTGCCAGTCTCGAAGCAATGGGTGACAAGCTGATGGCCCGAAAAGTGGGTATTGCCGCAGGATTGCCCGTCGTTCCGGGCGGTGAGGCGGCAGACAAGGCAGCGGCGCGCGCGCAGGCAGAGCGGACGGGCTATCCCTTGTTGCTCAAGGCCGTGTCCGGCGGCGGCGGGCGCGGCATGAAGCGGGTCAACGCGGCAGATGAGCTGGACAGCCAGATTGATATGGCGATGGCCGAGGCGCAGGCCGCTTTTGGCGATCCCCGTGTCTATGTGGAGCGCTTCATCGGCAGTGGCCGCCATGTCGAGGTGCAAGTGCTTGGCGATGGCGAGACTGCGCTGCATCTGGGCACGCGGGATTGTTCGATCCAGCGCCGCTTCCAGAAACTGGTGGAGGAGGCACCTGCGCCTGGCATTCCCGAGGCCAGGCGGGCAGCGATCGAAGCCGCAGCCGTGAATCTGGCCCGCCATCTCGCCTATCGCGGCGCGGGAACGGTCGAATTTCTGGTCGATAGCGAGACGTTCGATTTCTATTTTCTGGAAATGAACGCCCGCATTCAGGTGGAGCATCCCGTTACCGAAGCCGTCACCGGGGTGGATCTTATCGAGCAGCAATTGCTGGTTGCCGGTGGTGCCCGGCTTTCCCTGACGCAGGATATGATACAGCCGGAAGGCGCGGCGATTGAAGTGCGGATCAATGCGGAGGAATGGCGCGCCGATTTCCGGCCGTCTCCCGGAAGGGTGACGCGCGCGATCTGGCCTGCGGGGCCGGGCATCCGGGTGGATACGCATATCGCCAGCGGGGGCGATGTGCCGCCTTATTATGACTCGCTGATTGGCAAACTGATTGTCCACGCCCCAACGCGCGCGGAAGCAGTGGCGCGACTGGCACGCGCGTTGGGACAGCTTGATATTGAAGGCGTGGAAACCACGCGTGATCTCCATCAGGCGATTGTCGCCGATCCGCGCTTTGTGGCGGGCGGCGTCGATACGCGGTTTTTTGAAGGGTTGGCGGCATGAGCATCCGGCTTGTCGATGTGACCATGCGGGATGGCAACCAGTCGCTGTGGGGCGCCACCGGCCTCAACACCGCTCATATGCTGCAAGCGGCCGCGCTGACGGACAGGGCGGGGTTCCGGGCAGTCGATTTCACATCGTCCAGCCATATGGCGGTGGCTGTCCGCTATTTCCGGAACAATCCATGGGAACGGATCCGGCGGATGCGCGCGGCCATGCCGAATACGCCGCTGCAGTTCATCACCACCGGCCTGCGCTTCATTGCCTGGCAACAGGCCGATCCGGAATTCATGCGGCTGGTGTACCGGCAGTTGCAGGCGTGCGGCATCCGCCGTTTCGTGATGCTTGATCCGATGCATGAAGTGCCTGCCGTGATCGAAGCGGCGCGGATCATCAAACAGGAAGGCGATGCCGAAGTGATGGCTGCGCTGACCTTCACGCTTTCCGGGGTGCATGACGATGCGTTCTATGCTGGGTTTGCCAACGCGCTGATGGCCAGCCCGGATATTGACCTTTTCTACATCAAGGACCCGAGCGGGCTGCTCTCGGTGGACAGGGTGCGGACGCTTGCCCCTGCAGTGAAAGCGGCGATCGGGAACAAGGCGCTGGAAATCCACGCGCACAATACCATCGGCCTGGGCGCGCTATCAAGTCTGGAAGCGGCCGCACTAGGCATTTCGGCCATCCATGTGGGGGTGGGGCCGGGCGGTGACGGATCTTCGCTGCCCGAAGCGGAACGGATGGTCGCAAATCTGGTGGAAGCCGGACATGATGTGGAGATTGACCGTGCGACGCTGCGTCAACTCTCGGATTACTGGACGCGGCTGGCACAGGCGGAAGGGCTTCCGCCTGGCGTGCCGCAAGCGTTCGATGCCAGCTTCCTGCGCCATCAGATCGCCGGCGGGGTGATGACAACCACCAAACGCCAACTGGAAGAACTCGGCCTGGGGCACCGTCTGGCGGATGTCATCGCCGAAACCGAGCAGGTGCGGGCGGAACTGGGCCACCCGATCATGGTCACGCCCTTTCCGCAAATGGTGATGAGCCAGGCGCTCTTCAATGTGATTGGCGAGCGGCGTTATGCGCAGGTGAGCGATCAGGTGATCCGCTATGTGCAAGGTAAATTCGGCAAGCCGACTTCGCCGGTTGATGCCACCGTGGAAGCTGCCATTCTGGATCGGCCGCGGGCTAAAGAATTGATGGATGAGGGCGATTTTCCCGCCCTTGCCGATCTGCGGCGGACGTTCGGGGCAGGACTTGCGAACGAGGAGTTCCTGCTGCGCGCCGTGATGCCGGGGGATCAGGTCAATGCCATGCTGGCCGCCGGACGCTCCCGCGCAACATACACGCCGGAAGCCGCGCCGCTCCTTGCCTTGCTGAAACAGCTCGCCGCACGGCCCGCCGCGCGCAATCTGGTGGTGGAGCGGCCCGGCCTGCGGATTGCCTTGCATGGAGGCGCGCATGTCGCCTGAGGTCATTGCCCGTATCGCGTCCGCCAGCGGCTTCATCTTTGACATGGACGGCACGATTGCGCTGGGTGACGCGGCAAGCGGGGGGCACAAGGCGTTGCCACACGCGATAGACCTGCTGGGCGCGATCAGATCGCGCGGCACGCCGTTTCGCGTCTTCACAAATGGCACCGCAAAACCGCCCGCTGCCTATGCCGCGTCGCTGCGCGCTGCCGGGTTTGATCTGCTGGATCATGAGATGATGACCCCGTCCAGCGCCGCTGCGCTTTGGTTCGAGAAGCAGGGGATCGGGCGGGTGCGGGTTCTGGGCAATGCCGGGGTCGGGGCGCCCTTGCACGATCTGGGCATAGCGGTGATCGGTCCCTCCGAGCCGGGCCGGGTGGACGCGGTCTATACCGGCTGGTTCCGGGAGTTTACCTTTCCTGACCTGGAGGCTGCGTGCCAGTCTGTCTGGGACGGTGCGATCCTGACAACCGCCAGCCATGTGCCCTTTTTCGCCACAGCCACCGGGCGCGGAATCGGATCAAGCTTTGCGATCAACAAGATGATTACCGCGCTGACGGGCAAACGGGCAAAAGTGCTGGGTAAGCCGTCCCGCACAGCGTTCATGGCGGCGGCGGCGTCGATGCGGCTGAACGGGGCGGCGGCGAAACGGATCGTCGTTGTGGGGGATGATCCGGCGCTGGAAATGCAGATGGCCAATGGCGCGGGGGCAACGGGCATAGCAATGACAACAGGACTGCTTCGCGCCTCAGACCTGGCGACGCTACCCCGCAACCAGCAACCAGCAGCGTTGCTGGATACGCTCGCGCCGCTGATTGGTGCCCTATCCTAGCAGGATGGGGCGGGTGTCGCTGACCAGTTGATCCAGCCAGTCGATGAACAGGCGGATGCGCGTAATTGTCCGCATGTCGCGGTGCAGGACCAGCCATAATCGCCCGGTGATGTCGATCTGATCACGCAACAAGCGCACCAGCCCTGAGTCTTGCTCCCCGATGAAGCAGGGCAGGATGCCAAGCCCCGCGCCGCTGCGGATCATCTGTGCCTGCGCATTGATGCTGGAACTGGTGAGGGCCGCGGTCGGCTTTCCGGGCAGATCATCCAGATAACGCAACTCGGGCGAATAAATCAGATCCGGAACATAGCCAATCAGCCGCGCTGCCAGTGCCGCTTCCAGCGACGAGGGCGCGGTCTGGCCTGCTTGCCCGTACAGCCCCAGATGATAGTCGGAAAGCCTGCGCACCACCAGCGGCCCGCTTTGCGGCCGCGCCAGCATGATGGCGATATCGGCTTCCCGGCGTGACGGATTGAGCAGCCCTGCCGAGGCAATCAGTTCGATCATGATGCCGGGATAGCGCGCCGCAAAATTGTGCAGGTTCGGCGCGATCACCGCGCTGCCAAAGCCTTCGGAGACGCTCACCCGGATCGTGCCTTCCGCCGCTCCTGCACTGCCGCTGCGTTCGGTGGCGGCAATCATCGCTTCTTCCATGGCCTGCGCCTGTTCGAGCAGGGCGTGGCCCCTTGGCGTCAGCACCTGTCCGGTGGCCGCATGTTCGAAAAGCGCTGCTGAAAGCCCCTGTTCGAGCCGCTGGATACGGCGTGCGACGGTCGTAGGATCAATTCCCAGCCGCGCGCCGGCCTGCGCCAGCGTGCCCTGCCGCGCGACGGCAAGGAATATCCTCAGATCATCCCAGTTCATCGCACTGGTGATGCCTGCATTATTGCAGCTTGGCTATGCAAAACTTCTATCTTGTCTGCAAAATTATCGGGGTGCATGGAGCGCCCCAGCAGATTAAGGCTGGCTCGAGAGGAATTCCCCATGCGGATGATTGATCATTTTATTTCCGGCGGCGCACCCGCTTCGCCGCGTCAGGGCGATGTGCTTGACCCCAACAATGGCGGTGTGCAGGCAAAGGTCTCGCTCGGTGATCAAGCTGTGCTGGAAGCCGCTGTGGCCGCCGCCGAAAAGGCGCAGCCCGCCTGGGCAGCCGTCAACCCTCAGCGCCGCGCACGCGTGATGTTCAATTTCAAAGCGCTGGTTGAAGCGCATATGGATGAACTGGCGCACATGCTTTCGATTGAACATGGAAAGGTCATTGCCGATTCCAAGGGCGACATCCAGCGCGGCCTCGAAGTGGTGGAGTTCTGCTGCGGTCTGCCGCACGTGCTGAAAGGCGAATATACCCAGAGCGCCGGCCCTGGCATCGATGTTTACTCCATGCGCCAACCCATCGGCATTGGTGCGGGGATCACGCCGTTCAATTTTCCCGCCATGATTCCGCTGTGGATGGGGGCGATGGCTGTCTCGATGGGCAACGCCTTCCTTCTGAAGCCATCCGAGCGAGATCCCAGTGTGCCGAACCGCCTGGCTGAATTGTTCATTGAAGCCGGGCTGCCGGCAGGCATTTTTCAGGTGATCCACGGTGACAAGGAAATGGTCGATGCCATTCTTGATCACAAAGCCATTGGCGCTGTCAGTTTTGTCGGCTCGTCAGACATTGCCCAATATGTCTATTCGCGCGGGGTTGCGGCTGGCAAGCGGGTGCAGGCAATGGGCGGGGCCAAGAATCATGGTATCGTGATGCCCGATGCAGACCTTGATCAGGTCGTGAATGATCTGTGTGGTGCTGCTTTCGGTTCAGCGGGCGAACGCTGCATGGCGTTGCCGGTTGTCGTGCCGGTCGGCGCGGAAACCGCGGATCGCCTGAAGGCAAAGCTCATCCCTGCCATCCACGCGCTGAAAGTGGGCATTTCCACTGATCCGGAAGCGCAATATGGTCCGGTCGTCACCGGGGAGCACAAAGCCCGCATCGAAGGCTGGATTCAGAAGGCGATTGATGAAGGTTCCGAACTGGTAATCGATGGTCGCGGCTTCTCGTTGCAGGGTCATGAAGAGGGCTATTTCCTTGGGCCGACGCTGCTAGATCATGTCACGACCGATATGGACAGCTATCACAACGAAATTTTTGGGCCGGTGCTTCAAATCGTCCGTGCGAAGGATTTCGAAGAAGCCTTGAGCCTGCCCAGCAAGCACCAATATGGCAATGGCGTCGCCATCTTCACGCGCAATGGCCATGCCGCCCGGGAATTTGCATCGCGCGTCAATGTCGGCATGGTGGGCATCAACGTGCCTATTCCGGTTCCGGTTGCCTATCACAGCTTTGGCGGCTGGAAGCGGTCCGGCTTCGGCGATACGGATCAGTACGGCATGGAAGGCGTGAAGTTCTGGACCAAGGTCAAGAAAGTCACGGCACGCTGGCCGGACGGTTCGGTCGATGGCGGGAACAGCTTTATCATCCCGACGATGGGGTAAGGGTGGCCAGATGACAAACCAGTTCGACCTTACCGAAGATCAGCGCGCGATCCAGGATATGGCGCGCAAATTTACGGCGGACGCGATCACGCCGCATGCAGCCGAATGGGATGAAAAGCATTTCTTTCCCAAGGATACGATCAAGGCGGCAGCGGAACTTGGCTTTGCGGCGATCTACATCTCCGAGGAGTCAGGCGGGATTGGTTTGGGGCGACTGGAATCAGCGCTGATCATGGAAGCCATGGCGTATGGCTGTGCTGCCACATCTTCCTTCATTTCCATCCATAATATGGCAAGCTGGATGATCGACTGCTTCGGCGGCGCGGACATAAAAGCGCGGTATCTGCCGCAACTGATCGGCATGGAAAAGATCGCGTCATACGCACTGACCGAGCCTGGCAGCGGTTCTGACGCAGCAGCGCTCAGAACGACAGCGCGGCTGGAAGGCGATCACTATGTCGTCAACGGCACCAAGCAGTTCATCAGTGGTGCGGGCGTCAATGATATCTATGTCACGATGGTGCGGACCGGCGCAGACGGCCCCAAGGGCATTTCCTGCCTTGTCATCGAAAAGGACATGGAAGGCGTCAGCTTTGGCGCGCCGGAACGCAAGCTGGGCTGGAATGCCTCACCCACGGCACAGGTGATTTTCGACAATGTCAAAGTGCCGGTGGCAAACCGCGTCGGCGCCGAAGGCGATGGATTCCGCTTTGCGATGGCAGGGCTGGATGGCGGGCGGCTCAATATCGGCGCCTGTTCCCTCGGTGGTGCGCAGCGCTGCCTTGATGAAGCCATCAAATATACGAAGGAACGTCAGCAATTTGGCACGCCGATTGCGGATTTCCAGAACACCCAGTTCATGCTGGCTGATATGGCGACTGAACTGGAAGCTGCGCGTGCGCTGCTGTATATCGCAGCCGCCAAAGTTACAGCGAACGCGCCGGACAAGTCCCGCTTCTCCGCAATGGCGAAGCGCCTGGCGACGGATACCGGTTCATCGGTGGTGGATCGGGCACTGCAACTGCATGGCGGATACGGATATCTGAAAGACTATCCGATCGAACGCTTCTGGCGCGATTTGCGTGTCCATTCGATTCTGGAAGGGACGAACCAGGTTATGCGCATGATCGTCGGGCGGGATTTGTTGCGCCAATGACCGCCGAAGTCCTGTTCCACACGCAAGGCAAGGCAGGCATAATCAGCCTCAATAAGCCGTCCACCATCCATGCCCTGACGCTGGGCATGGTGCATGCCATGACGGCGCAGTTGCAGGCCTGGGTGAATGATCCAGCGATCGAGGCCATCCTGATTGACCATGCCGAGGGGCGCGGTTTCTGTTCGGGTGGGGATATCGCGTTCCTGCGTAACTCGGTGCTGAATGAAAACGGCGTTTCGGCCCGCAAATTTTTCCACGACGAATATCAGCTTGATCACTTGCTGTTCACATATCCCAAGCCGGTTGTGGCCTTCATGGATGGCATCACGATGGGCGGTGGCGTGGGGATCAGCCAGCCCGCGCGTTTCCGGGTGGCGACGGAAAATACGCGGTTTGCCATGCCGGAAACCGGCATTGGCCTGTTCCCCGATGTGGGGGGTGGCTGGTATCTCTCGCGGCTGGAAGGGCGCGTGGGACGGTTTCTGGGGATGACCGGCGCCCGGCTGGATGGTGCGGACTGTCTCGAAGTCGGGCTTGTGACCCATTATCTGCCCGCCGAAAGGCTGACGGACGCCAAAGCGCGGATCGCTGAAGCGCCTGACCGGATCGAGGGCATTCTCGGCTCCCTCTCGGTGACGCCGCCGGATGCAAAAATTGTTGCGGTGATCCCGCAGATCAACCGCCTGTTCGCGTCTGACAGGTATGAGGATGTTCTGGCGGCGCTTGAAGCCGATGGCTCGGAATGGGCACTGAAAGAGCAGGCCACGCTCTCCACCAAATCGCCCCAGTCGGTGAAAGTCGCCTTGCGACAACTGGCGGACGGCGCTGTCTGTGATAGTTTTGCGGATGTGATGCGGATGGAATACCGGATCGCCGCCCGCTTGCTGGCCCTGCCGGATTTTGCGGAAGGCGTTCGGGCAGTGATCGTGGACAAGGATAATGCCCCGCAATGGAACCCGTCTTCGCCCGAAGGCATGACGGACGCGCTGGTGGATGCGATCTTCGCGCCGCTCCCCGTTTCTGAAGAATGGAAGCCGCTATGACCTACGAAACGATCCTCGTCGAACTGAAGGGTGCGGTCACCTGCATCACGCTCAACCGTCCGCAGGCCCTCAACGCGCTCAATTCACAGGTGCTGGCTGATCTTATTGCCGCCTTCGCAGCGTTCGACGCCGATGACAGCCAGCGCTGTGCCATCCTGACCGGCTCCGAAAAAGCGTTTGCCGCAGGCGCGGACATCAAGGAAATGCAGACCCAGTCCTTTGCCGACATGTATGGCAGCAATTTCTTTGCAGGCTATGACCGGGTTACCGCCACCCGCAAGCCCTGGATTGCGGCGGTTTCGGGCTTTGCACTGGGCGGCGGATGCGAACTGGCGATGATGGCCGATTTCATCATTGCGGGTGACAATGCCAAATTCGGCCAGCCCGAAATCAAGCTGGCGGTCACGCCGGGCATGGGGGGATCACAGCGCCTGACGCGCGCCATCGGCAAGGCCAAGGCGATGGAAATGTGCCTGACCGGGCGGATGATGGACGCGGCTGAAGCCGAGCGTTCCGGGCTGGTCGCCAAGGTCGTGCCACTTGCGGACCTGCAGGCCGAAGCGCTCAAGACTGCGGAAGCCATTGCGGGCATGGCCCCGCTCGCGGCACTGGCCTGCAAGGAAATGGTCAACGCCGCGTTTGAAACGACGCTGCAGCAAGGCGTGGTGTTTGAACGCCGCCTGTTCCACGGCCTGTTCGGCTCGGAAGACCAGAGCGAAGGCATGGCGGCGTTCGTCGAAAAGCGCCCCGGCAACTGGACGGGGAAATAAGCTCATGAAAATCGCTTTTATCGGCCTGGGCAATATGGGCGGTGGAATGGCCGCGAACCTTGTGAAGGCAGGGCATAGCGTCAACGCCTTTGATCTGGCGGAACCGGCGTTGGCAACTGCGAAAGCCAATGGCTGCACGCCCTTCACCAATGTGCGAGACGCCGTCAGCGGTGTGGACGCGGTCGTTTCCATGCTGCCCAACGGCAAGATTGTCGAAAATGTCTATGAAACCGATGTGATCGGTCATGCGCCGACGTCCGCACTGCTGCTCGATTGTTCGACGATTGATGTGGCAACGGCCAAGGCCGTCGCCAACTACGCCGGCAATCAAGGTTACGCCATGGTTGACGCGCCGGTTTCAGGCGGCATTGCAGCGGCCAATGGCGGGACGCTGACATTTATGGTTGGCGGGCCCCACGACGCGTTTGAAAAGGCAGAGCCGATTCTTGCCAAAATGGGCAAAGCCGTGATCCACACAGGCGCAGCCGGGGCAGGGCAGGCCGCCAAGATCTGCAACAACATGCTGCTGGGCGCGTCGATGATCGCGACCTGCGAAGCCTTTGCGCTGGCGAAGCGGCTTGGCCTTGATCTTCAGACCTTTTACGACATTTCCTCAAAAGCATCGGGTCAGAACTGGTCAATGACCAGCTATTGCCCCGTTCCCGGCGTGGGTCCGCAATCGCCAGCAGACAATGACTATCAGGGCGGCTTTGCAACCGCATTGATGCTGAAGGATCTCAAGCTGGCAATGGAAGCGGCGCAGTCCGTTTCGGCAGACGTGCCGATGGGCAAGCGTGCCGCAGAACTCTACACTGCGTTCAATGATGCCGGTTCGGGCGGACTGGATTTCTCGGCGATCATCAAGACGCTTGATTCCTGATCCCTCTCCGGGCCAAGGGGGCGGCCATGAAAACATATGACATCCTGATCGTCGGCGCGGGCCATGGCGGTGCGCAGGCCGCAATCGCGCTGCGCCAAGCCAAGTTCGAAGGCAGCATTGCCATCATCGGTGACGAGCCTGAAATTCCCTATGAGCGACCGCCGCTTTCCAAGGAATATTTCGCGGGAGAAAAGGAGTTTGACCGCATCCTGATCCGCCCCCGAAAATTCTGGGATGAGCGCGCGGTGGACATGCTGCTGAGCCAGCGCGTCCAATCCGTGGATGCTGCCGCCCACTCGGTCACGACGGATGCGGGTGAAACCATTACCTATGGCAAGCTGATCTGGGCGACCGGCGGCAGTCCGCGCATGCTGCCCATTCCCGGTGGAAACCTGCCGGGTGTGCAGGGTGTACGCACCCGCGCGGATGCAGACGCCATGAAGGCGGCAGCGGACACCGCTGACCAGATTGTCGTGATCGGCGGCGGGTATATCGGGCTGGAAGCGGCTGCTGTGCTCAGCAAGTTTGGCAAGAAAGTCGTGCTGCTCGAAGCGCTAGACCGGGTGCTGGCGCGTGTGGCCGGAGAGGCCCTGTCCCGCTTCTATGAGGCAGAACATCGCGCGCACGGGGTGGACCTGCGGCTTGGCGTGGGCGTGGAAGCGATTGAGGGCACAGACCGTGCCACGGGCGTCCGCCTGGTGACCGGCGAAGTCATTCCCGCCGATCTCGTCATCGTCGGGATCGGCATCGTCCCGGCTGTCCAGCCGCTGATTGCGGCAGGCGCGGAAGGCAGCAATGGCGTGGCGGTTGACGAAACCTGCCGCACCTCGCTTCCCGATGTCTTTGCGATCGGTGATTGCGCGGCCCACGCCAACAATTTCTGCGAAGGGGCGACCATCCGTCTTGAATCCGTGCAGAATGCCAATGATCAGGCGAACACCGTGGCCAAGGCGATCATGGGCGATCCCCAACCTTACCATGCCGTGCCGTGGTTCTGGTCAAACCAGTATGACCTGAAGTTGCAGACCGTAGGCCTTTCCACCGGCCATGATGCGACCGTGACGCGCGGCGACCCCGCCTCACGGGCTTTCTCCATCGTCTATCTGAAACAGGGCAGGGTAATCGCGCTCGATTGCGTCAATGCCGTCAAGGATTATGTGCAGGGCAAAGCGCTGGTGGTTGCTGGCGCGGCGATTGCGCCGGAACGGCTTGCTGATGCCGCTGTGCCGTTGAAAGAACTGCTGGCGGGGTAAGGGGACTGTCCCTTCAGGGACTGTACCCCGTTCGCCTCAAGCGGACAGTGGCTGAAGCGACAGTCCCCGGCGTTGACGTTCGTCCCCCATTGCACAAGCCGCACCGCGCGCGCATCCTTTGCACAGGCGGACAGGGCGGCCCCTGATTCGCGCGTCATGGGGAGTTGCTTGCCAATGCCAGAAATCCCGACCGATCCGATGGGCATGTTCCGCCAGATGGTGGATCAATGGGAGAAGATGACCAACGAGTATGGCGGCAAGATGATGAAAACGCCGGAATTCGCGCAAGGTTTGCAAGGCGTCAATGCCGCGACGCTACAAATCCAGACCGCCGTTCATGAAGCCATGACGAAAGTGCTGTCGGTGGCGAACATGCCCAGCCGCGATGATTTTACCGCCCTTGCCGAACGGATCGGGCGGATTGAAGCGCAGCTGGCGCGGATCGAAGCCGCATCAGTCATCACCCGCCCGACGGATACGCCCAAGCCTGCCCGCACCAAACAGCCGCCCAAGGCAAAATGAGCGACGCGGCCGCGCCCGATCTGCTGGAACGCTCTCGCACGGAATTCGAGCGCGCGATGCAGCGCAATATCAAGGGGCTGGGCTATTTCGGTTCCCCTGCGCCTGCTGTTGGGGTGACACCCAAGGACACGCTGATTTCGCGCGGCACGTTGCAGCTTTACCATTATCACCCGCTTTCGGACGAAGTGTATCGCGTGCCGATATTACTGGTGATGGCCACCACCAATCGCGGCTTCATCTTTGATCTGGTGCCGGGGCAAAGCCTGGTCGAATTCCTGCTGAAAGCCGGGTTTGATGTCTTCATGATCGATTGGGAAGCCCCTGCGCCTGACGAAAAGGATCTGGGGCTGGACAGCTACGTCCTTGATTTTCTGCCTTCCTGTGTGGAACGGGTTCTGGCCGAAACCGGCGAGCCCGATATCAGTGTCGTCGCCTATTGCTTTGGCGGCGTGCTTTCTCTGCTGTGGGCGGCGCTCCATCCCGGCCCGCCGCTCAAGAATCTGGCCACCTTCACCACGCCAGTGGATTTCAGCAAGATGGAAATGTTCCAGGCCTGGTCGGACAAGCGGTTCTTCGATGTGGACCGCGTGATTGACACATTCGGCAACATGCCGGGCGACATGCTCTATTCCGCATTTGACATGCTGCGCCCCGGCGGAAGGCTGGCAGGCAATATCCGTCTGTGGGACAATCTGTGGAATGATGAATACGTGAAAGCGTTCCGCCGCATAGACCGCTGGTCAAGCGATACGCTGCCACTGGCGGGCCGCTATTTCAAGGAAACCACCAAGCAGCTTATGTGGGAAAATGCCCTGCTGAATGGCACAATGGAAATCGCCGGGCACAAGGTTGATCTTGCCAACATCACCGCACCCTATCTGCATTTCGTGGCAGAACATGATCATATCGTTCCCCGTGAGGCTTCGGCCCCGCTGATCGGCATGATGGGATCGTCCGACAAGGAAGAAGTGGTGCTGAAGGGCGGGCATGTCAGCCTTGTTGGCGGGCCCAACGCGATCAAGCGGATGTGGCCCAAGCTTGCCGAGTGGCTGAGTGTGCGCAGTGTGTGAAGAACGATGATCCTAGGCGGGAAGAAACCCTGAGCGTCGCAACCGTTCGACGGTATCGCGGGCCACCAGTGCGCGGGTTCCATTTGCCAGCTTGATATGCCAGTTGCGACCGGAGCCGCTGACTTCGGCCACGGCATCACGCGCCACCCACCAACTCCGGTGCGTCTGTTCGCCGGGGCGGTCATCCATTTCATCAATCGCGTCGCGCAGCCGCAGCAGCAGCAATTCGCTCTGCCGCGTGCCGTGAACGCGGACATAGTGATCCTCGCTTTCCAGCGCGAGGATGCTGCCTTCAAACTGCGCGCTGAGCCTGGCGTGCAGGCGAGGCTGGGTTGATGCCGTGAAAGATTTGGGTGTGCGCGTGTCGGCGGGACGAGAGGAAGAAGGCTTGTCTTGATCGACGCC
>JANOAJ010000076.1:0-14800 GCA_031411035.1 Sphingomonadales bacterium
TCTTCCTCCATGTCCTCGATGATGGCGACAGCGTCATCGGTATCGAGTTCGCTGGCGATATCGGCAACCTGATGCGGATCCAGCGTGTCGATCAGTTCCTCGCGGACGTGATCGTTCATCTCGGCGATAACATCACCGTCAAGCAGATCGGCCAATGCGATTGCCAGATCCTTGCGGCGATCCGCAGACGCCTGTTCGAACAGATCGGCAATGTCTGCCGGATGGAGCGGCCCGGCAAGTTCGCGAACGCGCTCGCCTTCGCCAGCGTCAACGGCATTCATCACTTCACGGACAAAATCCGATTTGAGATGATCATCCTCGTCAAAGCGCGAGGCAAGCAGCGCCTCTTCGGCGCGGCGGGGATCGGCTTCGCTCATCATTACCTCCCGCTCCGGTTGCTGGCCTGCGCGTAGTCGGGCCGTCCGGAAATGACAAGCCGGGGATGACTATTCCGCTTGCGCCCTTACAAGTCGTAACGAAGGCATTATATCCGCGACATGCCTTATCCGATTTCCGTTCTCGATCAGTCTCCTATCGCCGAAGGGCTGACCGCCGCTGACGCACTGGCCAATACGCTCGATCTCGCCCGCGCCTGTGATGATGCAGGCTATACCCGCTACTGGCTGGCGGAGCATCATGCCTCACCCGCGCTTGCAGGGTGTGCACCCGAAGCCCTGATCGGGCCGGTGGCGCTGGCCACAAAGCGCATTCGCGTCGGTTCTGGCGGGGTGATGCTGCCGCATTATTCACCCTTCAAGGTGGCGCAGACCTTTGCGATGCTGGCAGCGCTCGCCCCGGACCGGATCGATCTTGGCCTTGGCCGGGCGCCGGGCAGTGACCAGCGGACGGCTTTCGCGCTGCAACGGGATCGCTCAAGGCGAATGCCCGTTGACGACTTTCCTTCCAACCTCGCCGAGCTTCTGGCCTATCTGGGCGATGGCTTGCCCGCTGACCATCCTTTTGCGAGCCTGAAAGAAACGATGCCCACAGGCGGCGGGCAGGTGGAACCCTGGTTACTGGGCTCATCGCCTGACAGTGCAGCCTGGGCTGCGGAAACCGGGCTGCCCTATTGCATCGCCGATTTCATCAATTCCGACGGACTGGCGCAAGCTGAGTTGTACAAGCGCCAATTCCGCCCTTCGCGCTGGGGGGCGAAACCCTATCTGATGGTTGCCACATGGGCGATTGCGGCCCCTACCCATGCCGAGGCAGCGCGCCTCGCCCTGCCCTCGCGGATGATGTTCCACCATCTGATCCGGGGCGAACTGATTCCGGTTCCAAGCGTCGCAAAAGCAGAAGCATGGGCAGAAACGCATCCCGACGCTCCGTCGCGTAACCGCCGGGCGGTGCTGGGTACGCCAGCCGAGGTGCGCACTGAACTGGACAATGTTGCAGCGCATTATGGCGCGGATGAAATGATGCTGGTCAACATCCTGCCGGATCATGCCGCCCGCGTACGCAGCTATCAATTGATCGCGCGCGAATATGGGCTGGATTCCCGCGCGCTGGCAGCTTAGGGACGCGCCCAACCGTCGCCCCTGCGCAGGCAGGGGCCTGTCTGACGCTTCGCGCCGGGCACCCACCAACGGCCCCCGCCTTCGCGGGGGCGACGAAACAGGAACTGAAGAATGGCCGAAACCCTTACTCTCTCGCTCGATTCCGGCGGCGATGTTGTGATCAAGCTGCGCCCCGATCTGGCCCCCGGCCATGTCGCGCGGATTGCCGAACTGGCAGGCGAAGGCTTTTATGACGGTGTGGTTTTCCACCGCGTCATTCCCGGCTTCATGGCGCAAGGCGGTGATCCCACCGGCACCGGCATGGGCGGATCGCCCAAGCCAGACCTGGCGCAGGAATTCAGCAAGCAGCCGCATGTGCGCGGCGTTTGCTCCATGGCCCGTTCGTCCAACCCGAACAGCGCCAACAGCCAGTTCTTCATCTGCTTTGATGATGCTCGCTTCCTTGATGGCCAGTACACGGTCTGGGGCGAAGTGACGTCCGGCATGGAACATGTCGATGCGCTGCCCAAGGGTGAACCGCCCCGCACGCCAGGCAAGATTGTCAAGGCAGTGGCAGCCTGATCAAGGGGTTCGCGCCCCGGAGCCATCCGGGGCGTTGACGGCTGGGGCCTAGCCCCAGCCAAGCTCCCATTTCTGGGGCACCTTCGTGCCCTGATTGTCCAGAGGCCCGATAGCCTTCAGGCCCGGCAGCAGCAGCATCTGCCGCACCATCTCGGGCATCATCACCGTGGCAATCGCACGGCCAAGGCATTCATGGATACCCTGGCCCAAGGTGAAGCAATCGCTGTGATCGCGCGCCGGATCGAAGGCGTCGGGATCAGAAAAACCCGCTGCGTCGAACATGGCACTGTGGGCAACGGCCAGAACAGTTGTGCCAACCGGCACTTCGGTCGCATGTTCGGTGCCGCCAGCCAGAACCGTGGGCCGATGCGCTGTCCGGAAGAAATAGGGAAAAGCCGGTTTGAAGCGCAACGCTTCAAAAACGAAGCCATCGAACTTCGCCGGATCGTCAGCCGCAGCCTTCGCTGCCGCCAGCCGCGCCGGATCTTCCATCAGAAAGCTCAGCGCGTTCGCCGTGCCGTGGGATGTGGTTTCAACGGCCCCGATCAGCAGCCCGCCCACGTTGAAAATCAACTGCTTCAGATTGAACTTCAGCGAATCGCAAAACACCAGCCGCAACAACCGCGAAATACTGTCCTGCGCTTCGCTGCCCAGCTTTACCGCGATCGTGCGCTTCGCCACCAGCCGTCCGATGAACAGCGCCATCATCACATTGCCACGCGACATGTTCTTTTCGATATCTTCCGGGCTGACCGGGCCGGGAGCATCGAAGGGCTGGTTGTGGAACGCGTTCTGCTGATTCCAGTATGACCATTCGATCAGCTTTTCGGGATCAGCGCCGGTAAAACCGAACCAGTGCTCAACCAGCGCCGCCGGAACGGCGCGGCCAATCTGGCGGACATAATCGATACTGCCACCAGCAGCCTTCAACCGCGCAGCCGTCTCTTCGCCCACCCAGGCCCGCATCGGGGCCAGATCCTCATGGTCAAGGATCGCCTTCATGATCGATTTTTCACGGAAATGGCGCGCCGTATCGTCCTGCGCCATCCAGTAATCCCCTTGTTTGGGCTTGTAGAGATCAACCCCGAACACATCATGGCGCCGCAGGATAAGGGTGCAATCGGCGTGGCGAGTGCAAAACGTCAGCTCGGGCAACACCAGCACGGGCCGGTTGGCCCGCAGTTCGGCAAAGAGCGGCAAGGGTTCCTTGTAAAGCCAGGCGCGCACCATCGGCCAGCGGCCGGCAGGGGCCGCCGCATCAATTTGGGCGAGATAGGACATGACCGCCTCCCGACTAGAGGGATTTCAGATATTCAAGCAGCGCCCGCCGGTCAGGCTCGCTAAGGCCGCCGACACCATAATCATGCCCCGCATTGCTGTTGCCCGGAATCGGATTGTCACCGGCGTCCACCGTCTCAAACTTTGAATGCGGCACGGAAGGCGGCGTTTGCCAGACATAGCCGGCAAATTTGGGATCATATTCGTGGCTGCCGATATAGAAGGATTTCGGGCGATCCTTGGGCGCAAGCAGCAAGTGATAGAGCGTCGGTACCGAACCATTATGGAGATAGGGTGCCGTGGCCCAGATGCCATCAAGCGGGCGGCCCTTGTAGGCCAGGAACTTCATTACTTCGGGCGGCATCCCCGCGCCCGAAACGCATTGTTCGCCACGCTTGCGCTTTGCCTCTTCGAACGTGTCACCATCCTCGATCGCCAGCACAGGCGGCTTTTCGATACCGAAGAATATCTGCGCGATGCGATCCACAATATCACGCGCCTTGCCGACCAGCGCCGTTTTGACGGTGAAGCTCAACTGGTTGAACACCAGATCATTGGCCGCCATTTCCGGCCCTTTGACAATGTTCATCTTCGCACCGACCAGATTGCCGGTGGCCGTCTGATACGTCACGGCGTTGCAGGCCATCCAGATGTCGGTCAGGTTGCCATGATCATTCATCGCCTTGAGCGTGGTCATCCGCTCTATCGGCTGGCCTTTGACCCAATCCTCTTTTTCAACATGGCAATCGCCGCATTTCAGCCGGTCAAAAACTGCCTCTCCCTGACTTACGAGCGTGGTGTCGAGCTTGCCGAACGCATCGGGCCATACCGGTGATTTAAGGGTGGTAAGCACCTGCTCCAGCCTGTCGAGCGCATCAATCTGGAGGCTGGACTTGTAGCTGCGGATTTTCCCGTCATGGGGCTTTTCCCCCCATTTGGGGATCACGACTTCGCCAAACACCCCGATCACTTCGCCCGCATTGCGACCGAGCGCGCCATAATCGATGGACCCCGCGCCAATCTTGAGCCGCTGGTTCTGGACAGCGCCGTTCCACTGCACCCGTTCCTGCAGGGTGATATCCCAGAGAAAGGGGTAGCTGACCGGCGCGTCTGAGGGATTGCCCGGTTGCGGATCGGCCTGATTGAACAGGGCCACCTTGTTGTAGATATGGCCGAACGCATCAACACGGGCATAGCCATAGCGCAGGACGCCATCGGGCCGGTCGCCATTCACATCGGCCACCTTGTCCTGCCAGGTGACCAGAACGCCCAGTTCCTTTTTCAACATGGCGCGGTTTTCGGGCGTGTCCTTGCCTGTCAGAACCTTGGCGGCAAAGCGGTCCCAGCGGTCAGCCTGTTCCAGCGTCTGATGCAGCGCCATATCGAGCGCATTGATGAAGGACTGATAATCCCCCATCCCGGGCCCGCCATCCACACGGAATGCCTGCCCCTTATACGTGATCTCCGCTGAATGGCAGGCCGCGCAATTCATGCCCACCCAGGGTTCGGCCCGTTTGTCAGTCGGCTGGCCCTTGTACCATTGCAGTTTGCTATGAATAAATGCGTCATCCGGTTGCCGATCCAGCGCGAAGCCCACCGGAAGATTTTCCTGCCGCTTTTCAAGACGATCCGGGGCAGAGGGAATATAGCCAAACGTTGCCAGATAGGTCTGATCGGAAAATGGGGCCGTGGATCCCGGCTGTTCCAGCGCCGCCCACCAGGCCGCGGGCACCAGCCGCGATCCCTGGCTGGTTTCATACCAGAAGCGCTGATTTCCAGGTGTCCAGCCCTGCGCATTGGCAGGGCCGCTCGTATCGGGCTTTGCGCATCCGGCAAGGGCCAGCACGCCCGCCACAGTAAATGCTGCGTTAAACATTTTGCGTTGGATGCGCCGTGTCATTGGATGTCCTCCATCGGTAGAACCTGAACGGACCCGGCTATTCTCTTTATTTGGTCATTAATGCATATTGGCGGGCAATTGGCAAGTTTCCACAATTGTCTGCTTAGTTGCGACGAGTGGAAACGATGCTTCGATTCCCCCAGTTGACAACACCCGAACCGAGGCAGATACTTTGAATCATAAGCGGAATTTCCGCCCCGGGCCTTTGCCCGGAGACACATCGGGTGGCGCATTTTCTGGCGTCGCGCCGGGTTTTCCCGGATCGAATTTGCCCCGCTGACCGGGAGTATGATGTGTCAAATCGCTTCAGATATGCTGTTTTACCTGATGCTGCCGCGACTCACTTTACCGCCGGACGCCTGAAAAACTTCCGCTTGCGCAAGAATCTTGAGGAGATGTGCGATGTGTGACGATGGCGAACATTATCTGCAAAGCGATGACATTCGGCGCGGCTATGTGAAACCATTCGGCCAGGCCTGGAAAGAAGTGCAATATGCCAATGTGAATGGCATGGCCGTATTTGAGGGCTGCATCATCCTTGGCGAAACCGCCGCGCTGGAAAGCCAGTTGCCGCAAATTGACCAGGCCGTGCAGGCCATGCCGGATCTGCTGACCCAGCCTGCCTTGCGATTGCAGGGCGTGGCGATCAAGGGGCAACAATATCGCTGGCTCAACCGTACCGTGCCCTATGTGCTGCCGGCCGACATTCCCGATCCCAAGCGCGTTACCGATGCCATTGCCCATTGGCACGCGCACACCACAATCCGCTTCGTGCAGCGCACAACGCAGAAAGACTATGTTGTCTTTTCCCGCATTGCTGATGGCTGCGCCTCGATGGTAGGGCGTCAGGGCGGGGCACAGAATCTTGTCCTGCGGGATACATGCAGCACCGGCAACATCATTCATGAACTGGGCCATTGCGTAGGGCTGTGGCATGAACAGAGCCGCGCTGACCGCGTCAATTTCGTGGAGATTGTCGCTGCCAACATTGCAGCGGGCAAGGCATTGAATTTTGACCAGCATATTGCCGATGGGATTGATCTGGGCGATTATGATTTCGGATCCATCATGCACTATCCGGCCACTGCCTTCAGCGCCAATGGACGCGCCACGATCAAGCCCAAAGTGCCGCTACCCCCCGGTATCGTCATGGGGCAAAGAACGGCGCTGAGCGCGGGCGATATTGCGGCGGTGGAAAAGCTCTATCAGGGAATACCGGTTCCCAATGGCTGATCCCTCGCTTGTGATCGACCGCAGGGCGGAAGCTGGCATCGGCCCCGGACTGCATGCCATCATCATTGGCGTGAGCGACTATACCCATTTGCCTTCAGCCGATGACCTTCCGGGTGAGGGTCTGGCAGCGTTGCAAAAACTCCAGTCATCGGCACTCAGCGGCTGGCGCTTTGCCGAAAAGCTCAAAAATCTCGATGCGGAGAAACGGCTGGCCCGCCCGCTCAAGACCCTGCGCCTGCTGCTGGCACCGTCCCAGCCGGAACTCGATGCGGAGCCGGCGCTTGCCGCTGCGGGCGGCGACAAGCCGGTCTGTGCCGCCATCCGGGATGCCCTGCGGCTGTGGCGCAAGGATGTGGCCGTCGGCAAGGACGAGCAGGCCCTGTTCCATTTCAGTGGACACGGCATTCGCCGGTCGCTGGAGGAAACAATCCTGCTGGCCAGCGATTTTCTTGATCCCGATGTCGATGTGATGCTGGAAAACGCGTTCAACCTGCGCAGCATCTATAACGGCATGGTTCCATCCCTGAAATTCCCAGACATTGGCCGCGAGCAATTTTATTTCGTCGATGCCTGCCGCGACAAGCCGGATGCGCTGGACAAGCTTGAGGATACCGCCACACCCAAGGTGTTCGACGCCGTGCTGGGCACCTATGATGACCGCAAGGCACCGATCTTCTTCGCCACCAAAACGGGCGGATCGGCGGCGGGCCTGCCCGGCAAGGTCACCTATTTCACTGACGCTCTGCTCTGGGCGCTGGATAATGGCGCGTTCAACGAAATGGAGATTGCGGGCGTTCAGGGAAGTGTCTGGCCGGTATCTGCGCAGTCCCTCAAGGTCGGTGTGGAAGCGGCAAACCGGCTGTTTGAGAACCGGATCGAACTGACCGGCCTCGTGGCTGATCCCGTGCTGTGTTTCCGCCGTGATCCGCCCCGCCTGCACCTGACGCTCGCGCTCAAGCCCGATACAGTTCAGGATAAGATCGCCCGGCTGGCGCTGCGGGACATGAATACCGATGCAGAGGCTGACATCGTCCGCGCCCAGCCGACCGACCCCTGGGCAAGCGAGATTGCGGCCGGCGCCTATCGTGTGCTGGTGGAAGGCGTGGCCGGTGCGTTCCCGCCCGCGAAATCCACGGTGCAGTTCTTTTCCATCCAGACCCGCATGCCTTGGGGCTTTACGATCGGAGGCGTCCAGTGAGCGAGATGGCAGCGAATGGATTGGCAACCGATGAACTGGGCGCGATCCTGTGGACACCGCAGAAAAAACTTGCGGAAGCAGGTGATCTTCCCGTGAAAGTGCGCACCGAAAGTGGCACGCTGGTCGGTTCCGGCATTTCCGGCCAGCCCATCGCCGTGCCGCCAGGCAAATATCGGGTGGCTGTGGTGATGCCCAATGGCCATGAACTGTGCGCCACTCAGGTCACGCATGTTCAGGCAGGGCACACAACCATGCCCCGCATTGTCCTGCCCGACGAGGCGACGCGCACCGAAATGGTGTCCCGCGCCAATCCTGTTGCCCTTCAGATGACAGAGTCGCTTACCTCTTACGCGCTGGCATCAGACGCGGTGCCCCCTGCGGGTCGTCGGATCGAAGCCCGCAAATGGTGCGGGGAATGGCTTGGCGAGTGGGAGACGCCGCAACAGGCGATGGCGTCGGGCCTTCAGGAAGATGCGCTGGTGCTAACCGAAACGGAGCAGGTCATGCTGCCCGCCGACGATGCGCATGACCGGTTCCTGATCACCCGGCACGAACGTGATGGCCATGCAATCCTGCGCTTCACCATTGTGCCGCATGATGAATGCATTGTCTGTGTGGGGGATCAAGCCCAGGCGCGGCTGATCCTGGCGACCATCCGTCAGGACTCCGAACCACCGGCGATCAAATATGCTTCCTCCATCAGCCCGGAAACCAACGCGCTGCTGAATTTCGTCGATGCCGGTGTGCTGGGCGAAATGCAGACGGTGTCTTCCGCCTTCATTAATCAGGGCGCGAGCGCGATGATGCAGGCGCGCGTTTCCCTGCTGCGCGGCATGACCGGTGCCTATGTGATGCTGCGCGCCAATTCGCTTGACGGCATGGAGGACTGGCTGAGGCAATTGGGCGAAATGGCCCCTGCCCTGCCCGACGCCCACACGCTGAAGGCAGAATTGCTGGCGCGGATGGGCCGTCATCCGGAAGCCGTCCTGGCATTGCGCGATGCCATGAATGCCTTGTGCCCGTGGTTCCGGGCCGGGGTCAGCTATCTGCTGGAGCGGCTGAAGCTTTACACCGATCTGGACGAAGAGACACGCACCACCCTGGAACTGACGCCGGATGACTGGGCCGAATTCGCGCGCGCACGCAAGCGACTTGAACGGTTGGCTCCCATGCTGGTCGTATCCCAGATATTCACGACGTTCGACATTCCGGAATAGAGCCTTTCCGGTGGCCGTCGTTCAAAACCCGATCGACACCTGCACGTTGAATTTGGCTGATCGGTCATGACTGTCAAACCGGTCGGCGTTGAGCGGGAATGCTGATTCCACGCCCATATTCACTTTGCCCATGATCGCGCGGAGACCACCGCCCGCCGAATAGAGTTCCCCACTGCCGAAACCATCCCGAATGTTGCGCACCACGCCGCCATCCGCAAACATGTAGGGCTGCATCCAACCCAGCCAGGATGTCACTTTCTTCAGATCGGCGCGCAGTTCAACGCTGCCGGCCACGCCTTCGTCGCCACTCCGTTCGCTATAGCCATAGGCCCGGCCGAAGCGGGAGCCGCCAAGCCCCATTTCCGAAACGGCCAGCAACGGCCCGGAGGCAATCTGTCCGCCACCCGCCAGCCGCAGGCTGACTCCCCGGAACACGGGGCCGGTCCAGTCAACAAAACCGGTCATCAGCGTGAAACGACCATCGGCATCGTCGCGCGATGCGTAAAAATCACCTGCCTGGCTTGTTCCGAAACCCCCCAGCCCCCGCACAAGGGAGACGGATTCGCGCAGTCTTCCTCCAAACAGGGCCGTATCGGCGGACAATGTGGCAGACAGGCTGGCTACCCGGTCACGCCGGAACAGGGTGCCCTGATAGGTCTGGCGCACGGTGAGCAGATTGAAGCCTGCCGCCAGCATCACATTGGCATCGCGGCTTCGCAGCATGGGCTGGCTGATGTCCATACCAAATTCCCGGCTTTGGCCCTTCACGCCGGAACCGGTTAGGATGCCGCCGGGCTCTGTGAACCCGGCGCCCGCGCGCACGGCAACCACCGTGCCTCTGGCCCCCAGCGGGATCGCATATCGGGCATAGCCATAATAGAGTTCGCCAGGCTGGACGGGCGTTGCCACGCCCTGGATGGTCAGCACATCTCCTTCGAACAGCAGCGCGGCCATATCGACAGACAGGGTGGCGCGCACCGGCCCAACGGTCTGGCTGCCCAGCGTATCGACGCTGGCGAGCGAACTGATTCGATCCTCGACCGCATCGACAAGCAGCACGCCTGCCTTGTCTTCGCGCTGAAAACGCACACGCTGCACCACGACGCCCGGAATATCCGAAACAAGCAATAACTGCCGTTCCAGTTCATCGCCTCGGGTAGCATGCCCCTTCATTTTGCCAAGAATGCGTTCCAGTTGGCGGTTATGTACCCCGACCACCCGGACGGAAGACACTTCGCCTTCATCAATCCGGACGGTGAGGATGCCCAATTCAAGCGCCTGGGGCGGTATCCACGCTGTCGCAAACACCAGGCCCTGCTGGCGCGCGACGTCCGCCACGGCCCGACTCAGCTTTGCCAGATCGGCATTTGAAAGGCGCTGCCCCACGAACGGTTCGATTGCCTTGGAATACAGGCTGACCTGCGTTTCGCGCGCGCCTTCAATCCGGATGGCCCCGACAAACTTGCTCGCTTCGCCCGCATCAGCCCCGATGGCCGAAGCGATCGGGGCATCGACCACCGGACGGGGTGCGTGAATGGGGCGAGACGCGTTTGGCAACTCTCTTGTGATTGCCTGGGGGTTTGCCTGATCGAGCGGCGTTTGCGCGCGTGCAGCCTGACAGGCGGCAAGGCTGCCCCCCGATACAAGCAGTAAAGCTGCTGCTACGCGCAAGAAATTGTCCCCGGCCTCTTGGAAAATACACGACTTCCGACACCCGGATAGACGGCAACGCTTTCCAAATGCTTTATTCTTGCGGGAAAATGTGGCTTTCCCCGTGTTAACCAGAGTCCCTCACCCGCTGGAAAGGCGACCATCAATAAGCGATGCGTGTGAGACGTGTTTCGTGACCAGGGCTGCGGAACATCACAGGGGACATTGAGATGAAAACGGGCCTTTCCATTGCCGCGCTGCTGCTCGCGTCGTCCGCACCTGCTTGGGGTGCTACGGCCAAATGGAGTGTTTCCGAGCGATCCGGATCCGTATCCGTTCTACACGGCGGCATCAGCCGCATTGCCGTGAAAGATGGTGATGTGGATACCGGCGATGTCATCGCGACAGGTGTCAACGGGCGGGCCGTGCTGGTGCGGGGTGAGGAATTCCTCGTCGTCGCCCCCAATTCCCGCCTGCGCATCGCTGATCCGGAACAGTCCGGCGGGCTGGTGCAGATCATTGAGGAAGCGGGCAATGTGATCTTCCGCATCAAACGGATGACGATGCAGCATTTCGCCGTCAAGACGCCCTATCTGGCCGCCGTTGTGAAGGGCACAACCTTCAGCGTTTCTGTAGGCCCCGAGGGTGCCTCCGTGCAGGTGATCGAAGGGGCCGTGGAAGTGGCAACCCCGGATGGCGGCGCGCGGGATCTGGTGCGGCCCGGCATGGTGGCCGCGGTCAGCGCCCGTGATCTGGGCCGGTTGAAGGTGGATGGCGATACATCCCGTGTAATCGTATCCCCCAACGCACCTGCAGCCCCCGCACCGGAAAGCCAGCCGCTGGCGCCGGCTGTCGTGACGTCATCGGATCGCATCGACGCGCCGGTTTCCGAACCGTCGGTGTCTGTCGCGGAACTGACCGGTGGCATGGTAGAGGGCAGCGCCGCCCTGCCGATCGTCGTCGCCAGCACCAGCGTGCTGCGTCAGACTGTCGCAATGGCGACAACGGCGGTGCCAGCATCCGTCGGCAAAGGCGAAACAGTCGTGGAAACCGTTACCGCCTCCCCAGCAGACGTCGCTCCGGTTGCACCGGCAGCTACAGCGTTAACCGAAACAGTCGCACCAGGTGCCCCCGGCGCCGCGTCAGTCCCAACTTTGGCGGTTACAGCCGAAGCGCCCGTAACCTCCGCGCCCGTCGAAGTAGCGGCGGTTGTTCCGGCACCCATAGCGCCCGCACCTGCCTCAGTTGTGGAAACGCCCGTCGCGACAGCATCGGTAAGCGTTACCGCGCCCGTCGCTTCGGTTGCGACACCTGCCGTGACGACTAGCACTGCTGTCTCCATTCCAGCGGCGGCGGCAGTTGTCGCTGCTTCTACAGGGTCGAGTACACCGTCGGTAACCACGGTTGCCGCAAACGCCGACGCGACAGCATCAACGGCGAACACAGCCAGCAGCACCTCCGGCAACGCAAACGGCATTGTGGCTACGATCATCGCGAAGATCCAGGCAGTTTCTGCGGCATCTTCAAATGCCAACGGCAACAACGGACATGGCAATAGCTGGAGCGGAAATGGCAACGGCGGAAATGGCAATGGATTTAGTTTTTCCGGAACGGGCAATAACAGCCGCAACAACAACAATTCCTCGGCAAATGGCAGGAATGGCGGCTAGCTGAAATTTAACCGCTGGCGGTTATGACCGGCGGGATGCGCGGTACCGCAAAACTTTCTGCTCGACTGATCGCATCTTTCGCGATCCTTCTGGGTTGCCTCACCCTGACATCGGGGATTGGCGATGGTGGCGAGCAGTGGCTGCGCACCTTTCGGGATGGCCTGCACCCGCGCCCGCCGACGCGCGACATCGTCATTGTGGAAATTGACGCCAAAAGCCTCAAAGACATTGCGAACTGGCCCTGGCCGCGCCGCTACCATGCCGCCCTGATTGATCAGTTGCGCCTTGCTGGCGCGCGCAGCATTGCCTTTGACGTGGACTTTTCCGCATCCACTTCAGCAGCAGATGACACGGCACTGGCGCAATCCCTTGCCCGCGCGGGCGGCGCTGTCATCCTCCCCACATTCCGGCAGGCGCTCAGTTCCTCAAGCGCGGAATTCAGCGAGAATCTGCCCATCCCGATGCTGAGGGCACATGCCTTCCTTGCCTCGGTCAACATCCATCCCGACAGTGAGGGGCAGGTTCGCACTTACGAAAATGGCGTCGAGACAGCACATGTCATCCGCCCTTCGCTTGCGGGCATGCTTGCCGAGCGGTCCGGCAGTGGCTCAGCCAGTTTTACGATAGACCAGTCGATTGATCCTTCGGCAATCCCGCGCGTCAGCTTCGTCGATGTCATGAAGGGACGTGTTCCGGGATCGGTTCTCGCTGGCAAGCGAGTCCTGATTGGTGCCACCGCCATCGAGCTGGGGGATCGCTATGCCATGCCCCGCCACGGCGTGATTCCGGGCGTCGTGATTCAGGCGATGGCTGCCGAAACACTTCTGCAGGGCCTGACCAATCCCGATCGTGGCGGCATCCCCCTGCTTGTGCTGGCGGCTATCGCCGTCTTGCTCGCAGCGCGCGAACGGCGAAACCGCGCGCAGATCGCATGGCTGTGCAGTGGCACGATCAGCACGCTGGCCATCCCGCTGGTGCTGGAAATATCCGGATCGGGCACGCTGGATGCCATACCGGCGCTGGCCACCCTTGCCCTGGCGACAGGCGGGCTTGCCGCGCGAGCCATCGTTGCGGAATTCCATCGCAAGACCATGATTGATGATGATACGCTGTTGCCCAATGCACGCGCCTTTGGCCGCCTGACACTGCGCCCAGGCCAGATCGTGGTTGCCGGCAGGCTGGCCCGGTTCGGAGAGATACAGTCAGTGCTGGGCCGGAGCACCACAAGCGAACTGGTGCGCCGCGCTGCGGAACGGATCACATTGGTAGCGCGAGACAAGGCAGTGTTCCTGATGAACCAGGATGCCTTTGTCTGGATTGCCGACACAGCGGATCAGAGTGAACTTGACGAACGCATTGCCGCGCTCGCAGCGCTGTTCCGGGCGCCGATGCAAATCGGCAACCGCAATATTGAAGTCTCGCTGAATTGCGGTGCCATGCTCGTCGGCAACGAAGATCCCCGCACTGCGGCTGCCCGCGCGCTGGTTGCCGCAGACTATGCCTCTGAACATGGTTTGCGATGGACTCTGCATAACGCCACTCTGGGGGCTGAAATCGACTGGAAGCTTGCCCTGCTTTCGGAACTGGATACCGCGCTTGCCACGGGCCAGATTTCCGTCGTCTATCAGCCCAAGGCAGACATCGCGACCGGACGGATCACGAGTGCCGAGGCGCTTGTTCGCTGGCAGCATCCCGAACGGGGCACGGTGCCGCCCGATCATTTCATTCCGGCAATAGAACAGGCCGGACGGGTCATGGACCTCAGCCTGTTCGTGATGCGTGACGCGCTTGACCAATTGTCCGCCTGGCTGGGGATGGGCCTGGACATGCAAGTGGCCGTAAACGTATCGACACCGTTGCTGGATGATCCGCGCTTCGCCGATGAAGTGGCGGCGGCAATCCTGCGGGCCGATGTATCCCCGGCCCGGCTGACACTGGAAATCACGGAATCGGCGGCACTTGCCGATCCTGACCGGGCCGTGGCAGCAATGGAAAGGTTGCGCGCACTTGGCGTCCGCCTGTCCATTGATGATTATGGCACCGGCCAATCCACGCTCACCTATCTCAAGCGTCTGCCCGCAAGCGAGATCAAGATCGACAAGAGCTTCGTGCAGGATATGGTCAGCAACCGCAGCGACCAGATTCTCGTGCGCTCGACAATTGATCTGGCGCATGAACTGGGTTTCAAGGTCGTCGCCGAAGGCGTTGAAGATGCTGCCTGCCTGGCATTACTCCGCACAATGGGCTGCGACACGGCCCAGGGTTGGCATATTGGCAAGCCGGTTGCCGGATCGGCGCTCGCACCGATGGTCGCTCCAGCGGACGTGATTGCCGCCTGACCCCGGGGGTTGTTCCCCCTTTGCCAAGTCGATATAAGCGTCCGTGCCGAGGCGGCCCTCAGGGTCGCCTTTTTCTATTGCGGCACAGATCGAAGGAAGGAACGTCCCGTGACCATTACCCCGCTCATGCCCGTCTATCCCCGGTGCGGGGTGCGGCCCGTGCGAGGCGAAGGGGCGTATCTGATTGGTGAACGCGGCGAACGCTATCTGGATTTCGCCGCCGGGATTGCCGTCAAC
>JANOAJ010000077.1:0-5081 GCA_031411035.1 Sphingomonadales bacterium
TCGCACCCCAGCCGCCGGGGCCGGGATTGCCCTTGCAGGCGCCATCCGTTGCGATTTTCACCTGGGGAAGCTCGTCGCTCATAGCGCGGCGTAATGCTCAAGGCGGCGGAGAAAGGCGAGAGGATCCTTGCGGGTCACCAGCGCGTCTGCTGGTGTGTTCAGCCAGTCCCATGCGCGGGTAAGCAGGAAGCGCAGACAGGCGCCCCGGGCGAGAATGGGGAACGCTTGTTCTTCTTGTGCGTTAAGCCCGAATGTTTCGCGATATCCGCCCACCAACGCTTCACCCAAATCGGTGTGAAAGCCTGTGCCGTCATGTTCGAAACACCACGCGGCATGCGTGACCGCCAGATCCCAGGCGCGGATTTCTGTGCAGGCGAAATAGAAGTCGATCAGCCCGGAAACGCTGTCGCCCATCATCAGGACATTGTCCGGGAACAGATCCGCGTGCACCACGGCGCGCGGAAGATCGTGTGGCCAGTGGGCGCGAATGAAGGCGCATTCGTCTGCCACGCGCTGCTTGAGGCCAGGGGAGATGCTGTCCAGCGCGTCGCCACACTGGTCGGCAAGGGCCATCCAGCCGTCCGGGCCAAGACTGTTGGCACGATTCTGATCAAAATCGCGCGCGGCTTCGTGCATCTGGCCCAGCGCCACGCCAACCGCATGGGCCTGCGCCGCAGTCGGGTGGCTGACAGACACGCCGGGCAGGAATTCGATCAGGGCCAGCCGCTTTTCCCCCCAGTGCCGCAATTGCCGGCCATCAAGCGCATGCAGCGCGCGGGGGACGGGGCAGCCCTTGCCCGCGAGATGATCCAGCAGGGCGAGGAAAAAGGGCAGTTCTTCAACATTCACCCGCTTTTCGTAAACGGTCAGGAAATAGCGGCCCTGGGTCGTATCGACCATATAGTTGCTGTTCTCGACCCCCTCGGCAATTCCCTTGAACGACACAAGGTCGCCCACGCCATAGTCAAGGATCAGCTCTGCCATGTCTTCGGCAGCGATATGAGTATAAACGGCCATGGCGCTCAGTTCAGGTTCAGGGGCGGGGTGGGAAGGCGGGGCATGATCATCGCCAGCCCCCTAAGCGAGCCAGCGCGCTCGCGCAATTGCGCTTGATTGCGGCGCGTAAAGAGGGTTTGACTCGCGCGATGGGTATCCGGCGTAAACTGGCGATAGGAGCAGCCGCGCTTGCGGGCGTATCGCTGGTGGCGGTTACCGGCGTGTGGATCGCGCGCAAGGATATTGCCCGTGGCTATGCCGATGCCGAACTCAAGCGCCGGCATGTGCCCGCGCGCTACGAGATTACCGAAATCGGGCCGTCGCTCCAAAGGCTTGAGCATGTGGTGATCGGCGATCCGGCACGACCCGATCTTACCGCGCAGTGGGTGGAAGTGGAAACGCGCACGGGGCTGACAAGTGTTGCGGTAAAACGGATACGGGCAGGGGGCGTGCGCTTGCGGGCGGGTTATGCCAATGGTGCCCTGAAACTGGGCGCGTTGCAAAAGTTGCTCCCTTCGCCTGATGGCACGCCCTTTGCCCTTCCCGATATTGATGTTGACCTGCGGGATGCGCGTGCGCGGCTCGACACGCCCTATGGCGCGGTCGGTGCGCGGATAGACGGAAAGGGCAATCTGGCGAGCGGATTTGCGGGCACGCTTGCAGCGGTTCTTCCGCACGGCCGGTTCGCTGGCTGTGACACGCAAGGGGTGAGTGCCTGGCTGGAGATATCGACAAAGGCGCGGCGGATCTCTGCCAAGGGACCGCTGCGCACAGCAAGCCTTGTCTGCAGCGGGGCCGGACGGATTGGTGCGTCCGGCCTGCAGGCAGATATTGTCGCCAGTGAACGCTTTGACCGGGTGGATGGCCAGTTTGTTGCTGACCTCACGGGGCTCGTAACAGCGGGCGCTTCGGCAGGCACAGCCCGCCTGACCGGGCATGCGGGTCTGGCTGACGGGCGTGTGCGGGCGGACGGCAGTTTTGCGGCAAATGGTGCCGCGCCTGATCGCAGGCTTCTGGAGCGCCTGGCAGCGGTACTGCGCAAGGCCGAACCGACTCCGGCAGGCCCGATCGGCGATGCTCTTGCCCATGCGGTTACCGGCATTGCCAGGGGAAATGCCGTTTCGGGCCGTTTCGCCTTGGGCGGCACACCCGCGGACGGACGCCTGGCCATCGATACGCTTTCGGGCCGCAGCGTGACCGGCGCGCAATTCCGTCAGACCGAAGGTGCAGGGATACGGATCGGCCTGGCCGGGCTATCGACTGCCATTGATGGCCATTTCACGGTGTCCGGCGGCGGCTTTCCCGCAACGGCGCTGTCGGTAAACGGCACTCCCTCCGCTTTGCGCGGCACGGCCAGAATCGCGCCGATGGCAGCAGGCCCCGCGCGTCTGGCCCTGTCCCCCTTATCCTTTTCGACCGGCCGGAACGGTGTCTCGCTGCGCACCACGCCGACGCTCGATGGCCCGCTGGCCGGCGGACACATTCGTGGGCTGAGCGCGCCGCTATCGATCATCAACGGGAGGCTGGCGGGCGGCTGTCTTCCGGTTGCCTTTCAGTCTTATGTGGTTTCGACGCTGTCGCTTTCGCCTGCCCGGCTGAACATCTGCCAGACCGGCGACCGGATCGGCATTGCCTCTCCGCGGCTTGCCGGACGGTTGGGGAGCAATCCGTTGGGGCTGGCGGCAGCGCGGCTGGCCTTTGATATGCGGACATCGGCTTTCAGCGCTGATCATCTCGCGCTGCGGCTGGGTGATACCGGCCATATGTCAGCGCTTGATCTTGATCGCGTCGATGGCCGCTACGTCCGCAATGTGGCGACAGGACATTTTTCCGGAGCCGCCGGGGCGATCGCGGCTGTGCCGCTGCAACTCAGCCGGGGCGCGGGGGACTGGCGCTTCGCAAACAATATCCTGTCGCTTACCGGCGCGCTGCGCGTGGCAGACAGCGCCAAGGACCCCCGCTTCCAGCCGCTTGACGGGCGCACGGTCTCGCTCCGGCTGGCGGATGGCCGGATCACGGCACAAGGAATGCTTCATGAACCAGTAAGCGGCATTTCGGTGGCCAAGGTGGATATCCTTCACGATCTCGGGCCGGGCACGGGCCATGCCGTGCTGGACGTCCCTGAACTCGCCTTCGGACTGCGGCTTCAGCCCGAAGCGCTGACGAATATCACTCTGGGCGTGATCGCCAATGTTTTTGGGACCGTCACTGGCAAGGGGCAGATCAACTGGACGCCACAGGGCGTGACCAGCACGGGCGGCTTCCGCACTGACGGGCTGGATCTCGCAGCGGCCTTTGGCCCGGTGACCGCGCTCAAGGGCGAAATCATGCTCAGCGATTTGCTGGGGCTGGAAACGCCAGCGGGCCAGAAAGTGACGATCGGCAGCATCAATCCGGGCATCGCGGTTACCAACGGCGAGATCCGCTACCGCCTGCTGCCCGGCCTGAAGGCAGAAATCGAAGGCGGGCGCTGGCCCTTCGCGGGGGGCGAGCTTACCCTTGAACCGACAATCCTTGATCTCAACCATGCGGCCACACGCCGCCTTACCTTCCGCGTCGTCGGCCTTGATGCGGCGCTGTTCGTGCAGGAAATGGCCTTTGAAAACATCGCGGTCACCGGCAAGTTCGATGGGGTGCTGCCGATGGTGTTCGATGAACATGGCGGACGAATCGAGGGCGGCGAACTGGTCGTGCGACAGGGTGGCGGCACGCTTTCCTATATAGGGGAGGTTTCGAACGCCAATCTGGGGCGATTCAGCAAGCTGGCTTTCGATGCGCTCAAATCGATCAGATACAAGCGCCTGAGGCTGGAACTCAACGGCGCGCTGGACGGGGAAATGGTCACATCGGTGCGGTTCGATGGCGTAAACCAGTTGCCACTCAATCAGAAAAAGAACTTCTTTCTCAATCAGTTCGACAAGATTCCCTTCATTTTCAACATCAAGATCACGGCGCCGTTCCGCGGCCTGTTCGCAACGGTGCGGTCTCTCAATGATCCCAGTGTCTTCCTGCCGACGATCCTGCCGCCGCAATTTCAGCCGGTTGAGACAAAAAAGCCCGTTCAGCCAAAATAAAGCGACCCTGTGCGATGACGGAAATGACATTGACGCGAACACGATCTGGTGCGAGGCGTCCGGGAATGAAAAGCCTTTCGCTCCTGCCCCTTGCCACTCTGGTGGCGCTGACGGCAGGGTGTGTGCAGCTGGCGGCCCCGGAAAAGCCCATCGAGATCAACCTCAACATCAATGTCAAACAAGAGGTGATCGTGCGTCTCCAAAAGGATGCGCAGGATCTGATCGACAAGAATCCGGAGCTGTTTCCACAATGACGACCAAGGCAAAAATTCTCGCAGGGCTGGGCATGGCGGCATTTGCTGTCGCCGCCGGAATTGCCGTCGCGCAAACGACCAGCCTGATCCCTGCCGCGCTGTCCGAAGGCGTGGTTGGCGAACAGGCGGACGGCTATCTGGGCGTGCGCGGCACGGCTTCAGGTGCGCTCAAGGCCGAAGTGGATGCGCTCAACATCAAGCGCCGCGCGGCATATACCTCGCTGGCTGAACAGCGCGGTGTGACGATCAAGGACGTTGCTGTGGCAACCGGATGCGAAACGCTGACCAAGCGCGTTGCCACGGGCCGCGCCTACCTGTTGCCCGATGGCGTGTGGCGGGTGAAGGGCGCCGCGCCAATTGCGCTGCCGGGTTACTGCGCGAGTTAACGGATCCGCCTGTCGTCACCCCCTCGAAAGACGGGGTGTCGGAGAGAGCCTAGGCCAAAGCCTTGTAAAGGCTGAACAGGCTCGTTGCCGTCAGCACCACGCCCACCATGAACATCAGGTGTTTGGTGGCAATCCGCTTCGCCAGAATAGCACCCAGCGGAGCGGCCAGCAGCCCGCCGATCAGCACCCCAACCGTGGCAATGGTGAATGCCTGCAGCCCGATAGTGGCAATGAAGGTGAGCGATACCGACGCGGTGAGGAAAAATTCCGCCGTGTTGACCGTGCCGATTGTCGTGCGCGGGTCTGCGCCTTGCACCAGCAGGTTTGAGGTAACAACCGGTCCCCAGCCGCCGCCGCCCGCAGCATCGAGA
>JANOAJ010000078.1:0-8209 GCA_031411035.1 Sphingomonadales bacterium
GGCGGCACCGATCGTGGTTTACTTCACGATCACCGCGATAGCCGGACAGGCCGAAGGCTTCGCCGCGTTGGGCGCGCTGCTGCTCGGCGTGATCGTCGGCGGACTGTTCGTCGCGATCTCGATGACCTCGGGCGGCGGCGCCTGGGACAACGCCAAGAAGTACATCGAGGACGGCAACCACGGCGGCAAGGGCAGCGAGGCCCATAAGGCCGCAGTGACCGGCGACACCGTCGGCGATCCGTACAAGGACACCGCAGGGCCTGCGGTCAATCCGATGATCAAGATCACCAACATCGTCGCACTGCTGCTGCTGGCAGCGCTGTATGCCGCGAAAAGCGCGATCTGACCTGGCGAGGTGACTGTCCCTCGAGGGACTGTCATCAAATCAGGTGCTGGTGACAGTCCCTGAAGGGACGGTCACCCAGAAACGGCCCCGCCCGGAGGATGCTCCGGGCGGGGCTTTTTCGTGCCGGAACGGGACGGGCCCGAGAATCGTGGTGAATGGAGTGTTAACAAGCGTTGACTTCCGGCCGCCTACGTGGTGCTAGTCGCCTGACCAGTTTCGCGTTTGGCTTTTCGGGGGTGAGCTTGCTTGGAATTGCAGCGGTCAGCACGGCCTTGTGACTGATCTTGAACCCAACCGGGAGTTTATAATGCGTACAATGATTTTCGCCGCGGCCGCTCTGGCGTTACCCGCGATGCCTGCCTATGCCGCCTCTTTCATCAATGGTGGCTTCGAAAGCGGACTGGACAATGTTGGCCAGTTCACGACGCTGAATTCCGGTGACAGCACGTCGATCACGGGCTGGACGGTCGGCGGCAGCGGGGTCGATTATATCGGCACTTACTGGACTCCGAATGAGGGCGCGCGGAGCATCGATCTTTCGGCGCTGGGCGCAGGCAGCCTTGCGCAAACCTTTGATACCGTGGCGGGCAAGAGCTACCGCGTGTCCTTCTATCTCGCTGGCAACCCGGCAGGCGCTCCCCTGATCAAGACGGCGCGCGTCTCCGCATCGGGAAATGCGGCATCGGACTATTCGTTCGACGAAACCGGTTTTTCGCTGTCGAACATGGGATGGGCGCTCAAGTCCTATGATTTTGTCGCCGGCGCCGGAACATCGACCACGCTGACCTTTGCGTCGCTCAATGACACGCCTTACGGCCCCGCGCTGGACAATGTGTCGATCAGCGCCGTGCCGGAACCGGCCAGTTGGGCACTGATGATTGCGGGCTTTGGCTTTGCCGGTGCATCACTGCGCCGCCGCACACGGGCATCTTACGTAACGGCATAAGCCCTTACAGATCAAAAGAAACGGCCCCGCCTGGAGGATGCTCCGGGCGGGGCTTTTTCGTGCCGTAACGGGACACCATGAAAATTTTGGTGAACACAAGGTTAACGCCCATTGACCGCTGCCGCGCCGTATGGTTGGTTAAATAAGTGAAAGACTAAATTCGCGAATCGTTGGATGTGACGCGATTTGGTTTCTTTTGAGAAACGGGGCTTATGATCATGAAGAAAATTCTTGTTGCTCTCGCTGCCAGTGCTGCGGTCTTCGCGGCCCCGGCCAGCGCTACCATACTCCTTAGCGACAATTTCGACGCAGAGGCCGGGGGCGTCTCGAGTCTCAACCATACTGCATTTGCGAACTGGACGGTTGAAGGCGGCACAGTCGATGTGGTTGCCAACACAGATTATGGCATAACCTGCTTTGGCAATTCGGGTTCCTGCGTGGATCTGGACGGCAGCACCAACGATCCGGGGCTGATGGTCTCCACAGGCATTTTTAGCTTTGCGGCATTCCAGCAACTCAGCTTTTTTGTGCAGGCCAGTGGCAATCAGCGGATTGGTTCGTCCGATGATCTGGCACTGGGTTTCCGCTATATTCCGGCCAACAACGAACAGACTGTTTTTACGCAGACCTTCGCCGGCTTTGATCCTTTCGGTAACTATGGCGTGACCGGATCTTTCAATGGCGCGGTGAATGTCCGGCTGCTGATCGGTTCCGCCCCCAGCGATGGCGCGGGCTCCGACAATATCGGCGTGATCATCGACAATGTCGTGCTGTCCACGCCAACGGTTCCCGAACCGGCAAGCTGGGCCATGATGATTGCAGGCTTCGGTCTGGTCGGGGGCGCGATGCGCCGCCGGACGCGGGTATCCTTCGCAACCGCGTAAGGCTTTTCCTGACGCAAGAAAGGCCCGTCCGGAGCGATCCGGGCGGGCTTTCCTTTGCCCTATGCGGTGATCCGCTTGCCCGTGCCCCAGATCACCCACACCAGCGCGCCAAAGGTGCTGATGGCAGCGGCGAGCACGAAAGTGGCGGTGTAGCCGCCGGTCAGATCGAGCAGCCAGCCTGTGACGACGGCACCCATGATGCCCGGAATGGTGCCGCCGACATTGCCGATCCCGTACAGCACATCGGCATGTTCGGGCGCGACATCCAGATAGTTGGCGAAAAAGCCCGCCCAGCACAGCGCCCCCAGCCCCATCGCGCCGCAGATCGTAACCAGCGCCATCGCGACGGTTGTTGCCTGCGAGGCCGCCAGCAGACAGGCTGCCGCGCTCAGCAAGCCGCCGCACTGCATGATCTTGCGCACCCGCGTGACATCCGCACCGCCTGCAATCATCCTGTCCGCCACAAGAGCCGCGAGATTGCCCACCACGAACTGGCAGATCCAGGGCGCGATCGAGAACAGGCCCGAATTGGTGACAGACAGATGCTGGGTATCGCGGAAGTAGCTCGGCAGCCAGCTCAGCATCAGATAGAGCGTCCAGTTGGCGCAGAAATGGTTGATGATGATCGCCCATACGGCGGAATGGGAAAGCAGCCGGCCCCAGGGCACGGGCTGCTTTGCCACATGGTCATCGATCTCCAGCGACGCGAGCCGGGCGCGTTCATCCGCACTGATTGTCGGGTGCGCGGACGGGTTCGCCCGGATCAGCCAGACCCACAGCACCGCAAACGCCAGACCCAGCCCGCCAAAGGCATAAAAGACGCTGGGCCAGCCATAATGGACAATCAGCCACCCGGTTGTGGACAACGCAAAGATGGTGCCCAGCGGAATGCCGGTATTGTTGATGGCCCCGGCGCGGGATCGTTCCTCCAGCGGTATCCAGCGCGCGAACAGATTGAAGGCGGACGGATAGCTGCCCGCCTCGCCCAGCCCCATCGCCACGCGCACCACGATGAGCGTGGCCAGCGACACGCCCGCTGCCACGGGCGTCAGCAAGGTGAAAGTTGACCAGCCGACAAGCGCGACGGCCATCACCCGCCGCCCCCCAAACCGGTTTGCCAGCCACCCTGCCGGAATCATGCCGAACATATAGCCAATGAAAAACGAGGAAAGCACCCAGCCCTTGGTGGTGCCGGACCAGCCATATTGTTCCGCCATCGGGATGATCGCGACAGAAATGTTGACCCGATCAATATAACAGATGAACACGGACATGAAGCACATGACCATGACGATATAGCGCTTGGGCATAGATCGGCCCCTCCCCCGGGCGGGAGTAGAGCCGCAGCCCGGCCCAAATGCAAGCGACATGAGATCAGGGTTCGCTTGCGATTTGAACGGCTTGTGCGGTGGCGAAGACGGACGCAGCCTGTGGATAAGTCTTGACTCTCGTCGCCTGACTCAACAGCTTCCGGGTGCTAGTTGATCGAGTCGCGCCATTGCTGGTTCGCCGGAACAACAAATCCCCGCAAAGACGGGCACGGGTCGGAGGGTTGCAAGGGTGCATATTGTCGGGCGCTTGGCGCTGCAATCGGTGGAGGCTGTCCCTGACGGCGCGGGGGCCCCAGCCCTTCCCCTGGCACAGGATATCCGGCGGCAGGGCTATCACGGCTATGATGTCGTGGTGCGGACGCTTTCCGAACATGATTTTGAAGCGGATCTGGCAACCGACCTTCCCAAGGGCGCGCTTGTGCGGCTGCGCCTGCCAGGGGCAGGCATGATGGTGGCGCATGTCATCCGTTCGCAGCGGGGGCGGCTGAGCGCCCGCTTCGTCAACCCGGTCAGCCCGGCACGTCTGGGAAAAACGCTGGGCTGGATGGCCGCCACGGCCAACGCGTCGGCGTAACGCCGCCCTAACCCAGCGCGGCCTGTTTTTCTTCCGCCAGCCGGTCAAGCTCCGCGCGCGATTTCTTTTCGGATGATGTTTTCAACTGTCCGCAGGCCGCATCGATATCCCGCCCGCGCGGCGTGCGGATCGGGGCGCTGATACCGCCTTCAAAAACGATATTGGAAAAGCTGCGGATACGTTCCGGCGTGGAACATTCGTAAATCGCGCCGGGCCAGGGGTTGAACGGAATCAGATTCACCTTGGCGGGCAGGTTATATTTGCGGATCAGGCGGACAAGTTCGCGCGCATCGGCATCGCTGTCATTCTTGTCCTTCAGCATCACATATTCGAAAGTGATGCGCCGCGCATTGTTCGCGCCGGGATAATCGGCACAGGCCTGAAGCAATTCCTCGATCCCGTATTTGCGGTTGATCGGCACAATCTCGTCGCGCACTTCCTTGGTGACGGCGTGGAGAGAGACCGCGAGATTGACGCCGATCTCGCGCCCTGCGCGTTCCATCATCGGCACCACGCCCGACGTGGACAGCGTAATGCGCCGCTTGGAAAGCGCGAGCCCATCCCCGTCCATCACAATCTTCAGCGCATCGCGCACGCCTTCGAAATTGTAGAGCGGTTCGCCCATCCCCATCATCACGATGTTGGTCAGCATCCGCCCTTCATCCCCCGAAGGCCATTCGCCCAGCGAATCGCGCGCCAGCATCACCTGGCCGACAATCTCGGCAGGCGTCAGGTTGCGCACCAGCCGCATGGTGCCCGTGTGGCAGAAGCGGCAGTTGAGCGTGCACCCAACTTGCGAGGACACACACAGCGTCCCCCGGTCCGCGTCCGGGATGAAGACCATTTCATAGTCATTCGCGTCATCCGTGCGCAGCAACCATTTCCGCGTGCCATCCGTGGAGACCTGCGCTTCGACAATTTCCGGGCGACTGATCGCAAAGCGTTCGGCCAGCCAGGGATGCTGCGTCTTGGCAATGTCGGTCATCAGGGAAAAATCGCTAACCCCGCGATTATAGATCCAGTGCCAGATCTGCTTGGCCCGCAGCTTGGCCTGTTTGGGTTCCAGCCCGGCCGCTTCCAGCGCGGCGCGAATGCCCTCACGCGGAACGCCGACAAGCTCTGTCCGCCCGTCCTGACGGACAGAGGGCGCACGCGGGGTGGTGACAGGATCGATATGGCCGGGGATTTGCATTGGCGCGCATATAGAGGCAGCGTCTTCCCAATACCACCCACGAGGATTGCCCGCCCATGGATCGACTGTTTACTGTCATCGCCAACCGCATTGCCGCGTTTATCGGCCAGCCGGTTGCGTTCATTCTCGCCTTGCTGTTCATCATCAGTTGGGCAGCTACGGGGCCGCTGTTCGCCTATTCAGACACATGGCAGCTGGTGGTCAACACCTCCACCACGATCATCACCTTTCTGATCGTGTTCCTGATCCAGAATTCCCAGAACCGGGATGCCGCCGCGATTCAGGCCAAACTTGACGAGTTGATCCGTGCCACCAAGGCCGCACGCAACGAGTTTATCGGTATCGAGCACCTGACCGATCACCAACTGGAAAGGATCAGGATCGAACTGGAACGCGAAAGCGTGGCGAAGAATGATGAACTCAAAGCGGCGCATTCCGCCGTCAGCCGCCTGATTGGACGGAACTAGCGCCTCTGCACGCAGCCAAGCGCTGCCGCGTCAATCGCCGTGGCAGCCCCTTTCAGCCGGTAGGTATCGGCAAAGCCGCCGCCACCGGTTGCCACGGTGGAAATGCTCATGCTGCGGCCCGAACGGATGGCCGCCACAATGGCAGCATCGACCCGCTTGTCCGGTGCCCAGGCATCGGCGCCAGAGCCAATCAGGCTGGTCCGCTGATCGTCCACAGTGATCGTGATCGGCGCGCCCGCCCGCTTTTCCCGGCTGAGGCGGAAATGCACCTGCCCCCGCACACCAAATACCGGCCAGTTGGCGACACTCGCAAAGGGGCGCCACTTGCCGCCACGGCTTCGCACCGGTTCCGCGATCGCGAAGCAGCGCAGCGGCCGGGCATCACGAAACGCCCCCCATCCTTCATAGACCCCCAGCGCATCACGCGCCTGGGCCCCGCCGGCGGCAAGCAGCAGCAAAAGCGCTGCGGCCCGCTTCACGCGTGATGCACCCCGGCCCCGTGTGCGATAATCTTTTCCTCGCCGCCGCCGATCATCACCATCGTTCCCTGCGGCAGACTGTCCGCGATGGGCGCCCCCCAGCGGGAATCGACCGGCAGATCAAGCAATATCCCGCGCAGCACCCGCGATGACATGCCGTGCATCAGCACGAGCCGGTCACCATGATCCCGCGCGGCGTCCGCAATCCATCCCTTCAGCCGCGTGGCAATCTCGTCATACCATTCGCCCCCCGGCGGGCGCACCGTGAACAAACCGGCACGCGGATCGACAATTTCCCCCTGTTCGGCGCGAATCTCCTCGTAGGTGCGGCCAGACCAATCCCCCACGTCAATTTCCTGCAGGCGGTCATCCACGCTGGCGTGATGCCAGTCCGCTCCGATATGTTCGGCGACCACCGCCAGCGTCTGCAGCGCGCGACCAGCGCTTGATGACCAGAGGTGGAGCGTCTGGTTCGTCCCCAGCCAATTGGCCAGGGCACTGCCCATTTCATCGGCCTGCGCAAAGCCCCGCCGGGTGAGCGGCGTGTGCAGTTGCCTCGTTCCCTGCATGCGCGCGGCGGCATTGAAAACGGTTTCGCCGTGGCGGGCAATGAAGGTGCGTCCGGAAAGTGTCATTTTATCGTTCTTGCCGCAATCCGCGCGGTCTGCAACCCCTTGCGCCGCTCGGCGTTCTTGTTCATGAAACAGGCTGGCGAGCGGCGTTTCTGCCGCTATAAGCGCCGCCACCTTGATTTCAGAATTCCGGGGGTTTGAGGACATGAAGGCCACTATCGAACGCGCGACGCTTTTGAAGAGCCTCGGCCATGTCCAGTCGGTCGTGGAGCGGCGCAACACAATTCCGATCCTGTCCAATGTGCTGATCGAAGCCAGTGCGGACGGCTCAATCCGCCTGATGGCCACGGATCTGGACCTGCAGATCAATGAAACCGTTCAGGCGCAAGTGGACGTGGCGGGTGCCACAACCGTATCGGCGCACACGCTGTTTGATATCGCGCGCAAGCTGCCCGAAGGATCGCAAGTCAGCCTGGCTGCAGCGGATGGCAAGATGGCAATTGTGGCCGGGCGCTACAGTTCCAGCCTGCCAACCCTGCCGCGCGACGATTTTCCGGTGATTGCAGAAGGCGAACTGCCGACCCGGTTTGAACTGCCCGCCGCGACGCTCAAGGAAATCATCGACAAGGCGCGCTTTGCGATCTCAACCGAGGAAACCCGCTATTATCTGAACGGTATCTTCCTCCACGTGACCGATGACGCGACGCCGGTGCTGAAGGCAGCGGCAACAGATGGCCACCGCCTCGCCCGCGTCACCGTGCCGCGTCCCGAAGGGGCGGCCGGGATGCCGGACATCATCGTGCCGCGCAAATGCATCGGCGAACTGCGCAAGCTGCTGGACGAAGTCGATGGCACCGTGGAAGTGTCACTTTCGGCGAGCAAGATCCGGTTCGGGCTGGGCACGGCGGTGCTGACGTCCAAGCTGATTGACGGGACGTTCCCCGATTACAGCCGCGTGATCCCGACGGGCAATGATAAGATCCTCCGGATTGATCCCAAAAGCCTGCTGGAAGGTGTTGACCGCGTGGCGACCATCGCCAGCGAAAAGACTCGCGCCGTCAAAGTGTCGCTCGATACAGACAAGGTGACTCTTTCAGTCACCAGCCCCGAAAATGGTACCGCGACCGAAGAAGTCCCCGGCAGCTATACATCGCCTGGCTTTGATATCGGGTTCAACTCCCGCTACCTGATGGACATCCTCCAGCAGGTCGAGGGGGACACAGTGGAAGTCCATCTGGCAGATGCTGCCGCGCCCACCCTGATCCGCGAAAACGACAAGGCAAGTGCGCTCTATGTGCTGATGCCCATGCGGGTGTGAGGACGTAAAAACAGAACGAACAAGCAAGAGGGCCGCAGCTTCCACTGCGGCCCTTGTTGCTTCTAGTACCGTTCCAGTTCCACCATCATCTTGCGGTAGC
>JANOAJ010000079.1:0-1746 GCA_031411035.1 Sphingomonadales bacterium
ATCGGGGGATCATGCGAAGATCGCGGCGTGGCGCAAAGCCCAGTCCGAGATCGATACACGGTTACGCAGACCGGACCTGTGGGAGCGCCATGTCGGGGCTCGGGTTCAGCCTGCCTCTGGCGCGCGACGGAAGAATAAGGACCACATGGGGCATGAACCTCATCCAGACGATCGAAGCGGAACAGATCGCAAAACTGACCGCACACAAGAAAGTCCCTGACTTTCGCCCCGGTGATACGCTGAAGGTCGGCGTACGCGTCATCGAAGGCGAACGCACCCGCGTCCAGAATTACGAAGGCGTGTGCATCGCGCGTTCGAACAAGGGCATGGGATCGAACTTCACCGTTCGCAAGATTTCTTTTGGTGAAGGCGTGGAACGCGTTTTCCCGCTTTATTCGCCCAACATCGATTCGATCACGGTCATCCGCAAGGGTGCTGTGCGTCGTGCGAAGCTCTACTATCTGCGCGGCCGCCGTGGCAAATCGGCACGTATTGCTGAACGCAAAGACGTTCGTCCTGCCGCTGCCTGAATTCCGACCATCCTGAGTAGGGGCTGAGCGCAGTCGAAGACCCGTATCGAAAGGGGCGGATCCCGTCCTTCGATACGCTATTTCGACAAGCTCAATGGCTACTCAGGATATTCGGTTGTATTCCCCATTTTTTGGGGGTGAAGATGGAAGCAGCGAAACCAGCAGTCATTCTTCTCTCCGGCGGCCTCGATTCGATGGTCGCTGGCGGGATCGCGCGTGCCGCTGGCTACCGGCTGTTTGCGCTGACCATCGACTATAACCAGCGCCACCGGATCGAACTCGAAGCGGCGGCACGCGTGGCTGCGATGCTGGGGGCGGAACGGCATGTGGTGCTTCCTGTCAACCTGTCAGCATTTGGCGGATCAGCACTGACGGACAATGCCATCGCGGTACCCAAGGATGGCGTGGACGGCAGTATCCCGCCCACCTACGTGCCTGCGCGCAACACCATTTTCCTGTCGCTTACATTGGGCTGGGCGGAAGCGCTTGGCGCGCGGGATATTTTCATCGGGGTCAACGCGCTCGACTATTCGGGCTATCCCGATTGTCGTCCGGAATTCATTGCCGCGTTTGAAGCGATGGCCGCCGCTGCCACCAAGGCAGGCGTTGAAGGTGAACGCTTCCATGTCCACACACCGCTGATTTCCATGAGCAAGGCGGACATTGCCCGTGAAGCGGCGCGGCTGAGGCTGGATGCGGGGTTGAGCTGGTCTTGCTATGATCCCGCAGCAGAAGGCACACCTTGCGGCCTGTGCGATAGCTGCCGCCTGCGCGCCAAGGGTTTTGCGGAGGCGGGTCTGGTTGATCCGGCGCTGCGGTGAGCTACGCTGTCAAGGAATTGTTCCTCACCCTTCAGGGCGAAGGTGTCCATACAGGCCGTCGCGCGGTCTTCCTGCGCTTTGCCGGATGCAACCTCTGGACGGGGCGGGACCAGGATCGCGCGACGGCAGTCTGCCGGTTCTGCGATACGGAATTTGTCGGCACAGACGGCCCGGGCGGCGGGAAGTTCGCTACGGCGGATGATTTGGCGCGCGCAGTGGCGGAATGTTGGGGTCATGTGCAGGGGGACAATCCCTATGTCGTCATCACAGGCGGGGAGCCGTTGCTTCAGCTGGATGCGCCCCTGATCGATGCGCTCCATGCCAAAGGTCTGGAAATAGGCGTGGAATCGAACGGCACGATTGCTGCTCCGTCAGGCATAGACTGGCTCTGCATC
>JANOAJ010000080.1:0-7287 GCA_031411035.1 Sphingomonadales bacterium
CGTGCAATCCCTCTCGGTATCGGCAAGCCCCAGCATCCTGTTCGTTGATCTGTCCGAAAGCGGCGATCCGCTGAACGACATCAATGCGCTGGCAGAAGTCTGCGAACCCGGCACTGTTGTGATCGCCGCCGGCGAAGTCAACGACGTCCGCCTGTATCGCGACCTCGTGGCCAGCGGCATCCAGGACTATCTGCTGAAACCCTTCAGCGCGGATCAGTTGCGGGATGCGTTCGCCCATGCCCAGGCCATCCTGAGCGGCCCCAAGCATACCGAAGCCTCGGTTGAGCGTCCGCATATCATGACGGGCGTTATCGGCGTTCGCGGCGGGGTTGGTGCATCCACCCTGGCTTCGTCCATTGCCTGGCTTTTCAGCGATCTGCACAAGCGGTCCACGGCGTTGCTGGATCTGGATGTGCATTTTGGCACGGGCGCGCTCTGCCTTGACCTCGAACCCGGCCGCGGCCTTACCGATGCCATCGAAAATCCCAGCCGCATCGACGGTCTGTTCATCGAACGGGCCATGGTTCGCGCCAATGACAAGCTGTCGATCCTGTCTGCTGAAGCCCCGATCAACCAGCCAATGCTGACCGATGGCGGCGCCTTTTTCCAGTTGCAGGAAGAAATGCGCGTTGCCTTTGAATGCACGGTGATTGATCTGCCGCGCGCGATGCTGGTTCAGCACCCGCATCTGATGAACGAAATCCAGTCCGTGGTTGTCGTTGCGGAACTGACGCTGGCAGGTGCCAGAGACATGATCCGCGTGCTTTCCTGGCTGAAATCGAATGCGCCCACTACCCAGATCACGGTCGTAGCAAACCGCGTTCCAGCCGTTGGCTCTCCCGAGATTTCCAAGAAGGATTTCGAATCGTCCATCGAACGCAAGATCGATTTCATGCTGCCCTTTGATCCCAAGGTCATGGTTCAGGCCGCAAAGCTTGGCAAATCTGTCGCCGAAGTCGGCAAGAGCTCCAAGCTGGGCCAGGGCATTCAGGCGTTGGCAGCCTCACTCGCCGCGATTGCGAGCGATGGAGATTCTGTCAAACTCGTCGGGGGCTCAAAGAAAGTCGTCGTCAAGGGCGGCACCTCGCTGGTTGGCAAATTCTCCGGCCTGAAATCGTTGCTGCCGGGCAAGAAAGCCCCGCAAATGATGGACCAGTAATCAGGCCCGGGACAGAGACGGAAACACATGAACATTCCACCACTCACATTGCTGATGCTGGCAGCAGGCGCGCTCATCACGCTCTTGCTTCTGGTGGTTGCGTTCGCTGGTCCCTCGACAGGCAAAGCCCAGAGCCGCCGCCTTGATCGCCTCAAAAGCCGCAACTCTGACAGCCCCACCGGCACGGTCAACGTGGAAGCGCAGATGCGCAAGATCACGGCCAATCGCGGTACCAAGGTGGACAGCTTCTTCCAGCAGTTCATCCCGCGCCCTGCCGTGCTGCAAAAGCGGCTGAGCATGACCGGGAAGAGCTGGACGCTTGGCAAATACGCGATGGCCTCCATGGGCGTGTTTGCGGTTGTCGGCCTTGTGGCCTGGATCAAGCTGAGCAACCCGCTTCTGGCCCTGCTGGCCGGACTGGCCGTCGGCCTGTTCGGGCCGCATATGGTGATCGGATCGCTGATCAAGAAGCGGATCAAGAAATTCAACTCCAAATTCCCCGATGCGATCGAACTGATGGTGCGCGGTCTGCGTTCAGGCCTGCCCATTTCGGAAACCATGGGCATCATCTCCACCGAAGTGGCCGATCCCGTTGGCACCGAATTCCGGGGCGTCGTGGATCGCGTCCGCATCGGCAAAACGCTCGACGCTTCCCTTGACGAAGCCGCGGAGCGGATCGGCACGCCCGAATTCCAGTTTTTCTGCATCACTTTGTCAATCCAGCGCGAAACGGGCGGCAACCTTGCCGAAACGCTTTCAAACCTGGCAGAAGTGCTGCGCAAGCGTGCCCAGATGAAGCTGAAGATTGCGGCCATGTCGTCGGAATCAAAGGCATCGGCTTACATCATCGGTTCCTTGCCCTTCATCGTGTTCGGCCTGATTTTCTACATCGCGCCGGACTATATGGGCAAATTCCTGACTGACGACCGCCTGATCATCGCCGGACTTGGCGGCATGGTGTGGATGAGCATTGGCGCGTTCATCATGTCACAGATGATCAACTTCGAAATCTGAGCCAAAGGACGGATCGAGACTCGCAATGTCAACCAACGGCCCGACACTTCTCGGATTTGACGTCCTTCTCGTCGCCACATTTCTGGCCGGGATCGCGACGCTTGCGGCCATCTTCGCGATTTACACGGTATCGACGGTGCGCGATCCGATGGCCGGCCGCGTCAAGGCGCTGAACGAACGCCGTGAGCAGTTGAAAGCCGGCATCATCACGTCGTCCGGCAAGCGCCGCGCCAAGCTGAACCAGAAGAACGAAACCGCTGACCGGATGCGGTCGTTCCTGTCATCGCTTCAGGTGTTGCAGGAATCGCAGTTGAAGGCCGCGCAACTGATGCTCGTCCAGGCCGGTATCCGGTCAAAGGACAGCGCCGTTGCCATCATTTTCGGGCGTATGATCCTGCCGATCGTGATAGGCGGGGGCGTGATCATCGCTGTCTATGCCTTTGGCTGGAAGGCCGACTGGTCAGCGCTGAAGCGCTATGGCCTGATCGCCGGTTCGCTGATCGGCAGCTACAAGGCGCCCGATCTGTTCATTCAGAACAAGATCAAGAAGCGGGCCGATGCCATTCGCAAGGGCTTGCCCGATGCACTTGACCTGCTCGTCATCTGCGCGGAAGCCGGGCTAACCGTGGACGCGGCGTTTCACCGCGTCGCCAAGGAGCTGGGCAAGGCCTATCCCGAACTGGGTGATGAATTCGCCCTGACGGCGATCGAACTGGGCTTCCTGACCGAGCGCCGCCAGGCATTCGAGAACTTCGCCTCCCGCATCCCGCTTGACGCGGTGAAGGGTGTGGTGACGACCATGATCCAGACGGAGAAATACGGCACCCCGCTTGCCTCTGCCTTGCGTGTGCTGTCCGCCGAATTCCGCAATGAGCGCATGATGCGGGCTGAAGAAAAGGCCGCGCGTCTGCCCGCGATCATGACCGTCCCGCTGATCGTGTTCATTCTGCCGGTACTGTTCGTCGTCATCCTTGGCCCGGCCGCCTGTTCCATCTCCGACCAGTTCCTCAACAAATAATCGTCAGCGCGCGGCGGCGCAGGTGGAGCGTCGCCGCAGCGCGTCAATGACTGAGTATTCGGCCTTGTCGGCCATGAGGATACGGATCAGCGCAATCCCGCGATTATATTTCAGCTCGACCGGTTGCCAGCCCGCAGGCACAACCTGACCCTTACGGTGGAGCGCAAGCATGGCGGGCTTGCCACCCGTGTCCCGGTCACTGCGCACTGCCGCGACATCCGTCCGCGCGTCAAAGATGCTGAGCGACCAGTAATGGCCCGGCACCGGCTCCACCCGGATCAGCACGGGGCCGTCCGACACATCAAACACGCAACTGGAATATACCAGATCGGGGCTGGGGCGGACGATGGGCTGCCTGTCTGCCGTGGCAGGGGCACCGAACGCGAACGCATTCACCTTCCCGTCTCCGCCAATCTTCTTCATCGCGGCGTGCATCAGCACAAAGGGCGTGGCGACCAGGGTTGTCTGCCAGGCGATGAGACCCGCGATCAGAGCGCACAGCGCGGGAAGGAGCCAGCGGCGGATCATGCGCAGCCCTCCCGCTTGATGACAGGCAGCGCGGCGTGTGCCGGATCACGGCTCAATTCTGGCCCGGGGTGATAGGCGCGCAGCGTCATGTCGAACTGCTCCACATTCCCGGTCGGCAGCCAGTGGCCCGGCGCTTCGGCAGGTGACACCGTAATCGTCCAGTTCGCTGTTTCCGCAGGGGCAATGGCGGCGCTGCCAATCGACCAGCGATTGGCGCTGTTCTTCACCAGCCAGCCTTCGCCCTGGTAGAGCGTGATGCTCCACCAGCGCGCCGGAATGGCCGTACCGCTCAGCGTATAGCGGCAGCGGCCGTCAAGCGCGCGGCCTTCGCTGTCCGTCTTGGCCGTGAAGTAGAGCGTCTCGGTGGATGGCAACGCCAATATCCCCGTCAGCGCGACTCTGGCGCGGAGCAACGCGCTCGCTCCTTCGGTGCCGAAACTCTTGCTCGTCGTCCACGGGCCGTTCCGGATCGTGCCATCGGCCATACCGCCACGCACCTGGTGGATGGCAAGGCCGGTGCCACCGACAACGCCAAGCCCGATACAAAGCGCGATGCGGTGCCAGCCCTTCACATCCTACCCCCGTTTCAGCGCCGCCTGTGCCGCTGCCAGCCGCGCGATGGGCACACGATATGGGGAAGCCGAAACATAGTCCAGACCAACGGATTCGCAGAAATCGATGCTCGCGGGATCGCCGCCATGTTCGCCGCAAATGCCCAGCTTGATCGCGGGCCGGGTCGCCCTGCCCCGCTCTGCGGCCAGTTTCACCAGTTCGCCCACTCCTTCGACATCAAGCGAGACGAAGGGATCGCGTTCGTAAATGCCCTTGTCCACATAAACGCCCAGGAAGCGCGAAGCGTCATCGCGGGAGACGCCCAATGTCGTTTGCGTCAGATCATTGGTGCCAAAGCTGAAGAACGCGCCAACTTCGGCAATCTCCCCGGCCTTGAGCGCCGCCCGCGGCAGTTCGATCATCGTGCCCACCAGATATTCGATGCGCTTGCCCTGTTCGGCAAACACCGCCTCCGCAGCGGCATCTACCACATCCTTCATCAGTTCCAGCTCACGCTTTGTGGCGACGAGCGGGATCATGATTTCAGGGATCGGAGAGATTTCCAGAGAGCAGGCCGCCTCGAAAATCGCCCGCGCCTGCATTTCGTAAATTTCCGGATAGGTGACACCCAGACGGCAGCCGCGATGGCCGAGCATCGGGTTGAACTCATGCAGTTCATTGGCCCGGCGCTTGAGCACTTCGATGCCAACCCCTGCGGCTTCCGCCACATCGGCAAAGTCCGCTTCTTCCGTCGGCAGGAATTCGTGCAGCGGCGGATCGAGCAGGCGGATCGTGACGGGAAGGCCCGCCATCACTTCGAAAATGCCCGTAAAGTCCGCACGCTGTTCCGGCAGCAATCGCGCCAGCGCCACGCGCCGCCCGGCTTCGTCTTCCGCCAGGATCATCTGGCGGACAGCGGTAATCCGGCTGCCTTCAAAGAACATATGCTCGGTGCGGCACAGGCCCACGCCTTCTGCACCAAATTCCCGCGCGATGCGGCAATCTTCCGGCGTTTCCGCGTTGGCGCGCACTTTCATCCGGCGCGCGGCATCGGCCCAGACCATCAGCGCGGCAAAATCGCCCGACAATTCCGGCTGAACAGTTGGCACTTCGCCTGACATGATTTCGCCCGAAGTGCCGTCAATCGTGATGAGATCGCCTTCGCGCACTTCGCGTCCGCCCACCCGGAACAGCCGTGCCTTGCCATCAATCGCGAGCGACCCGGCACCCGAAACGCACGGCCGCCCCATCCCGCGCGCGACCACAGCGGCGTGAGACGTCATTCCCCCGCGCGCCGTAAGAATGCCCTTGGCCGCGTGCATCCCGTGAATATCCTCAGGCGATGTTTCCATGCGGACAAGGATGACCGCATCGCCCATCGCGGCACGCTTTTCCGCCACGTCACTGTCAAACACGGCAATGCCTGACGCGGCACCCGGAGAGGCAGGCAGCCCCTTGGCCAGCACATCGCGCGCGGCCTTGGGATCAAGCGTCGGGTGCAGCAACTGATCAAGCGCAGAGGGATCAACCCGCGCCACCGCCTCATCGCGCGTAATCAGCCCCTCATTGGCCATATCCACCGAAATCTTGAGCGCGGCCTTGGCCGTGCGCTTGCCCGATCGGGTTTGCAGCATCCACAACTTGCCGCGTTCCACGGTAAATTCGATATCCTGCATATCGCGGTAATGCGTTTCGAGAATGCCGAACACGTCCGCCAATTGCCCGTACACTTCGGGCATTGCTTCTTCCATCGAGAGCGGCTTGGCATTGGCCCGTTCCCGCGCCGCGCGCGTCAGATATTGTGGCGTGCGGATCCCCGCCACCACATCTTCGCCCTGCGCGTTGATCAGGAATTCGCCATAATAGGCGTTCTCGCCCGTCGCCGGATCGCGGGTAAAGGCAACCCCGGTGGCCGATGTTTCGCCCATATTGCCGAACACCATTGCCTGCACATTGACGGCCGTGCCCCAATCGGCAGGAATCGAATTCAACCGGCGATAGACTTTGGCCCGTTCCGACTGCCAGGAACCGAACACCGCGCCGACCGCACCCCAAAGCTGGTCATGCACATCCTGCGGGAAGGGCTTGCCCCATTCGGCCTGAACCAGTGCCTTATATTCTTCCACCAGCGCGCGCAGATCATCCGCGCCGAGTTCGGTATCCAGGAAATAGCCGCGATCTTCCTTGGCGATTTCCAATGCTTCCTCAAACGCGCCATGATCGAGTTCCAGCACGACATCGGCATACATCTGGATGAAACGGCGATAGCTGTCCCACGCGAAGCGCGCGTCGCCCGAGGATGTCGCCAGCCCTTCCACGGTGATATCGTTGAGGCCCAGATTGAGGACAGTATCCATCATGCCGGGCATCGACACCCGCGCGCCGGAGCGGACGGAGACCAGCAGCGGATTTTCCGCATCGCCAAATCGCTTGGCGGTCACACGCTCAATATGGCTGATGCCGTTTGCGACCTCGATCTTCAGGCTTTCGGGAAACACCTCGCCATCATCATAATAGCGCGTGCACATGGCCGTGGTGATCGTGAATCCGGGCGGCACCGGCAGGCCGATCCCCGCCATGCCATCCAGGTTCGCGCCCTTGCCGCCCAGGAGATTCTTGTTCCCCCGCGTCTGATCATCACCATCTGAAACACCGCCGCCGAAACGGTAAACATATTGAACTGACATTGGCTGCTCCCAAGAGTTCTCATTCTCACGCCAAGGCGCCAAGGCACAAAGACTATGGAACCATTCCTTTGCGCCTTGGCGCCTTGGCGTGAGAATTTTACCCCTCAATCCTCGAAAAATCCGCGACCCGGTGTACCGCATCCCGGAACCTTGCCAGCAATCCCAACCTGAATGCCCGCTTTTGCGGGTCTGGATCATTCACCATCACACCTTCAAAAAACGCATCAATCGGCGCGCGGAGCGACGCGAGCGCCGACATGGCGGCCTCGAAATCCTCGGCCGCGATGGCGGCAGCGGCAAGGGGTTCGGCGGTGTCGAGGGCAGCTTCA
>JANOAJ010000081.1:0-20681 GCA_031411035.1 Sphingomonadales bacterium
AGGCAGGGGCCTCTGAGTTATCGCGCACCCCACTCCACGCAGGCCCCTGCCTCCGCAGGGGCGACGTCTGAGGGTTCAATCAAAACCGCACCGCTGCAGGCCACAGCGTCGCCCTGCCCGCGAGGGGCTGAGACAAAAATATTCACGGTTCAAAGAACCCGCGCCATGCGGCCCGGGCATCCAAACCATATAATAGGTGAAATCCTACATTTCAAGAGGAAAATGCCTGCTACGCGTCCGCGCCATAGCCTTCGATGGATTCATACATGGCGGTCAGCGCCACTTTTTCCCCTGCATCAAGCTCGGGTCGCCAGATTTCGAACAGCAGGACAAGGCGGGTTTCGTCGCTGTCATTCCACGCTTCATGTTCGATGGAATCATCAAAGATCATGGCCTTGCCAAATTCCACCGCGCGGGTTTCATTGCCCACGCGCAAGCGGCATCCCGGCGGCACGATCAGCGGGATGTGGCAGATCAGCCGCGTGTTGAGCAGGCCGTTATGCGCCGGAATATGCATCCGCGGGCGGAGCACGGAAAACAGCGCCATCGGGGATCGGCCCGCGATCCGGGGCAATGGCGCCTGCTACAGCGCGGCCATCGTGGCGGGGCAGCGCGCGGCATTTTCGGGCACGAGATCGCCATATTTCCACAGGAACGCCGCGCTCCAGTCCGGATTGCCGATCAGGCTGTTGGTCTTGCGCGGGCGGTTGGAATCCTGTTCGGCATAGGGGGCAAGCCCGATGCCGGAGGCAAGCACGGCTTCCGCTTCTGCCCGCATGGCGGGCGCGGCGGCTTCCATCACGGCGACCCAGTCAAACATGTCCCGGTCATAGAATTGGCGGTGCGGCAGGCCGGGATAGAAAAAGCTGCTGGGTTCCTGCAGGAACACTTCCCGGCGTCCGGCCGAAATATCGAGTGCTTCGGCAAAACGCGGGTTGATGGCCGTCGCATCGATCCCGGCGGCGGCCAGACTGCCCAGCAGATGATCCTCGAACCGCGTGGCCGACGCGGAAATCGCGGCCTCCGCGCGCCGCAATCCGGCTTCACTGCCCGGAGGCAGCGTATCCACCTGCCCCGCGACGGTCAGCGCCATATTGTAAAAGGCAACCGCCGCCCGGTCATCGCCTTCCGCACTTGCCAGATCGGCGCGCGCAATCAGCCCGTGCAGATTGCGCGGTTCCGCCGCGAGCAGCCGGTCCAGCGCTTCCCGCTGCCCCGCCGAATCGCCGGTCTTGCCGCAGGCCTGTGCCAGATACATCCACAATTGCGCGTTGGGCCGGGCAGCAACCGCAGCCGCAAAGGCCCCGCGCGCGACCATGAAGTCGCCACGGCGGAACGCATCAACGCCTTCGCGGGTGAGAGTTTCGACGGGTTTGTTCATGGATGGGGGCTTACATCAGCCGAATTGAAATGGAAATCGTCGCCCCTGCGAAGGCAGGGGCCAGCCCGGGAATCCGGCGCTAACCCGTCAAACGGGCCCCTGCCTCCGCAGGGGCGACGTCAAATCCCCGCATACCATTCATACCCGGCGCCATCCTCCCAATAGCCGCCCTTGCCGCCATACACCTGATCGAGCGATGCGACCGCCTCGATCCGTTGGACATATTTGGCCTGTTTGTATCCCAGTTGCCGCTCCACCCGCAGGCGCAGCGGCGCGCCATTGCCAACCGGCAGCAGCACGTCGTTCAGCGCCCAGGCAAGGATCGTTTGCGGGTGCAGCGCATCGACCAGATCTATCGATTCATAATACATCGCGCCGCTGCCCATCCTGTCTGCGCAGTGGAACACCAGATATCGGGCCGAGGAGCGCAGGCCGCTGGCATCGAGCAACAGTTTCAGCGGCACGCCCGTCCATTTCCCGATCGCACTCCAGCCTTCCACGCAATCGTGCCGGGTGATCTGCGCCCGCTTCGGCATCGCGCGGATCGCTTCAAGCGAATAGGCCGCCGGCCTTGCCACCAGCCCGTCAATGCCCAGCCGCCAGTCAGCGAACTTGCCCGCCACATGCGCGGCATAGTCTGCCCCCACCGGCATCCGCGTGCCATTGGCGCGGAACACAGGCGACATATCCTCGGGCGAAAACTCCCGCGCCAGTGCCATCCGGCCCTGCAGCGAACGCTGGATCGCGAAGTTTCCTTTTTCACCCAGTGAAAGGAGCTTCCGGAACTCCGCATTCTCACCCAGCCTGTCACAGCCCGAAAGCAGCAATCCGCCGCCCAGAGTGGCCGAGGTTACCAGCGCCCGGCGCGTGATGATGGTGGCCATGCTATTTCTCCTCCGCCAGCGTGAACCAGCCCGTGATCATCGACCGGATCTCGTTGACCGGCCCTGCCAGAAGCACCAGCAACAGGTGCACCACGATGAAAATCGCGATTCCCGCCGCACACAGGAAATGGATCGACCGGGCCGAAGCCCGCCCGCCCAGCAGGTCAACCAGCCACGGCGCCACGGCGCCAAATCCGGGCGATAGGCACAGGCCCGTCGCGACCACCAGCGGGATCAGCCCGAACATCACAAGACTGTAGGTGATTTTCTGCAGCGGATTGTAGCGCGCCTCGCTTTCATGAAAATCCAGCCGCGCGTGCTTCTTGATGTCCGCCCAAAGGTGCGAAGGGGCCACTTCCGCGCGGGAAAGCGCCACATCTTTGCGAAAATGTCCGTTGAACAGCGACCAGAGCAGATAAGCGAGAAACCCGAATGCCAGCACCCAGGCAAAGGCCAGATGCCAGTGCCGGGCGAGCGCGAGGTTGTAAGTGGACGGGATCGTCGCCCAGCCGGGAAAGCGTGGCAGGCGCAACCAGGGCGTATCAAGGTTCGCCCCATATTGCCCCCAATACAGCATCCTGTGCGCGTTGGAGATCATCATGCCGGACATCAGCATCACGAAAATCGCGACAGCATTGATCCAGTGCCACAACCGCGTGGACAGGCGGTGGCGGAATACACGGCGGCTTGCAGAACTTGTCATGAATTTTTCTCCCGCGCTCTTGTTCGGCCGGACGCTGCGGAAAGTTACACCCTTGTCGCACTTTGCGCAAAGCCCCCCGCACCCTCCCCGCAATGCCCCTTGATTTTGCCGCGTGCGGGCGCACATGGGCTTTCGCAGAGAATCAGTTTCAAACACGAACGGAGAGACTCATGGACAGCTATCTGAAGCATTACATCAACGGCCAGTGGGTCGATTCCATTGGCGGCAAGCGCCATGAGGTTATCAGCCCTTCCACCGAGGAAGCCTGCACCGAAATCACCCTGGGCACGGCTGCAGACGTTGACGCTGCCGTTGCTGCCGCCAAGGCCGCCTTCGAAACCTGGAGCCAGTCCACGCGTGAGGAACGCCTGGCATTGATGGGCCGCATTCTCGAAGAATATAAAAAGCGCGTTCCCGATCTCGCCACATCCATGGCAAACGAAATGGGCGCACCGGTCAGCTTTGCCTCCACCGCACAGGTCGGTGCCGGAATGGGCGGCTTCATGGGCACAATGGCCGCGCTCAAGGATTTCGAATTCAGCGAAAAGCTGGCGGGCAATACGGTGGTGTATGAACCGATTGGCGTTGTCGGCATGATCACGCCCTGGAACTGGCCGCTCAACCAGATTGCGCTCAAGGTCGCCCCGGCGCTTGCGGGTGGCAACACGATGGTTCTGAAACCTTCGGAAGAATGCCCCGGCAATGCGGCAATCTTTGCCGAAATCCTGGATGCGGCAGGCGTGCCCCCCGGCGTATTCAACCTTGTTCAGGGCGATGGTGCCGGCGTTGGCACAGCGATCTCCTCACACAAGGACATCGAAATGGTCAGCTTCACGGGATCGACCCGCGCGGGCATTCTGGTCGCCAAGGCAGCGGCAGACACCGTCAAGCGCGTGCATCAGGAACTGGGCGGCAAATCACCCAATGTCGTGCTGCCGGGTTCCGATCTTCCTGCTGTGCTTCCTGCCACGGCAGGCGGCGTGCTGGTCAATTCCGGCCAGAGCTGCATTTCGCCGACCCGCATCCTTGTTCACAAGGATCAGGAAGCCGAAGCGGTCAGCTTCATCAAGGGCATGTTCGAAGGCACCCAGGTCGGCGATCCGCTGACCGAAGGCGCGCATATCGGCCCTGTCGTCAACAAGTCACAATATGAAAAGATCCAGGGCCTGATCCAGTCGGCCATCGACGAAGGCGCGAAGCTGGAAACCGGCGGCACCGGCCTGCCCTCGAACGTCAACCGCGGCTATTATGTGAAGCCCACCGTGTTCTCCGGCGTCACGCCCGATATGCGAATCGCAAAGGAAGAGACGTTCGGCCCGATCGCGACGGTCTTCTCATATGACAATCTCGACGAAGCCGTCCGGATGGCAAACGACACCGAATACGGCCTGTCTGCCGTCATCTCCGGCGAACCGAGCGAAGCTGCCAAGGTGGCACCAAAGCTCCGCGCGGGCATGGTTGCGATCAACAATTGGGGGCCATCGCCCGGCATGCCGTTTGGTGGCTACAAACAGTCTGGCAATGGCCGCGAAGCGGGGCTGTTCGGCCTCAAGGACTTTATGGAAGTGAAGGCAATCAGCGGCCTGCCTGCCTGATCCATGGAACGCGCCGCGCTGGTGCTCGTACTGGTCTTTGTGGCCGGGTATGCAACCCAGCGCGGCAGCACCTGCGCGGTTTCTGCCGCCCAGGAAATTGTCAGCGAAAGACGCGTGTCCCGGCTCGCGGGATTTTTTCTGTGCGCGTCGGTCTCGCTGGCGCTGATGGCTATTGCCCATCTGGCGGGTATCCCTGAAGCCGGGCGCGGGAAAGACCCCGCCGTCAGCTTCGCCATAGTGTCTGGCGGCGCGCTGTTTGGCGTCGGGGCCTATGTGAATGGTCGCTGCGCTTTTGGCACGATTGCGCGGCTGGGATCAGGCGAACTTTCCCGAATTGGCACCCTCGCCGGTTTTCTGTTGGGCAGTATCGCCGCGCTCAGCCTGAAAATGGACGGAGGTATCAGCCGGACGTCGCAGCCTCTTCTAATGCTGGACGCGCCTGCAATGTTGATGTGCGCACTTCTTGCGATAGCTGTGACGGGCGCGGTCTGTGCAACTGGCCGTGATCAGGCAAATGCCGGATGGTCCACACCAAAGGCCATGATCGTCATCGGTCTCGTCAATGGCACCCTGTTGTTGCTGGCACAGGGCTGGTCTTACACAAGCCTGCTGATGAACATCGCGCGCGGCCATGTGGAGGCACCATTCTGTCATGGCCTGATTGTCGCGGCGCTGGTCATTGGCGCGATTGCCGGTGCCCTGTCTGGCGGAACTTTTCATATGCGCCCGGGAAATATCCGGCAATGGGCGGTGACCCTCAGCGGTGGCGCGCTGATGGGTCTTGGCGCGTCCCTTGTTCCCGGCGGCAATGACAGGATGCTGATGCAGGGCGTGCCGATGCTGTTGCCCAATCTGGTCGCCGCCTATTGTGTTATGATGCTGACTCTGGTCGGCATGATCATTGTGGTCGGCAAGCGTCAATAATCCTTCGACACCCGCACAGTCGCGCTTTGCCGCCCGATGGTGGAGATCGTGGACAGCAAGGACAGCCAGCGCGTCACCTGAAACTCCGCGCGCGTCGCGGAATAGCCCTGACCGTCGGTGATGATCTCCACATACGTCCGCCGGGTGATATATTTGCCCGCCGCAATCGAAGTGCGCTGGCCCGTGGTGGTGTCGGCGGGAAGGATACGCAGACGATCCAGCCCGATGGCATTGCGCAGCGCGTTGATGGGGTTCAGCCCTGCCCCGCCGCCCCTGAGCGATGCGACCGATGCGGCTAGCTGGACAGCTTCCGGCGCGGACAGGTTGGTGATCGACGTGCCGAACAGCAGGCGCGAAAGCAATTCATCCTGCGGCATGGCAGGCACGCTGGAAAAAGCGATATCGGGGCGCAGGCCGGTGCCGGTGACCTTGATTGTGGCATTCAGGCCCTGCGTATCGCCCGTCGCGACAATGTCGATAATCGGATCGGGCGGGCTTTCACCAAGGAAGCGGATCACGCCGCGCGTCAGATCAAAGCGCCGCCCGGCAAATTCATACCCGCCGCGTACCAGATCGGCCCTGCCCTTGATCGTCGGGGCCACCAGCGTGCCACCAATATCGAGATCACCACGCCATTCACTGTCTATGCCAAGGCCCGTCACGGCCATCTGGTTGATCGCCCGCGCCTTGATTGCCAGCCGCCACGGGGCCGATGTTGCCACCGTCTCGGCATTTTCGCTGATGACGTTGATTTCCCGCACGGCAAGCTGCGGTATGGCGGCAGCGGCCGTCGCCCGGCCAAGGCGATAGGCGCTGCGATCCAGGGTGACATCGCCGGATATCTCTCCCGTCGTGCCGCTGGAACGGATGCGGAGCGGTCCTGTCACTGTCGCGCCGATATCATCACGCGCGATCAGGGTGGCGCGCTGGGTCTGGGCATTGATATCCATGCCGAACCCGTTGGCGGCAGAGACGTCAAAGCGCGCGCTGCCGGTAATCGTGCCGCTGCCTGCCTTGGCCGAGAAGTCATTGATTGTCAGGCTGTTGCCGCTGAACTGCCCGCGCGCGGCAACATTGGTCAGCACCATACCCGTCACCGGGCTTTCGATCCGCCCGTTGGTGGTGGCAAGCGATCCGCGGATCTGGGGATTATTCGGTGTACCGGAAATATCCGCGCCAATCGCGACCGGCCCGGATACGTCAATCGTTTCCACCCCGATCAGCCGCCAGAGCGTATCGGCCGCGCCGTTTGCCCGCAATTGCGCCAGCATCGGCGCATTGCCCAATCGCGTCGCCAGATCGCCGCCGGCCGGGGGGGAGAGCCGCGCCTGCGCCCGGGCAATCGTCTGCCCGCCGCTGACCGCAATCGCGCGCACGGCAGCGCTGGTGCCTTCCAGCACCGCGTTGATCCCCACATCGACCGGCTTGGAAGAGAGCACCAGCCCGGAACGGGTCAGCCCGCGAATCCGCAAATCCGCCTTGCCCGATGGCAGCGCGCCAACCGGCGTATGATAGGAAAGCGTGCCACTGGCGATGCCCCCCAGCGCCAGCTTGGGATAGAGCATATCCAGCACGGTGAGCGGCATCTGGGTTACCTGGGCATCAATTTCGGGCGCATTGCCGCCAAACCGTCCGCCCACTTTCGCAAGACCTCCGGCAAAGCTCAGATTGGCGGGCCGCAGCCGCCAGCCATCACCTTCGCGCACCAGCACCGCCGCGTCGGTCAGGCGGATGGGCTTGCGGTCGATCGTGCCTGATCCGATCACGCGCAGCGAATCCGGTGTCACTTGCGCCATTGTCTGAAACTCGAACGCCCGCCCGCGCGAACCGGCGAAGGACGCCCGCACTTCCCCCACGCCCGCTTTCAGCCTGGCATTGGCCGCCAGCCGGGCCAGGCTGATCGCGCCGCGCGAAATGCCCTGCGCCGTCATCGTGCCATCGATGCTGGTGCCTTTGGGGTCGAGAAGAATGGTGCCGTCCAGCGTGCCGCGCCGCACGATGAGCAAGGGGGGCCCTTCCAGCCGGGCATCACGGGCCTTGAGATGCGCCTCGATCTGCTGGATGCCGGATTGCGGCGCAAGATCAAGCGTGCCGGATATGCCGCTGCCTGCCAGCACCAGCCGTCCGTCAAACCCGCCCGTCACCGAACGCAGCGATCCGCTGGCGCCAAGGCCCGACGCATTCAGCGACGCGATATTGATCACCGCTGCACCACCGGCGGGCAAAGCAATCGTGCCATTGCCGGTGAAATGTCCCAGTGTTGAGCCGCCATCCGCGCGCCATGCATAACCGGTGGCGCTGGGATCCAGCAGCAGATGCACGCCCGCCAGCCCCATCGCGGCATTGGGCCGGGCAAGCATCAGATCGATTTTGGGCCGCTCTATCCGCCCGTCCAGCACCAGCCGCGTGATCGGCCCATAAGTGGCCTGCCGCCCCGCGCCTTCAAAAAAGAAGGTGCCGTCCAGGCGGCGATAGCCATTGCCGCTCAGCGTGATGCCCGGCGATGTCAGCCGCGCATTGACGAAGCGGAGCTGGCCATCCGGCCCGCGCGTCAACCCGGTGACGATATGGGGCAGGCCCTGGGTAAGGCTCGCCAGAAACGCATTGTCGAGGCGGCGCACCCAGGCCTCGCCCGTTCCCGCAATCCGCGTGCCCCGCCCGCCTTCGCCCGGCAGCACTTTCAGTTCGGTCTTGATATCGACAATGCCAAGGCCGGGGATCAGATAGCGCGTCAACTGTCCGGCAAGGCCGATGTCATAGCGCCCGGTCTTGAGATCAACGAGCAGCGAAATCTTGCCCGAAAGCTTGTCCGATTTCAGGATAAGCCCGTCCCCAGTCAGCAGGGCAGGCGTCACCCGCAGGTCGCCCGTCACGGATAGCCCCGCCAGAATGCCGCCCGCGACATCCCCCACACCCGTCACCCGCGCGGCCGTCAATTTGAGCGGCACAATGAGCGGCGCTTTGGAAAGCCGACCCTGCCCGGATGCCCGCACACTTTCAAAACCCGTATTGTCAAACTGCACGCGCGGCGCGGTGAGCAGATAATCGAAGCGCGCGGTGGCAAATTCCCCGTCCAGCATGGCTTTCAGCTCAACCGGCCCGCCCGACATATTGGGGAACAAGGCAGCGGGTCGCAGCAAGCGGCCATCAATCCGCATTCCGTCAAACCGGCTGGTGCCCAGATCCACCACGCCATCGGCGCGCAGCACGATCTCTGGCGATGCCAGCGAGAGTTTCGAATCCAGCCGTCGATTGTCCAGCGTCGCTTCGCCCGAGACGCGCACCACCGGATCGGTCAGGCGCTGCACCTTGCCCGTGGTGATCGATGCCAGCGACAACCGCCCGTCCAGCCCGAACTTGCCCGCCACCGCCGTCAGGTTGAAATCCGCCACACGCACATCCGCCGCTTGCGCCACCAGTTGGCCCTGCCACGCCTGCCAGCGGCCATCGCCCGTAATTGCCAGCGTCACGGGCTTGACGGTGCCGATCATCGCGCCAAACACACCGCCCGCAGGCGCGCGCAAATCCACGCCCAGATCAAAGCGGTCACGATCCGGCTCCGCATCCAGCCGCACTTTCAGCGTATCACCCGCTGCCGCATCCGCATCGAGTGTCACCTTGGCGCGGCCATCGCGGATATCCGCCGTGCCGGACAGCTTGCCGACCCGCCGCTCACCCGCGATGGCCGGCTCGATCCGCAGCGTATCGATTCTCAGCGCGTCAACACGGATGTCAAAGCCAGGCAGGATCGGGCCCTGCTTACCGCTGGGTTTCAGCCGGGGCAGACGATGCAACGTTGCCACCGGCACGCGCAGGCTGGTGATATCCAGCGTGTTGCCCAGCCAGCGCAGCGGGTTCCAGTCCAGCCGGACTTCGTTGGCATCAAAGAAAAGCCCTTGCGCGTCATAAACCCGCACATTGCGCACGCGCGCGCTGCTATAGATGGAACCGTCGATCCGCCCGACCCGGATCCGCAAGCCGGAGGTGGGCCTTTGCGCGGCAATCTTGTCGGCGATGTAGCGATGGCCGATGCTCGTGTCCGCGATCAGCATCAGCGCCACCGCCACCAGGACAAGGCTGCCTGCCGCAATCGCGCCCCATCGCAGCCAGCGGGTCAAAACGCCTGCCCCAGCGAGACGAACACGGTAACGCGGGTATCTCCTTTTTGCGGATTGATCGGTGTGCCCACATCAATACGGATCGGCCCGAAACTGGAATAATAACGCAAGCCCAGCCCCGCCCCGTATCGGAAGCCGGAAAAATCCGGATATTGTTTGGTATAGATATTGCCGCCATCGACAAACGGCACCACCCCGAACGCGCCGAAACGAACCCGCGCTTCAAGCGAGAATTCGGCCAGACTGCGCCCTCCGTCGGGATCATTGGCAATGTCGCGCGGGCCGATTGCCTGATAGCCATATCCGCGCACCGATCCGCCGCCACCCGCATAGAAGCGCCGCGAAGGGGCAAGCGCGCCACTGCCCGCGCCGGCAATCGTGCCAAAGCGCAGCCGCCCGGCCATCACGACTTTCTTGCCAAGCGGCTGGTAGGCGCTGCCATCGATCTGCGCACGGACATATCCGAAGGTGCCGGATTGCAGCGACAGTTCGGGCGACACGCGCATCCCCAGCCTGAAGCCCCTGGTCGGATCAAGCAGACTGTCTGACCCGTCATAATTGAGCGTCAGCGGGAGAGCGCCGATGAAATAGGTGCGCCGCCGTGTAACGCCTGCGCCGATCAGATCGCTTTCATCCGTGCTGATCAGCTCAAACCCGGCACTCCACGTCCATTTCTTCTGCCAGATAATGTTGGTCTGGCGTTCAAGACTGCCGCCGATCTCGAAGGTGCGCGCGTCATAGGCATTGGTGTTTTCGTGCGTCGCAAACAACCGGGCATTGAGCACTTGATCGCGTTTGCGAAAATTGGACTGGCGCAGCACCCCGCCCAGATACTGCTCACGCGTGCCCAGAATGCCCCGGAAGGTTACAGACCCTTCCGGGCGGATCAGGTTCCGGTGCGTCCAACTGCCTTCGATACGAATGCCTTCACCCGTGCCATAGCCCGCTTCCGCCGCCACCGTCCGCAGCGGTGCAGGCTCCAGCACCACGGCAATATCGGCGGTCTTCCCGTCCGGCACGGCCACTGGCTCCACGCTGGCGGAAGATACGAGACCGGTCGCGATCAGCGCGCGCTTCAGATCATCCACGTCCGCCTGCTTGTAGAGTTCGCCGGGCTTGAAGCGGGATATCAGTTCCACATGCTTGGCATCAAAAGGCAGTTTCCGGCCTGTCAGCCGCACATGCCCGAAATTGCGCAAGCCGCCTGAATCCACTTTCATGTCGAGCGTCGCCGTCTGGGTATCATGATCGACAACGACATCAGGTTCTTCAACCTTGGCAAAGGGATAGCCTGATGACTTCAGTTGATCCGTCAGAGTGGCGCGGTTGATGATCACGTCATCCGCATCCACGGCATCCTTGGCATCCACCGCAAATCCGGCGCGCAATTCACGCTCGCGCGGATCGTTGCCATCCAGCCCGGTCACGGTAACATCGCTGAACCGGTACAAAGGCCCCGGTTCTGCCACCAGCGTCACCACCAGCCGGTTGTCGCTGCCATTTTCCACCCGCGCATCGACATCGGCATCATAATAGCCTTCCGCGCGCAACAGGCTGTCGAGCAGATCGGTGTCATCGCGCGCGCGCCGGTCTATCTGCGCGGCGTTGGCGGGCTTGCCTTCGCCGGCCTTCAAGGCGGACAGGCTGTTGAATCGGGCAACGAGTTCCGCCCGCTCATCTCCGGTAAGCCCTTCCAGCGCGATGCTGTAACGCCGTTCACCTGAATCTGAGGCAACCGGGGCCGCAGGCTCGCCGGTGGGAACGGATTCCGGACTCCCCAGATCCGGCCAGTCAACACCCAGGCCGGGCATGGCATCCATCGGGGAATTGGGATCAAGCGGGGATTCCGCTTGTGTTTGCGCATATGCAACCGGGGCCAGCAAGCCAGTCGCGGCCAAAGCAATGCACAACACGCACCCAGCGTTCCGGAAGATCATTCGGTACCCCTAGAGGCAAGCCAATTCGCCCGCCAGTGGGGATTAACCCGTGAACCTAATGAATCGTTCCCTGAACATGACGAGTCGAGAGCATCACCACCAACCGCTCCACCTGACGCCAGCGGCAGAAATGGATCACATTGCCCCGATCGCGGCTCTGCTCTGCGCGCGCGGCCGCTTCGCTGCCCGCTTGCTCGCCAAAGCTGGCGATCAGATCTGTAGCGGCCTGGGCAGTAATACGGTCAGCAACGGGCAATGGCATGGGGTCGACACTCGGCAAGGAAGAGGGTCGCTTCCCTTGCCAACCATTCCCTAATTTGGCGCTCGGTGTCGTGGTAAAGCAAAGGTTATCCGTGCGGTCGGGATCCGTTAGAGGGCGTAGTTCAACTTTGATCGCCTTCTGCAATCCGTCAATCCGGCGAAGGCCGGAATCACACCTTCATTCTGTGGCAACTGCGACAACAGGGAAACGCGGGATTCCGGCCTTCGCCGGAATGACGGCTTATCCGCTTGAATTCATTCGAACCTACGCGCCAGAATCGCAAAAACTCAGCGAATCTTGCGTCCGGCCCACATCACGCGTCCGATAACGGCCATGCGGGAAAGATCCACATTTTCGACATCGGGATGCGCTTTGTTGTCGCTGCGGAGATGGACAACCTTTTTCGGACCCACTTCAACGCGCTTGACGATCAGGCCGTCATCAAGCCGCACGACATAGATACCGTCGCGCAGTCGTTCGGCAGCATCACTGGAATCGACCATGATGTCATCGCCGTGCGTCAGCGTCGGTTCCATCGAATCACCCGAAACCTGAATCATGGAAAGCGCCGACGGATTGTTGGACACACTCTTCAGCCACACCCGGTCAAAGCCCACCGCGCGGGTCTTTGCCTCGTCGCTTGCCACAGCCCCTGGCCCGGCGGACGCCCCCAGCCTCAGCCTGGGCACCATTGTCACCGGGCTGACGGGAATGGCGGCATCGGCGGCCCCCAGTTCGATTTCATCGACGCCGAAATAGGAAGCGAGCGCCTTGCGATCATCCTCATCCAGCTTGCGCGGCACGCCACGCTTGATGAATTGCTGGATATAGGCGGCATTGCGCCCCAGCATTCTTGAAATGGAAAGATAGTCATCCCCGCGCTGGCGGATCAGACGGTCGAGATTGGCGCGAACATCTTGCATGAAAACTTTATGGCACATCAAAAAAGCTCTTGCAATATAGGAAATGACCTAGGATTTAGGGTTTTCCCTGTAAATCGAGTCGTTTTGGCAGGGAGAGTTCTAGAACAAAAGGAGATCAAATATGCATATCCTCATGCGGATCGACAGATTCCTCCGGAGCACCGGCACATCCCCGGCGGCCTTTGGGCGTGCTGCGGCCAGCGATCCGCGCTTCGTCTTTGATCTGCGGCGGGGGCGTCAGCCGGGCGTCAAGATGATCGCGCGCATTGAGACCTACCTGACGGGAGCCAGCGCATGACGGACACGAATCCCGAAACCCTGTTGCTGCAGCAACTCACAACCCGTCTGGCACCCGCCACCGTATCGGTGACAAGCGCGAAATCCGTTCCCTGGGCAAGTGCCACCTTCAACGGGGCGCGGCGCTATTTCAGCCTCGTTATTTCCGGCAGGGATGTTGCCAAAGCGCTGAACAGATTCCAGCAAGGTCTGGACAGCACCGAATTCGCTCTGGAAGGCCATATCGTTGCGGACATCATCATCACGGCCCGCAAGACCGACTGGCGCGTGTCACCGCCCGTCATCCGCCTCGAACTGGAAGCGCTGACCGTGGAAACGGATTACCGCCCAGCCCCAAGCGCCCGCCGCAACGCCGCAATATCGCCGATCGGAATCGGCATACCCGCCAGGCTGCGGCGTTCAAGCGCACTTTCAAGCCGCGACATCAACCCGGAAATCGACTCGCTGTCCTGCGGGGCTATCGCAACGGGTACCGCATGAACCGGCAAGGACGGCACCGTTTCCCCGTCCTCAACGTCGCCAGTTTCGGGCAGCGGCGCTGCAACAGCGTCATCTTCGCCCGATGGCGCGTCGGCAAGCGGCGCATCCAGGATCAGTTCGTTGCGCGCCATATCCATCGCTTCCTGCGACATGAAAGGCGCGCCCAGTTCCTGTTCGGCAAAGATCGGCGCGCGATGGGGGGCGGGTCGGGCCGGCTCGATCCGCACGCCGCGCGCCTTTTGCGATCGTTCGATGATCCGCGCCTTGGTGACGCGCGAAACAATCTTGAGCAGGCTCCACAGCGCCGCAAACACCACCAGGCCCAGCAGGACCGCGCTGCCCAGCCGCGCGGTATCGCCAAGCGGCGGCCGGGCGGGCGGAAGAATGGCGGGAAGCCCGGTTGCCACCACCGCCCGCTCGAACAGCCAGAGCGGCGTCGCAAAGACAAGGATGGCCGCCACTAGTCCAAACAGCGCCGAAACAATGGGCGCGAAGGGCAGCTTGGCAAGCCGGGGCGATTGACTGGTCATCGGCAACTCAATTCCATCAGACCGGCAATCCGGTCAGCTTATGATAAACAGGGCCGTAACGGGAAATGTTTGAAGACCAGTTACGATCCCTTTCCACAAAGGCCCGCGCCGTTTTGCGCCGGGCATCCCATGTATCACGCTGTGACAGCAGGCCGTTCAGGGCCTCTGCCAGCGCCTTGGGATCATCCGGCGCGAACAGGGTGCCGGTGACACCATCTTCGATTAACTCGCGATGACCGCCCACATCCGATGCAGCCACCAGCCGCAATTGTGCCATTGCCTCCAGCGGCTTCAGCGGGGTGACAAGATCCGTCAGCCGCATCTTCTTGCGCGGATAGGCCAGAATATCGATCAGGCTGTAATAGCGTTCGACCTGATCATGCGGCACGCGGCCGATGAAATGGATCCGCGCCGCAGCCGGCGAGCTTGCGGATTGCGCCCGCAGCGCGCTTTCCATCGGCCCGCCGCCCACCATCAGCAGATGTGCGTCCGGCAGCATCGGCATGGCCTCGATCAGATCATCCAGTCCCTCATAATCATAGAAGCTGCCGATAAAGCCGATCACATCCTTGCCTGTGAGGCCAAGCTCCGCCGCCAGCGCGGCATCGGGCGGCGGCGGATCACCGAACAGGCCCAGATCAACCCCATTGGGCGAAACCAGGATCTTGTCCGCTGGAATGCCCCGGCTGATCAGATCCCCCTTCAGCCCTTCGCAGATCACGGCCACAGCATCGGCGCGCTTCACAGCGTAAGTCTCCAGCGCTTTCGTCACCCGGTATTTGAGCGAGCCTTGGGTGCCGGTGCCATTGCCCACGGCCGCATCTTCCCAAAAGGCGCGAATTTCATAGAGCAGCGGAATGCCGTGTTTCTTCGCAACACGCAGCCCGGCGAGCGCGGTCAGCACCGGCGAATGGGCGTGGAGCAGATCGGGCTTCCAGTCCTGAACCAACCTGTCCACCTGCCGCGCCAGCGCCGCAATCTCCCGCCATTCTCCCAGCGGCGATGGTGCGGGCAAGGGTGCGGGGGAACGGTAAAAGGTCAGGCCATCGACGGTTTCGACCGGCGGGCCATCCTGGGTATGCCGCGCGCCCGTTACCCCCATAACGTCCCAGCCCTGCTCTGCCTGCGCGGTCAAAATCGCGCGCGTGCGGAACGTGTATCCGCTATGCAGCGGCAGGCTGTGATCAAGGATATGCAAAATACGCAAACAGGGACCCCTTCCGCCGCGCGCCTTGCCACAATGAGGCTTAACGCCACGTCAACCGCATCGCATTAGGGACAAACGCGATGATCGACAATTTCTCGCTGGGCCTGACACATGCGCTGATGCTGTACGCGGCATGGAAGCTGCTGTTCCGGCGTGATCTGGATGATGAAAGCGGCATCGACGCCCCCAAAGGCTGGGGCAGGAAGCGCCGCGACGATGCGTGATCTGGCCTTTGTTGCCTTCCTGCTCGCGATCATCGGCCTCGGCTTTCGTCGTCCGTTCATCTTCGTGCTCGGCTATGTCTATATCGACAATGTCGCGCCGCAGAGGCTGACTTATCTGTTGCTCAATTCCCTGCCGATCTCGCTGATCATGGTCGGGCTGGCCGTGGTCTCCTGGGCGTTGCTGGATGACAAGAGGGGGGCAACCTTCACGCCGCGCCAGTTCCTGATGCTGATCCTGCTCATCTATTGCGGCGTCACGACCACCCAGGCGGATTTCCCGCTTGAAGCGGCAGACAAATGGTCATGGGTGTGGAAAGCACTCGCCTTTGCGATCTTCCTGCCGCTCACGCTGCGCACCAAGCTGCGGATCGAGGCGCTGGCGCTGTTCATGGTGCTGTCCGCAGCCTCGATCATCATCGTCGGCGGCATCAAGACACTGGGTTCAGGCGGCGGCTATGGCGCGCTCAACCTGATGGTTTCCAACAATACCGGGCTTTACGAATCGAGCATCATTTCCTGCGTGGCCATTGCGATCATCCCGCTGATCCTGTTCCTGCGGAAACATGGCACGATCTACCCGCCCGAATGGCGTGTCGATCTCTTCGCCTATGCCCTGATCTTCGCCTGCCTGCTGATGCCCATCGGCACACAGGCGCGCACCGGCCTGATCTGCGCGGGCGTGCTGGCGATCCTCATGCTGCGATCGACCAAGCGCCGCTTCCTCTATCTCGGCATCATGGGCGCGCTCGCGCTGGTCGCGGTACCAATGCTGCCCAAAAGCTTCACCCAGCGAATGGACACGATCAAGGAATACAAGGCAGACCAATCAGCCTCCACACGCCTGGCGGTGTGGAAATGGACGTGGGATTATGTGCAGCTTCACCCCTTTGGCGGCGGGTTCAATGCCTATCTGCAGAACAATATCCGCTATGAAACCGTGGAGACCAAGGGCACCAGCGGGCATCAGGATGTTGGCGGCGAACTGGTGACAGACCGGGCGCGGGCTTATCATTCCTCCTATTTCGAGATGCTGGGCGAACAGGGTTATCCCGGCCTGCTGCTCTGGCTGGCGATCCACGGCTTCGGGCTGATCCGGATGGAAATCGTGTTCCGCAAGTTCCGCAACCGCAGCGCGGAGGATGGCCAGTGGATGGGCGCGCTCGCCAGCGCGCTGCAACAAGCCCATATCGTCTATCTGATCGGATCCCTGTTCGTGGGCATTGCCTTCCAGCCCTTTGTGTACATGCTGGTCGGTATGCAGATCGGGCTGGATAGCTATGCCAGCCGCAAGGCCGCCAAGGCAGAATGGCGGCCCGCGACAAATGCTCCTGCCCGCTCCGCCCCCTGAAACGGGGGTAGGATCGCATCCCGGCTTGGGCTAACCAGCCGACATGAATGAACTGGTCCCCCTCCCCGCTTCCGACTCCCTTGTTCCCGACAGCGTCAACTGGATCGCCAGCCATACCACCCAGATTGCCGTTGCCGCCCTGATCGGCGCGGCCTTTGTTGCCATCCTCTACGGCATCCGTCTGATCGGCATCCGGATGAGCAAGGGCAAGAATCAGTGGCGCAGTGTGATCGGACGGGCGCTGGGCAGCATGCGCCTGTGGTTCATGGCCGTATTGGCGGCGCAGATCATCGCCACTTATGCACACGCACCGGACGATATTGCCGCGACGATCCGCTTCGTCTTCGTCATCGCCACCACTTTCCAGATCGCGCTGTTTCTGCGCGAACTGATCCTTGGCGTGGTCGAGCTGCGCGCCGGAGAGGCAGACCCCAGCGGCAATCTGTCAAGCGCTGTCGGGCTGATCCGGATATTGGTAAGCGTCTCCCTGTTCCTGTTTGCGGTTGTCTCGATCCTTTCCAATGTGGGTGTGAACGTTACCGGCCTTGTTGCGGGCCTTGGCATTGGCGGCATCGCCATCGGCCTGGCCGCCCAGGGCATTTTCTCTGACTTGTTCGCCGCGCTTTCGATCCTGTTCGACAAGCCCTTCCGCCGGGGCGACGTCATCAAATGGGATACGACAACCGGTACCGTCGAATATATCGGCCTCAAATCCACGCGCATCCGGGCGATAACCGGCGAAGAGGTGGTGATGTCCAACACCAACCTGCTGGGTAAGGAACTCCATAATCTCGCTCGCAACGAACGCCGGCGCATTGCCCAGTTGCTGAGCCTGACCTACCAGACCCCGCCCGAAACCTGCGCCGCCCTGCCCGAACAGTTGCGCGCGATTGTGGATGGGTGCGAAGGCTGCCACTTCGTCCGCTGCGTGCTGGACAGTTTCGGCGCGTCGAGCCTTGATTTCCAGCTCGTCTATGATGTTATTGCCACGGAGCAGGATTCGATCCTTGCCAACAAGCACGCCGTGAACCTGGCCATCCTTGCCCATTTCGCCGCGACACGCATCCACTTCGCCTATCCCACCCAGACCACCTTTACCGCCGCGCCGGACGGAACGCTGGTAATGCCCTGGGCTACGCCGGTGACGAACGCAGAGGCCAAAGGTTAGTCAAAAGTGAGGCCAATCGGGCAGTTCCCCGCGCGGAGGAGAGCGAGCATATCGGGCCTGGAAGCCGGAGGCCCGTTTTATAGCTTGTGACCCAGGAAATAATGGGGACTGGCCCGATCGATCGCCGGTCATGGGGACAGTCCCTCAAGGGACAGTCCCCGCCAGTGGGGTCCCCCGAATGCCCTTTGACACTCAGCGATTCGTCGTCCTAGAGGCGTCCCCCTGATTTGGGAGGAACATACAGATGGGCATAGTCACAGCCGAAGCATTCAAGGCATTGGTGGGGCAGAATACCGGCACATCCGATTGGGTGCTGGTCGATCAGGAAATGATCAACAAGTTTGCCGACGCCACCGGCGATCACCAGTTCATCCATGTTGATGTGGAAAAGGCCAAGGCGACGCCATTTGGGCAGACGATTGCGCATGGGTTCCTTACCCTCTCTCTGATGCCGATCCTTGCTGCCAAGGCCGATCTGCCGCACCTCGACAATGTGAAAATGGGCGTGAATTATGGCAGCGACAAGCTGCGCTTCCTCGCGCCGGTCAAATCCGGCAAGCGCGTGCGCGCGCATTTCAAACTGCTGGGGCTGGAAGAAAAGCGCCCCGGACAGTGGCAAAGCGTCCAGGAAGTCTCCGTCGAAATCGAAGGTGAGGACAAGCCCGCGCTGATTTGCGAGTGGATCACGCAGTTTTTTGTGTGAGGGACACTGTCATTCCGGCGAAAGCCGGAATCTCACTTTCTTCCTGTTATTGTTGAGTCGGCCAAAAAAAGCGGGATTCCGGCTTTCGCCGGAATGACGGGGATATATTTTCACTGCCCCCATAGATTTTTGGCCCCCTTTCCGCACCCCCCGCGCCTTTATCAGTAACCATGCTTTAACCTTGCAAGTCGCTGGCATTCCGGTGACATTCCCGGTTCATGGACGGGAGTGACACCAGATCGGGCGAACCGGCGGGCAGCGGCGCGGGCGGCATTTCGCCCGAACTGCTTGCTGCCTGTTATGATGATGTGCGGCGCATTGCCCGCAGTGTCATCGCCCGGGACGGGATGAACCGCGCCTTGCAGGCAACCGAGCTGGCCAATGAAGCCGCGATCCGCCTGATGGGCATGGATCGCATGGAGATAAAGGACAGGGGCCACATGCTCGCCATGGCCGCGCGGACGATGCGGAGGATTTTGATCGACGAAGCCCGCAAGGGTTCCGCCGCCAAGCGTCGTCCGCCAACTTTCATCACGCAGTGGCCTGATGATCCTGCCACCAGCCTGATCGATATCGGCGATCTGGACCGCGCGCTGGAGGCGCTGGAAAGCTACTCCCCCGATCACGCGCAGATTGTCGAGCTGCGCTTCATGCTGGGGCTGACGGTGGAAGAAGCGGCGCTGGCGAGCGGGATCCCCGAACGCACGATCAAGCGGCGCTGGCAGGCCGCGCGCGCCTGGCTGCTCGATTATCTGGGCGATCATGCCAGCCCCCTCCCCGCCTGAGGTCGAACGCCGCGCGCTGGCGCTGTTCGAACATCTGGCCGACGCGCCGGACAATACGAAGCTCCGTGCGCGCCTGCTGAAAAACGAACCCGAAGCGGTTCTGGCGCGGCTGCGGGCACTGGAAGGCAGCGTCACCCGCGCGCGCGGCGCCATCCCCACCCTGATCCCCGGCAGCGCGGATTGCGGCAATGCCCTGCCCCCGCCTGAACGGGTCGGCGCGTTCCGGCTGACGACAAGGATCGGGCGTGGCGGTATGGGGGATGTCTGGCTCGGCCAGCGCGATGACGGGCTTTACGAGCAGAAGGTTGCGGTCAAGCTGATCCAGCGGCACGCCCTTGCCCGGGCAGCCGCAGCGTTCGAGGATGAACGCCGTTTCCTTGCCCGGCTCGAACATCCCAATATCGCACGGTTGATCGACGGCGGCGTTACCGAAGACGGCCTGCCCTGGCTGGCAATGGAGTTTTTTGACGGCCAGCCGATCGACACGGCGTGCGAAACGCTGAGCGACGCAGAACGGGTGCGCCTGTTCGTCAAGGCGGCGGACGCCGTGCAATATGCGCATAGCCGGATGGTGGCGCATGCCGATCTGAAACCGTCCAACATTCTGGTTGATGGCGAAGGCCGGGTGAAGCTGCTCGATTTCGGGATTGCCGGGCTGATCGGCGATGACAGCCGCAGCCCCACCGGCTCCGGCCCGCTGACGCGCGAATTTGCCAGTCCGCAGCGATTGGCGGGGGATGGCCCTTCGGTGGCGGATGATGTGTTTGCGCTGGGGACGACGCTGTCGCTGTCGCTCGAAGGAAGCGGAGACGCCGAACTGGCGAGCATCGCCACCAAGGCGCAGGAACCGGAAGAGGCGCACCGATATGGCAGCGCCGCCGCGCTGATCGCTGATCTTGACCGCTGGCGCGCGCAATTGCCGGTTTCGGCGATGCCCGACGGCTGGAATTACCGCGCGGGCAAATTCGTGGATCGCCACCGCACCGGCGTTCTGGCGACAGGTGTGGCGTTCATCCTGCTGAGCGCCACCTCGCTTGTCGCGACCACCAGCTATGTGCGGGCGGAACGGGAGCGGGGCGAAGCCAGCGCCCGGTTCGATGATGCGCGCAGCACCGCACGCTTTGTTTCGGTTGATCTGCTCAACCAGCTGGCCGCGCGCCCCGGCACGCTCAAGCTGCGCAGCGATACGGCGCAGGTGGCGCAAGTTTATCT
>JANOAJ010000082.1:0-1917 GCA_031411035.1 Sphingomonadales bacterium
AGGGCTGCTCAAGGAAAATATCGATGGCGAGGCGCTGCTGTGGGCGCATAGCCGCCTGATTGGCCGCCCTGAGGAACGCAAGATCCTGATGGTGATTTCCGATGGCGCCGTTGTTGACCGACAGAGTGGAATCATCGACCGGTGCGCCATCGGAAATCACCATCAGGATCTTGCGTTCCTCAGGGCGGCCAATCAGGCGGCTATGCGCCCACAGCAGCGCCTCGCCATCGATATTTTCCTTGAGCAGCCCTTCGCGCATCATCAGCCCGAGCGATTTCTTGGCGCGCCGCCACGGCTCGTCCGCCGCCTTGTAGAGAATATGGCGCAGGTCATTCAATCGCCCCGGCCCGGGCGGACGCCCCGCCGCCAGCCAGGCCTCGCGCGCCTGTCCGCCTTTCCAGGCACGCGTGGTAAAGCCCAGAATCTCGGTTTTCACGCCGCAGCGTTCCAGCGTCCGCGCCATGATGTCCGCGCTGATCGCCGCGATGGAAATGGGCCGCCCGCGCATCGAGCCGCTATTGTCGATCAGCAGCGTGACGACCGTATCGCGGAACTCGGTATCGCGCTCCACCTTGTAGGACAGCGAGGTGCCCGGCGAAACGACGATCCGCGCCAGCCGGGCGGCATCGAGAATGCCTTCTTCCTGATCAAAATCCCAACTACGGTTCTGCTGCGCCATCAGGCGGCGCTGCAGACGATTGGCAAGCTTGGTCACCGCGCCCTGCAAATGGACAAGCTGCTGATCAAGATAGGCGCGCAGCCGGGTCAGTTCATCTTCGTCGCAGAGTTCGGTGGCGGCGATTACCTCATCATGTGCGGTGGTATAGGCTTTATAGTCAAAGGCGGGCGGCAGGTCTGACAAGGGGCGGTTGGGGCGGACGGGCAGCATGCCCTCCTCGCCTTCATCCCCCGGTTCGCCATCGGCTTCCATATCGCTTTCGGATTCGACCTGCTGGTCTTCGCCGTCCTCGGCATCGCCTTCGGACTGTTCGGCCCGGGCATCCATCTGTGCCTGGCTGTCACCGTCTTCCGATTCGTCGGTCTGGTCCTCGCCGTCGCCTTCATCCTCTTCGTCATTTTCATCAGACGATTCAGTGGGATCAAATTCCTGATCCGATTCCACCAGATTGAGATCAACGAGCAGCTTCTGCGCCAGTGCGGCAAAGGCCGCCTGATCATCAAGCGCCAGACCCAGCGCATCCAGATCGGAACCACCCTTTTCCTCGATCCACTCACGCACCATCGCAAGGCCCGCGTGAGTGCTGACAGGCGGCGCATCGCCCGTCAGCCGCTCCCGCACGATCAGGCCGATCGCCGTTTGCAGCGGCACTTCATCGGCGGCTTGCGCGCGGGCGATCGGATCGGACCGCATCCGCATATCCAGCGCATGGGAAAGGTTGGCCCGCACCCCGGTCATCGCCTTGGCACCCAGCGCTTCGACTCGCGCATTTTCGACCGCATCAAACACGGCACCTGCCACGGCTTCGGCCGGACGGTTGGCCGCGTGCACCTTGTCGCTGTGATGCCGCACGCGCAGCGCCATGCCATCGGCAAAGCCCCTTGCTTCGGCCACTTGCTCAGGCGGCAGCGAACGGCCCGGCATGGGCACGCGGAAATTCTTGCCGGCTTGCGTCGGGGCGTCAGCGGTAAAGGCCAGTTCCACTTCCGGCTCATGCGCAATCGCGCGCGCCGTGCCCGTCAGCACGGCCTTGAAGGCTTCGAGGGGCGTTTGTTCGGCCATGCGCCACTCCATAGGCAAGAAGGCGCGCGAAAGGAAAGGGGCAAAGCTTGACGCTCCCTGTGTTTCTGCTATGCGCGCGCCTCGCTTCTCAAGCGGCCCCTTCGTCTAGCGGTTAGGACGCGGCCCTTTCACGGCTGAAACACGGGTTCGATTCCCGTAGGGGTCACCATCTTCGA
>JANOAJ010000083.1:0-19963 GCA_031411035.1 Sphingomonadales bacterium
GCGATGCTGTCGTTCACGATCGCCCACATCTCCGTGGTGGCCCTGCGTGTGCGCCGGCCCGATGACGAGCTCGAGTGGCGTGCGCGCCCGAACCTTCGGAAAGCTGGGAAGGTTGCGATGTCCGCCTTTTGCCGGTTGCGCGCGAGGCATTGGCCGCACAGCCCTTTGGTGGCCTGCCCCCGCACCCGTCGGTGGATGGCGCTGCGGCCTATGGGGCGGATATGGAATTGGCAGGGGCGCTGCTGCGGGCGTTGGCATCGCATACGGCCTTGCCCGGCTGGTGCCCGGTCGCCAGTACGAACGCGTCGGGGCGCTGTCTGTATGCACAGGCAGTGCCGCGTTTTGTCGATCCTGCCGGGCAGCTTGTGTCGGGCGAAGCGGCGGTGCGCGCGGCAGAGCGGATCGGCCTCGCACGGCATGTTGACCGGCATATGGTGGCCCTGGTGCTGGACGCGCTGGCAGCGGACCCGCTCACCACGCTGGGTGTCGAGATATCGGCGCAAAGCGCGCGTCAGGATAGTTGGTGGCACGATATCGGCCGACGGCTTGACCGGGATGCGGGGCTGGCGCGGCGGCTGGTGATCGAGATTTCCGGCGCGTCGCCGCTTGGGGTGGAGCACGAAGTGTTGGCCTTTGTACAGGCGATGCGCGCGCGTGGATGTCGGATCGCGCTCCGGAATTTGGGATCCGGCCACGCGTCGGTGCGCACCCTGATGGCGCTTGCCCCCGATATTGTGAAGATTGATGCCTTTTTCCTTCAGGCGGCGATTCCGTCGGGAAAGGCGCGCGCGCTGTTTGGCCGCATCGCCGGGTTGGCGGCCGCTCTGGGGGGTGTCATCGTGGCCGAAGGCGCGGACAGCCCGGAACTTGTTGCCATTGCGCGCGAAGACGGCATTGCCTGGGTGCAGGGGGGAAGTGCCGGTGGCACCGTCTCCATGCCTGGGCGCGCCGCGCCGCCGGTGGTTTTCGGCGATGCGCTGATAGCGGCGGGCTATGCCGATTTTGCGGCGTCTCATGCGCCGGCCGTCAATAGCGTTGCTCCGGATCGTCACGGCAACCGTCAGGCGCGGCCCCTGGTGCGCGTGGCAAAGCAAGGCGGGCGGGCGTGAAATGGCGCAGCATCGTCCGCAAAAGCCCGGTCTTTCGCCCGAATTTCTGCGCAGGCTGCGCTTTTTCGTCCCGGCATCGATTGTGTTGTGGGGCCTCATCATTTTCGCGCTGCGCAGCCTGTATCAACTCTGCTGTGTGGCCGGATCATGAGGCGGCGTCACCAGATCCAGCCGCTGCTGCGGGCGCGCAGCCCGTTTCTGCCCTGGCTTTTCAGGATCCTGGCGGCCGTCTTGCTGGTCGCCCTGCTGTTCCTTGGCGGTGCGGCAATTCTGGGAGGCGTGTCGTGATGAAGCGTCCGTCCCGGCATCGTCGCACCGCCCCTTGTGCCGCCGCAGCGGTCGGAGAGGGGGCGCAAACACCGTCTCCGTTTCCGGTGTCTGCGTTCTTCACCTGCCGTCCTGCCTGTTGCGGGCGGTCTTTCTCCCCACACGCGTAATTCAACAAAGGAGTATCTTCATGCGTAATCAACAGAGCCATTCGGGTCGCAACGAATTCTCGTCAAACTGGACGAGAGGGGCTTCGTCAGGCTGGACAACGCGGCGGCGGATCATGGCGATCCTGCGGGCGTCCTGCATGACACTGGGGATCAAACGCAAGAACCGGGGCGTCGGCCTGCTCGGCTTTGGCACATCGCTGGCCGCCGCCCTGATGCTGGGCGCGGCCCCTGCCGCACATGCAGGCCAGATCGCGATCGGCACCTCGCCCGTGCCGGACACGGATGATGGCACAGCCGTGGCGAGTGGCATCAATGCGATTGCGATAGGAGACGCGGCTCTGGCGTCGGGGGATAGTGCCGTGGCGCTGGGCGTACGCCAACGCCAGCGGTGTGTTCAGCAAGGCCACGGGCCAGAACAGCAATGCCAGCGGTGTGAACAGCACGGCCAGCGGTGTGAACAGCACGGCCAGCGGCGTCAGCAGCATTGCCAGCGGCGCGGACAGCTTTGCCGGGGGCACAAGCGCCAATGCGGGCAAGGCCGGGGCGATTGCGTTGGGTCTGAATGCGGTGGCCAACACCAGTGTTGGCGATGTCGCGCTGGGTTCGGGCAGTGTCACGGCCGCTGCGGTGGCCACTGCGAGTGCCAAAACCTCGACCGGCATCAGCTATGGCGGCTTTGCGGGCACGGCACCGACCAGCGTCATCAGTGTCGGCGCGGTCGGGGCGGAACGCCAGGTCACCAATGTGGCGGCAGGCCAGGTCACGGCCACCTCGACCGACGGCGTCAACGGATCGCAGCTTTATGCCGTCGCCGAACTCGCCGGAAAGGGCATCAACGTCACCACCAAGGCGGTCGGCACGGGCACAGCGTCGGGCTCAGTGGTGCAGAACATCGCACCGGGGGGCACCGCCACCTTCACTGCCGGCAACAACATTGCGATCACGCAGGTTGGTGCCGAAGTGCAGGTCGCGGTCAATCCCAACCTGAAAGTGGATAGCGTTGTCATTACCGGCGGCCCGACCATCTCCGGCACCGGGATTGCCCTGGCGGCAGGCGATACGCTCGACATGGCCGGCAACAAGATCGCCAATGTCGGGACGGGTGTCGCGGCGACGGACGGCGTGAATGTCGGTCAGTTGAATGCCGGGCTGAACAACGTCATCAACACCGCCAATGCCTATACCGACACACGGTTCAACGCGCTGGCCTTCGATCTTGCGAAGTTCAAGAAGAACGCCAACGCGGGCACTGCGGCGGCCATGGCCATGGCAGCGGTGCCGCAGGCGTTTGAACCGGGCATGGGTATCGTCGGGGGTGGTGTTTCCACCTGGATGGGCCAGCAGGCCATTGCGATCGGCGTCTCGAAGGCGACGAAGGATGGCCGCGTGATCGTCAAGGCCACAGGCACCATCAACTCGCGCGGGAAGGGGGGCGCAGTAGCCGGGGTCGGGTTCCAGTTTTGATCCCTAAGCTGTGACGGGGAGGTGCTGGCGGTTCCCCAATCGCTCAGCACCTCCCCCAATTTCTTTCTGTTGGCCGTGGCCTGCCATTGTTGGGGACCTATCATGAAAACTGTCATTTCTGCGCTGATTGCCATCACTCTGCTTGGCTCCGCCAGCGCCGCTGCCGCGCAGACGGCACCCAATCCCACCCAGTTTCTGGATGTGGCGATGCAATTGGCGCGGGCTGTGGATGCCAATCAGGCCCTCCAGATCTGGGAGAGCGCTTCGCCCGTGATGAAGCGGGCAACGCCGCGTGATCGCTTCGTGGCTACGGTGAACCAGCGGCTCTCGCTTAACGGGCGGATTCAGGGGCGCGACTGGTCTTCCATTTCGCGCGTCAAAATCCCGGCTGGCGCGTCCGGGCTTCCGGCAGGGGAATATCTGACGGTCGCGCTGGCGGGCGTCAACAAGAATGGCGTCGCGATCCGCGAATCCATTTCCTTCGTTCTTGATGGAGACAAGATGTGGCGGCTGGCTGGCTACGCGGTGCAGTGATGCCAAATCCCGGCAGGTATCGCGCGAATGACTGACATGTCTGCCCATACCGGCTTGTCCGGTGCAAAAGGTTCCTCGATGCGTAAGCGTTCCAATCTGACGTCCATTTCCCGCACGAAACTGTCTGTCCTTGCGCGCCAATTGCGGATGGCCACCAGTGTCAAGTCAGGCTATCTCGATATCCGTTCCTGCAAGGAAGTGGCGCGCAAGCTTGAGGAAGCCGCACGGCAGGAAGCGCCGCCACAGCCTGCAGCGTCGGCATTGCCAATCCATCCCCTTGTCGTGCCGCGATGCGCAAAATGTGGTGAGGCTTCCGCTGCGGACGGACAAGACGAGGGAAGCTCGCTGGCCAATTGCGATGATGCAACCTTTGAATTTTTCGTGCGTCGCCAGTTCGGGATAAAGACACCCGGCGCGGCCGGTGTTCTGGCCATGCTGATCCGAAGTTATGATGCGCTTTGCACTGCCGAACAGATTTGCAAACGAATCCACTGCCAGGATGCGAGCCTGAAAGTCTTCGTGTGCCAGTTGCGGGCCGATCTGGATAAGTTCGGGCTGTCGCATCACATAGTTACTGTCCGGAAATCGCAAAAAAATGGGGATGGCGGCTATTTCATCGCGCCCGAGCACCAGTCAAAATTCACCGATCTGCTGGCAAGCCAAATTCTGGCGGGCGAATATCAGTGATCGGGGTGGATTCACTCAGCCTGTCGAGAAAGCTGCAAACCACCGGTTTCACTCAGGATCAGGCAGAAGAAGTGGCGCAACTGGTCGAGGCAACCGCCAAACTCTGCTTTGCGGATCTGGTGCGGGGCCGGGATCTGGAATCGCTTCGGGTTTCCCTGCTTCAGGATGGCGCGCTCGCCAGCCATGATCTCAGACGGGTGGTGTTCTCGTCAAAGGAAAGCATTGATTCCCTTGCCGGGCATGTGGGGGATCTGCGGGATTCCTACAAGAGTCAGATGTCGGCGCTCAACACAATTCTCACCATAAATGTTGTTCTGATGTCAGTCATTCTCGGGTCGGTTATATTGTATTTCACAAACAGGACATGGTGAAACGAGAGATTTCGATGCCGCAATATTGTTTCAGAGTTCAAAAAGGAAAGGCGCCGGGTGTCGAATCATTTATCATCGATCGAAGCGCATTATGATGCGATCCCCTATGTCTCACGCGCATTCTGGCAATCCTCTCCCGCCCGGCTGGAAGCGATTGCCCGCTTGTTCGGCCTTGAGACCGTGGCGGTTGCCAATGCCCGCATTTTGGAAATCGGATGCGCGTCGGGCGGGAATATCATCCCGCTGGCAGCGCGCTATCCCGGAACCGAATGCGTTGGCATAGACCTTTCTGGGGGGCAGATCGCCAAGGGGCTTGAAACCGTCAGGCAAGCGGGGCTGGACAATGTCAGCTTGCGGGCGATGGACGTGGCGACGCTTTCCGAAGCGGCGGGCAGGTTCGATTATATTATCTGCCACGGTGTGTTCAGTTGGGTGCCGCCCGAAACCCAGACGGCCATTCTGGATATCTGCGCGCGGCATCTTTCGGATCATGGCATCTGCTATATCAGCTACAACACCTATCCAGGCTGGAAGGCCAAGGAGGTTCTGCGCGACGCAATGGTGCTGCGCAGTGCGCTGACCATTGACCGGGCGATGCACCTGCCGCTCGGGCTGGGCATCGTGGAATTTCTGGCAGCCCATGCGACCCCGGGCGGACTGGTCGCGTCAGTCACGAATGCGCAATTGCCGCTGCTGAAGGGCATGGAAAGCCATTATCTGACGCACGAATTTCTGGAGGATTTCAACCAGCCCGTCTATTTCGCCGATTTCTTGGATGCTGCCCGCCGCGCCGGACTGGAGTATCTGGCCGAGACGGAAATTTCTTTGATGTTTGCGTCCAATTATGGTGCCGCCGCCGAACCCCTGTTGCAGGAGGTCGGGCACAGTCAGGCAATGATGGAGCAATATTTCGATTTTCTGACCAGTCGCACCTTCCGGCAAACCTTGTTGGTCCGGCCGGAACAGGCCGCCCGCATCGTATACAAGCTGGATGCCGCGCGTATCACCGCACTCCATTTTGCCGGGCGATTTTCGCGCATGGGCGGCGGGAACGGACCCGGCCGCTCGCTTACGTACGCCGCCCTGTTTGATCGGACGGTGCTGGCGACGGATGCGATTGGCGAAGCGGTGATGGCAACTCTGGACGCGGCGTTTCCGGCCACCATGGAGTTCGGCGGGCTGGTTCAGGCGGTTGAGGCAGCGACGGGCCGTGGGGCTGCCGAAGTGGAGGCAGGGGTCAGCGACTGGCTGGAATATCTTCTGATCAAGGGGCATCTATGGCCGTCAGTGGCTCCCGTCGTTTGTGCCTCGCCCCAGGATATCCGGGAGGGCCGGTTCCGGCTGGTCCCCGGCGTCAATGCGGAGGCTGATTGCGCCTTCGCCAATATCTGGCACGAAACCGTGACTCTCTCCGACGAGCTGCGGGCTCTCGTCCAGCGGGTCCCGACGGGATCTGCAGCCGATGAAGCCGGATTGATGCAGTTGCGCAAGCTTGGCTTGCTCGTTCCGTTGTGACGGCATCGTCCGGGTGTCTTTGCCCGCCAGATCGATGCGCAGGCGGGAGCACGTAAATGGCGCCTCTGTTCGTTACTTTGATAGCCGGGGCCGCCGGAGCAATTGCCGCGGGGGCCGCGCTCAGGAATGCGAGTCTTGGCGCCATTGGCAACACGATTGCCGGCATGATCGGCGGCACGGTGAGCGCACAGGTCGCGTATGCCCTGGCGCCCGCGCTGGTGAGCGGCATTGCCGGTCAGGTCGCCAGCGGCACGGTTGGCGGCGTCGCCATCATGGTCATCATCGGCATTGCGGGGCGGGCGCTGGTGGGCAAATGAGACCAAGAGGGCACGTCGCGTGCTTCATAGCGCCCGGCGCTTTCGGACGCGACAGGGATCGTCATGCGCAGACGACGCTGCCAATCTTTGAGAAATCCGGGCTGTTTGCCCACAGGATCCATCCCGGTTTGCGCGATAGTTGGAGGCTATCTGTTATCATGCCGTCCCTCATGTTCAGCAAATCCCGGATACGGTAGGTCTTTGCGGGGCAATTGAGTTCTGCCGAAATCATGATGCGGCCTGGCGTCTGGCCCGCCAAAAGGTCGAACCGGATATAGACCGGGCGTATGGGTGCTTTCGTTGTTGTGCCCCTCTGCTCAATGAATATGTCTGCCTGCCGGTCATTGCGATGCACAAATACCCAGGTGACAGAAGAAACCGCCGCCCCGGCCGCTGCGGGAATTGCCGACATCGCCAATCCCGCGCCGCTGCTGCAATCGAGTGTAAGCGCAATGAGCAGGCCCCTCAAGGACGTTGCCCGCCACTTTATGTTCCCGGCTGCTGGAAAATGCGTGGCATTTACGCAGGAATAATACTTTTCAAGCACAAACTCGACCACCATTATGTATTTTGTTAGTCATGGGAGCTATAGAATGCAAGAATACACGAATTTTGTGGTATATTAATGTGATATACGATCATTTAATTTTGATAAATGATAATAAACTTAACAAAATGCATTGGCTATATTGGCCTTCTGCGAAGCGGCAGGCGTGTCCGGTTCGTTGTGTGCGTGGTGGGCGGTATCTGCGTCACTTTTTGCCGATGTGGCAGGATGGCAGCCATTGCCAAACAGGGTAATGCCACCCGATAAGCCGTGCAGATTCTTTCGAAACGGAACGTCCAAAACAATGAACACGCATCCCGCAGCGTCCCTTTATTCCGCTGGCACTCGTGAATGGTGGCGGGGCGCGACCATCTATCAGGTCTATCCCCGCAGCTTCGCGGACTCAAACGGCGATGGCGTAGGGGATCTGAACGGGATCACCGGCAAGCTGGATTATATTGCCTCGCTGGGTGTGGACGCGATCTGGCTGTCACCCTTCTTCACATCACCGATGAAGGATTTCGGCTATGATGTTGCCGATTATTGCGATGTGGATCCGATCTTCGGCACGCTGACGGATTTCGATGCGCTGGTGAAAGCGGCCCATGCGCGCGGCCTCAGGATATTGATTGATCAGGTGTACGCCCACACCTCGGATGCGCATCCGTGGTTTGCCGAAAGCCGTGCGGATCGCACAAACGCCCGTTCAGATTGGTATGTGTGGGAAGATCCCAGGCCCGATGGTTCGCCGCCCAATAACTGGCAATCGGTGTTTGGCGGCCCGGCATGGACCTGGGATGCCCGGCGCCGCCAATATTACATGCACAATTTCCTGCCTAGCCAGCCGCAACTGAACGGGCATAACCGCGAAGTGCAGGATGCGTTGCTGGCGGCAGCGAAATTCTGGCTGGATCGCGGTGTGGATGGGTTTCGCGTCGATGCTATCAACTTCGCGATGCACAACCGCGCGCTGACGAATAATCCGCCCGCGCCCGAAGATGGCAGCATCCGCACCCGTCCCTTTGATTTCCAGTTGCGCATCCATAACCAGTCCCAGCCCGAAGTGGTCGGCTTTATCGAGCGGATCCGGACCCTGATGGATCAATATGGCGCGTGCTTCACGGTTGCGGAAGTGGGCGGGGCCGAATCCGCCGCCGAGATGAAGGCATACACCGCCGGGGAAACGCACTTCAACAGCGCCTATGGCTTTGACTTCCTTTATGCTGACAAGCTGACTGCGGAACTGGTGCGAGAAACTTCGGAAGCCTGGCCACATGCCCCCGGCATGGGCTGGCCGAGCTGGGCCTTTTCCAATCATGATGCGCCCCGCTGGATCAGCCGCTGGGCCAGCGCGGAAACACGAGATGCCTTTGGCCGAATGGCGATGCTGTTGTTCGTGTGCCTGCGCGGCAATATCATCCTGTGGCAGGGGGAAGAACTGGGCCTGACCCAGGTCGATATCGCGTTTGAGGATCTGCAAGACCCCGAAGCCATCGCCAACTGGCCGCTTACGCTGAGCCGCGATGGCACGCGCACGCCCATGCCCTGGGTGGCGGACGACCCCTGGTGTGGCTTTTCGGCGGCCAAGCCGTGGCTGCCGCTTGGCCCGGATCATGTTGCGCTGGCAGTGGACCGGCAGGAAGCGGATGGCGGCTCGCTGCTGGCGCTCACCCGGCATCTGGTGGCGTTCCGCAAAAGCCACCCGGCGCTGCTGGCAGGTGACATCACCATCACCGTTGCCGAAGAGGATTTGCTGGTGTTCGAACGCAGGATCGGGGACGAACATCTGCTGTGCGCCTTCAATCTGGGGAATACGCCGCTTGCCTGGTCGCCGTTCAGACTGAAGCCGTGGCTGGTGATTGAGTCCGTGGGGCAGGGCGCGCCTGGCATGCTGCCGCCTTTTTCAGGATTTGTCGCGCAATGGAGCCTGCCCTCCTACGACGCATAGGGGGACAATCCCTGAAGGGACTGTCCCCGCCAAGCAGGTTTTTTGTTGTCTGGCCTGTTCGCTTGTGCCTATTCTTGCCATTGCGGGCACAAGACCTGTGTGAAGGAGGGCGTAAGGATGGGGAAATTCGGGCTTTTGGCAACGGGTGCTGCGGCGTTGGCGCTGGCGGGCTGTGGCGGGCAGGGCGGGGCGCCGTCTTCCAAGAAGAGCGATGCCGAAATCGTTGAGGCGGCCTATCCCGAAACTGTGCTGTGGGGCGATACCCATCTCCATACCTCAAACTCGTCCGATGCCTTTGCCTTTGGCGTGCGGCTGGGCCCCGAAGAGGCGCTGCGTTTTGCGCGCGGTGAGGAAGTCCAGTCGAGCACGGGCGTAAAGGCCAAGCTGGAACGACCGCTCGATTTTCTGGTGATTTCGGATCACTCGGACGGTCTTGCAGCGTTGAAAGCCATTTATGAAGCACCGCGCCTGCTTCTGCGCGATCCCCTGCTCCAGCGCTGGCATGACATGCTCCATGCCGGGCCGGACGAGTCCATGAAGGCCGCGATGGAACTGATCGACGGGTTTTCGAAAAAGTCCCTGCCGCCCGCTATGATGGATCCCAAAGCCAATGCAGAGCGCACAAGCAAGGTCTGGACGGAATATACCTCCATTGTTGAGCGCTATAACGAACCGGGCAAGTTCACCGCCTTTGACGGGTTTGAATATACGTTGATGCCCAAGGGCGATAACCTGCACCGCGTTGTCATTTTCCGCGATGGCAAGGAAAAGGTGGACAAGGTGCTGCCCTATTCCTCGCTGGTGGGCACCACGCCCGATCAGTTGTGGGACTATATGGATGCCTATGAAAAGAATACGGGCGGGCATGTGCTGGCGATCCCGCATAATTCCAACGTTTCCAACGGCCTGATGTTCCAGATGGTCGGCCCTGATGGCGGGCCGATGACAGCACAATATGCCAAGCGCCGTGCCGCGCATGAACCGCTGGTGGAAGCAACGCAGATCAAGGGGGATAGCGAGTCTCACCCCTTCCTTTCCCCCAATGATGAATTCGCCGATTATGGTGATGCGGGCTGGGATCTGGGCAATCTGACGCTGGAAGCGGCCAAGACCAATACGATGTTTGCGGGAGAATATGTCCGCGAAGCCCTGAAGCGCGGTATGCAGATTGAAGCGCGGACGGGTGTGAATCCCTACAAATTGGGGATGATAGGCTCTACGGATTCACACACCGCGCTTTCCACCGCTGACGAAAACAACTTTTTCGGCAAGCATCCCGGTGTAGAACCCAGTGCCGCCCGTGCGATGAAGCCGCAGGGCTTCGGAGCTGGACGGGGGCGTTTTGGCTGGGAATATCTGGCGGGCGGTTATGCCGCCGTCTGGGCGAAGGCGAATACGCGCGGCGCGATCTTTGACGCGATGATGCGCAAGGAAACCTATGCGTCCACTGGCCCGCGCATGACCGTGCGGCTGTTTGGCGGCTGGGACTTTACCGACGCTGACTTCAAGGGCGACTGGGTAAAGACCGGCTATACGCGTGGCATGCCGATGGGGGGCGATTTGAAGGCCGGCAAGGGCGCGCCATCCTTCATCATCCTTGCCATGAAGGATCCGATCGGGGCCAATCTGGATCGTGTCCAGATGGTCAAGGGTTGGGTGGATGCGGCCGGGCAGGCGCATGAAAAGATTTTCGAAGTCGCCTGGGCCGATCCAGCGCATCGCAAGGTGGGCGCGAACGGCAAGCTGCCAGCGGTTGGCGATACGGTGGATCTGGCGACAGCCACCTACAAGAACAGCATCGGCGCGCCGGAATTGCGGACAGTGTGGCGTGATCCGGAATTCAATGCGGGCCAGCGCGCTTTCTATTATCTCCGCGTGCTGGAAATCCCGACGCCGCGCTGGGTGGTCTATGATGCCGTGCGCTACAAGGCGAAGCTGGGGCCGGATGTGCGCCTGAAGGATCAGGAACGGGCCTATACCTCGCCGATCTGGTATAAGCCGGCGGGGTAGTGGCCGGGGACTGTCCCTGAAGAGACTGTTCCCGCCTTCAATAACTGCGCGGCAGTCCCAACACATGCTCGGCGATGAAGGACAGGATCAGGTTAGTCGAAATCGGGGCGACCTGATAGAGCCGGGTTTCGCGGAACTTGCGTTCAATGTCATATTCCGCCGCGAAGCCGAACCCGCCATGCGTCTGGATGCAGGCATCACCTGCCGCCCAGCTCGCTTCGGCAGCCAGCATCTTGGCGATATTGGCTTCCTCACCCGCATTTTCGCCCGCTTCATATTTGCGGATCGCTTCATGCACCATCAGCTCGGCGGCGCGCATCTGCGCATAGGCTCGGGCGATGGGGAACTGGACGCCCTGATTCTGGCCGATGGGGCGGTTGAACAGCACCCGGTCATTGGCATAGGCGCTGGCCTTTTCGATGAACCATTTGGCATCGCCAATGCACTCCGCGCCGATCAGGATTCGTTCGGCATTCATGCCTGACAGGATGTAGCGGAATCCCTGGCCTTCCTCTCCAATCAGATTGGCGGCAGGCACTTTCATGTTGTCGAAGAATATTTCGGTGGTGGAATGGTTCATCATCGTTTCGATCGGCCGGATCGTCAGGCCGTTGCCCAGCGCTTCCTTCATATCGACAAGAAACACGGACAGGCCGTCCGTGCGCTTGGCCACCTTGTCGCGCGATGTGGTGCGGGCCAGCAGCAGCATCAGATCGGAATGCTCGGCGCGGCTTGTCCACAGCTTCTGGCCGTTGACGATGTAGGAATCACCCTGAAGCTTGGCCGTGGTTTTGAGCGACAGCGTGTCAGTGCCGCTGGAAGGTTCGGTCACGCCAAAGGCCTGCAGGCGCAGTTCGCCGCTGGCGATCTTGGGCAAATAGCGTGCTTTTTGTGCGTCTGATCCGTGGCGCAAAAGCGTTCCCATAATATACATTTGTGCATGGCACGCGCCGCCATTGCAGCCTTGTTTCTGGATTTCCTCAAGGATGGCAGCCGCTGCGGATAAAGGCAGTCCCGCGCCGCCATATTCCTCGGGAATTAGCGCCGAAAGATACCCTGCCTGGGCCAGCGCTTCCACAAATTCGGTGGGATAGGCGCGGTTGCGATCCTTTTCGCGCCAATAGGGGCCGGGATATTGCGCGCAGAGCTTCGCGACTTCCTCACGGATAGCAGAATAATCTTCCCTCATGCCTGCGCAACGATCCCCCTGTCATGAAGTGCCGCAACCTGCCCGGATGACATTCCAAGGATGGTTTCCAGAACGGCGTCCGTATGTGCCCCCAATATCGGGGCCGGTTGCGCCGCACCACGATCCAGTTGCGGGATCGTAGCCATAGCTCCCGCAGCCGGATAGGCAAGGCCACTGGGATTTGTGCCAGGCCCGAACAGCGGATTAGCACCCACCAATACCGGATCGCGCGCGGCTTCCAGCATCGTCTGATAGGGGCCGTAGCAACAGCCATTCGCATCAAACGCAGCCTTCAGTTCGGCATAATGCCACGCCGCCACTTTTCCCCCGACGAGTGGGAAAAGGGCGTCACGATGTTCAAAGCGGACGCCCTCGTCTTTGGCGAAGGATACGCCCCGCGCGGATTCAAGTGCGCTCACCTCCGCGCCCATATCCAGCACTTTTACCAGCCCCGTCCATTGGCGTGGCGTGATGGCCATCACCATCAGGCGGACGCCGTCTTTCGTAATGAAGTCCTTGCCGAAGGCGCCGAACACGGCATTGCCCATCCGCTCCCGATTTTCACCGCTGGTCAGAACTTCGGCCAGCATACCAAGATTGGCGACGGTGCCGATGGCAACGTCAGACAGGGGAATGCGGACCTCTTGCCCCAGCCCGGTCACCGTGCGGTGATGGAGCGCGGTCATCATCCCGAAGGCAGCATAGGCGCCGGTCAGCAAATCCCAGGCGGCAAGCACATGGTTGACCGGTTCCGGTCCCGGGCCGGTAAGGTCCGGAAAACCCACAGCGGAATTCACCGTATAGTCCAGCGCAGGCCCGCCATCGGCCATGCCCATGACGCGCACGGTGATCATGTCCTCACGCCTTGCTGCCAGCTTTTCGTGGGAAAGGAAGCCATCCACCGGGAAATTGGTGATGAACTGGCCCGTGTTCGCGGCCAGTGCCTGCAACAGTTCGCGGCCTTCGGCCGTCCCCAGATCGAGCGCGACCGATTTTTTGGCGCGGTTGAGATTTTCCCAATAGAGGCTCGCGCCATTATCCGCCTTGGGCCAGCGGTTGAAATCCGGCCCGCCGCCAATCTGGTCAACCCGGATCACTTCGGCCCCCATCTGCGCCAGATACAGTCCTGCTGTGGGAGAGGCGACAAAGCTGGAGGCTTCAATGACCGTCAGGCCGGACAGCAGAGGGTACATTAAACCCCCGCTGCATATTCGCGCAGCATGTGCTTGGCGATCTGAAGCTGGAGGATCTGGGTGGTGCCTTCATAGATACGGTAGATGCGGGCATCGCGGAAGAAGCGTTCGGCGTCATATTCGGCCAGATAGCCTGCGCCGCCGTAAATCTGCACGACCCGGTCCACCACGCGGCCGCACATTTCGGTTGCGAACACCTTGGCCGCAGCGGCCTGGCGGAGCACTTTCTCGCCCGCATCGGTCCGGCGCGCGGCATCTTCCAGCATGCATTCCGCCGCATAAATCTCGATATCGCTTTCGGCGAGCATCTGCTGGATCAGCTGGAAATTGGCGATGGGCTCGCCAAAGGCCTTGCGTTCATTGGCATAGCGCAAGGCACTGTCGAGCGCGCGGCGGGCGTAGCCTGCAGCCGCTGAGCCGACTGAAAGCCGACCATTATCAAGGCTTTGCATGGCGGTGACGAAGCCCTTGCCTTCCTCTCCACCCAGCAGCGCATCGCCCATCACATGCACGTCCTCCATGATGATATCAGCAATGTGCGATCCGGCCTGGCCCATTTTCTTGTCGGATTTGCCGACGCTGATGCCCGGCGTATCCATCGGTACAAGAAAGGCGGAAACGTGCGCGTTTTTGGGCAGCGCTTCCTTGCTTGTGCGCGCCATGATCAGTGCGACGTTCGCAAAGGGAGAATTGGTGATGTAGCGCTTGGTGCCATTCAGCACATAGCCATTGCCCGAACGCACAGCCATTGTCTGCATCGCCGCGGAATCAGAACCGGAACCCGGTTCCGTCAGCCCGAACGAGGCAATCTCGCCCGCGGCCAGCCGGGGCAGCCAGTGGGCCTTCTGCTCCGCTGTGCCGCCCTTCATGATCGCGGAACAAACCATCCCGATATTGATCGAGGTGATCGAGCGGTAGCAGGGCATGGCATAGGAGAGTTCGCGGATCGTGCGGCAATATTGGCTGACATTCATGCCGGCACCGCCATATTCCTCTGGCATGGTGATGCCGAACAGGCCCATTTCGCGCATTTCTTTCAGGATGTCGTCCGGGATGCGATCTGTTTCGATGATCTGCTTTTCCGCCGGGATCAGTCGCTCGCGCACATAGCGGTGCAGCTGATCAATAAAGGCTTCGAATACGTCCGCATCCATTCCACTCATCCCAAGCTCCTTTTGGCATTGCCTTGAATGACAAGGGCGCGCTTGAAAAGCCCCTATTCAAAGTGCACTAGGTAATACAAGTCAGAAAAATCGGCGATGCTATCCGAAATGTGGCGGGAAGCGTCTTGAATATGCAACGACAATAAGGGAATGCCCGTCGGTATCGGCGCTGCGCGCACCGGAAACAGGAAAGACATCATTGTGCAGGATCGGGTTCTGCCCCTGGAGGGCATTCACAATTTCCGGGATTATGGCGGCTATGCCGCGCGGGATGGCGCGCGGTTGAAAACCGGGCTGCTCTGGCGTTCGGGGCAGCATGTTGATGCGACGCCAGATGATCTGGAAAAGGTGGCGGCGATCCGCCTTGCCACGGTGATTGACCTGCGTGGCGATACCGAACGCGCCGATTATCCCTGCGCCCGGCCCCTGGGTTTTGCGGCGCAAGTGCTGTTTGCCGAAGGTGAAACCGCCGATGGCGGGCACGCCCCGCATGTAGCCGCCGCGCGCGAAGTGGTGACAGCGCAGGACGCGTATGAAGCCATGCTGCGCTTCTATCCCAGCATGCCGTTCCGCCCCAATCTGGTCAGCATCTACCGTCTCTATTTCGAGGCACTGGCGGAGCGTGAGGGGGCAAGCCTGCTCCACTGCCTTGCAGGCAAAGACCGGACGGGGGTTGCGGCAGCCGTGCTGCATACGCTGATGGGCGTGCATCCCGATGATATAATGGCCGATTATGTTCTGACCAATGTTACCGGCAATATTGACCGCCGGATCGCGGCAGGCGCCAAAAAGGTGCGCAGCAGCTTTGGCCCGGCGATGCAGGAAGAGGCCGTCCGCACGCTGATGTCCGTCCACCCCGCCTATCTGGATGCCGCCTTCGCATCGATCAACGATGCACATGGCAGCGTTCCGGGCTATGCGCGCGATGTGCTGGGCGTGGATGATGTGCGCCTCGCGAAAATCGAGGCGCGGCTGTTGGGGTAAGGCTATCCGTCCAGCCGCTTCCCGATCGTCACCACATCCTGCAGATCATAGCCCAGCGTGGCATAAAATCCGCGCGCGGCGGCATTATCGCCCCGCACCATAAGCTGAATCTTGGGCGCGCCCCGCGCCCGCAGCCAGTCTTCGGCGGCAGACATCATGACGCGGCCAAGCCCCTGCTTCTGCCAGTGCGGCGCGACGGCCAGATAATAGACCCAGCCCCGGTCCGTCGAACCCGGCCATGATGCACGCCGCTATTTCGTCGCCATCCCGCGCGACAAGAATGGTGGAGGTCGGGTTGGCCAACGCCAGCGCAAAATCCGCAGCCGGATCATTCCAAGGCCGGGTCAGGCCGCAGGCATGCCACAAGGCGATGATGGCGGACGCGTCACATGGTGTGGCGACGCCGGGTATCACGAAGTCAGCAGTTCGACACCCGCCAGGCGCGCGAATTTTCTGTCGAAGGTGACGGTCCTGGTGCAGCCAAAATCCCTTCCCAACAGGTGAACCAACCCGTCGGCCAGGTCCTCATGATCCAGCAGAACGGACTGGGCAATCACGCTAGCCTGTTCAACCACAAGCGTGGGTGACTCCAATAAGCCTGCAACCGCTTTCCTGACCTCAATCGGCGGAACTTTGTAGATTCGTTCCAACACCCAGATAAGTTCAACAACGACAGGCAGTGAAACATATCCTGGCTGCTGTGGCGTTAGTTCCTCGAGCACGAGACGTCTGGCGCGAGGCGACTGAGCAGGATCGTCGCCCGCGAAGAACCGCACGAGAATACTGGTATCAAGGGCGATCACTCGCACCTCCGCATGCGTTTTGCGACGGCCTTTGCAATTCCCCGATCCATATCCTCGATCGAAACAGGTGGACCATCATATTTGATGAAGCCGTAGAGTTTTTCGAGATCGCCCTTCCTTGTGTTCCTTGGCGTAAGGACAATCTTGCCGTCAGCGGTTTCACCAACTTCCATTTGCGTGCCTTTCATCAACCGCAACTTCGCCCGCGTCGCCGCAGGGAGGGTGATCTGGCCCTTGCTGGTCATGGTGATGGTGGGCATGAGGCATTCCCTTTTGGAGCTCCTTACATAAAGTAAGGAGAAAGCGCCGTCAACGAAGCGCGCAAGGAACCAATGCCGGACTTCTGCGTTAAGACCCGATGCAAATGTCAGCGCAGGAAACAGGCACGGGCGACCTCGAGATGGCGCTCCGTGCATTCATTGCCGAGGAACTGTTTCCCTGTGTGGGCGCGAAGTCGGCAGTCGCGACGGGTGGGCTCCAGGTCTTCGCAGCGCGCGACGTTACAAGCGCGTGGAACGATCTGGAAATCGTCGGTGAACTGACAGACTGGGCGCAGAAGGATGTTCACGACGGGGATGGATTTCGCAGTCTGGCCATCATTTTCAGGGAGCCTGCCGGTCTGAGCGAAGCCCAGTTTGAACGCGCGATGTGGGATCGGTTGCAATCGCTGGCTGACAAGGATGCCTGGCTGGGCGAGGATTATGATGCTTCCGTCAGCCCCGAGGCCGACAATCCCGATTTCGCCCTGAGTTTTGGCGGGCAGGCCTATTTCGTGGTTGGCCTGCATCCTAATGCTTCCCGCCCGGCGCGGCGGTTTGCCTTTCCGACCCTGATTTTCAACCTTCACGAACAATTTGTCCGTCTGCGCGAAGAGGGGCGGTATGAACGGTTTCGCGACAAGATCATGAAGCGGGACACTGATCTGGCAGGAACTCCCAACCCCATGCTTGCACGCCACGGAGAAGTGAGCGCGGCCCGCCAATATAGCGGGCGGGTTGTGGGCGAAGAATGGGTTTGCCCCTTCCAGGATCCGCGCGCGTGAGTGAGATGCTTGTTATCCCGCCGCGCAGCGGCATCGCGTTCAGGCTGCTGCAGGGCGACATTCTGACCATTTCTGATCCCGAAGGCGAGCAGGTGGCAGATTGCCTGGCCTTTGCGGCCCATGATGTGCGCGAGGTTATCTCAAACGGGCGCACATTTGATTATGAGGAAACCGTCCGACTGACCACGGGCAACCGCCTCTGGTCGAACCGCTCGAATGTGCTGCTTGAGATTGTCGAGGATACAGTCGGTCGGCATGACTTTCTGCTGGCACCATGCAGTGAGGCAACCTTCCGGCATTTCTATGCGGGCAAGCCCCTCCATCACGGCTGCTTTGGCAATCTTGCGGAGGCGTTGGCGCCATTCGGCATCACACCCGATGCCATTCCTGTGGCGTTCAACGTGTTCATGAATGTGCCGATCGACAGCGAAAGGGGGCGCATTCGCGTGTTGCCGCCCGTCAGCAAGGCGGGCGATTTCATCCGGCTGCGCGCTGTGACGGATTGCATCATCGGGCTGACGGCGTGTTCCGCCTATGATTCCAATGGCGGCACTTTCAAGCCCATCCACTATCGGGTGAACTGATGCACGGCACGCTTGCCTTTTCTGTCGATCCGGCAGCGGCCCTACCTTCGCGCGCGGCGCAATTGCGCGTCACGCTCACTTATCTATGGCGGCATAGGCGGCTGCCGAACTTGCAGGCACCATGCCGCTTCACGGAGATTGTCCAGACACGGAAGCTGCATGACCGTTCGCAAGCGGACGTCGCGCTGATGGACAAGCTCGCCGCAAAGGCGTTGGCGCGGAACCTGCTGGGAACGGACTGGATCATCCCCACAGCATGGGCGGGCGTGCGCTTGCCCGACAATGCGCCCTTTGCCTTTCCGGCAATCCTCAAGGCCCGCCACGGGTGCAACCAATATGCTGTGCTGCGCGCGCGCCCTGCCATGCGTGTCTGGAATCAATTGCAAAGGCGATCCGCCCGCTGGTTGCAGCACCCCTACGGAGTGTGGCTGGATGAATGGGCCTATCGCGATGTGCCGCGCGGTCTTCTGGCAGAACCAATGATCGGCACCGGCCCTGATTTGCCGATCGATTACAAGATTTATGTTTTCGGCGGGCACGCCACGCACATCCAGGTGCATCTTGGCCGCGCGCGCAATCATCGCTGGATTTTGCACGACAGGGATTGGCGGCAATTGGTGCCGACGCAGGATTGTCCGGCGCGGCCCTCATCGCTGGCAGCGATGCTGGGTGCGGCTGAAACGCTCGCCGCCGGCCGTGATTTTCTGCGCGTGGATTTTTACGAGATTGCCGGGCAGCCCCTGTTCGGCGAATTCTGTCTGTATCCCGGCTCCGGTCTCGATCCGTTTGCGGCGGACTGGATTGACAAGGAACTGGGCAGCTTGTGGCTTCGGGCCAGGGCAGTCAGTTCATTCCCATTCAATCGTGCCAGGCGGCTTGCTGGTGAAATCATAGGTAACCCGGTTGATGCCCTTCACCTCGTTGACGATCCGCGTCGCTGTCCGGCTTAAAAACGCGCTTTCAAACGGATACACATCTGCCGTCATCCCGTCGGTGCTGGTCACCGCGCGCAGGGCGCAGACATAATCATAGGTGCGGAAATCGCCCATCACGCCCACGGTGCGGACGGGCAGCAGCACGGCAAAAGCCTGCCAGATCTCGTCATAAAGGCCAGCGCTCCGGATTTCCTCCAGATAGACTGCGTCGGCCAGGCGGAGGATGTCGCAGCGTTCCTTGGTCACTTCGCCAGGGATGCGGATGGCGAGGCCGGGGCCAGGGAAGGGGTGGCGGCCCACGAAAATATCCGGCAGCCCCAGTTCGCGGCCCAGCGCGCGGACTTCATCCTTGAACAGTTCGCGCAGCGGCTCAACCAGCTTCATGTTCATGCGTTCAGGCAGGCCGCCCACATTGTGGTGGCTTTTGATCGTGACGCTTGGTCCGCCGGTGAAGGACACGGACTCGATCACATCGGGATAGAGCGTGCCCTGCGCCAGAAAATCCGCGCCGCCGATCTTGCGGGCTTCTTCCTCAAAAACAGTGATGAATTCGCCGCCGATGAACTTGCGCTTCTTCTCCGGATCGGCGACGCCCGCCAGCCCTGCCATGAAGCGCGCTTCGGCATCCACCACGACCAGCGGGATGTGGTAATGTTCGCGGAACAGGTCTTCCACCTGCTTGCGCTCGTTGAGCCGCAGCAGCCCGTGATCGACAAACACGCAGGTCAACTGGTCGCCAATCGCTTCGTGGATCAGCACGGCAGCGACAGCCGAGTCCACCCCGCCCGAAAGCCCGCAAATCACGCGGCCATCGCCCACCTGCGCGCGGATATCGGCAATCTTGGTGTCGCGGAAACTGGCCATTGTCCAGTCGCCTGCCAGGCCGCAGACCTTGTGGACGAAGTTGGAAAGCAGCTTCGCCCCGTCCGGTGTGTGGACGACTTCGGGGTGGAACATGGTGGTGTAGTAACGCCGCGCTTCGTTGACACAGATCGCGAAGGGCGCGTTGGGGGATGTGCCGATCACTTCGAACCCTTCGGGCGCGACAGTCACCCGGTCGCCATGGCTCATCCATACGGGATAGCGGTTGCCGACTTCCCAGAAGCCTTCAAACAGCGGGCTGGATTTCAG
>JANOAJ010000084.1:0-3114 GCA_031411035.1 Sphingomonadales bacterium
AGCCCGACCAGCGGTTCCTACAATTTCGACGGCAAGGAAGTTGCGGGCCTGTCTGAAAGTGCGCTGGCCGATACGCGCAAGCGCTATATCGGCTTCATCTTCCAGTCCTTCAATCTGGTCGACGAGCTTTCGGTCCGCGAGAATGTGGAGCTTGCCCTGCTCTATCACGACATCCCCTCGGCGGAGCGCGCGGTGCGCGTAGAGCGTGTGCTGGACAAGGTTGGCATCGCGCACCGTGCCAAGCACCGCCCCGCGCAGCTTTCGGGGGGGCAGCAACAACGCGTCGCCGTCGCCCGCGCGCTGGTCGGTGAACCCAAGCTGATCCTGGCGGACGAGCCGACCGGCAACCTTGATACCGCGCATGGCGAGGAAGTGATGCGCATGCTCAAGCAGCTCAACCAGGAAGGCTCGACGATCGTCATGGTCACGCATTCCCCGGCACATGCCGATTATGCGAGCCGCGTTGTCAACATGCTTGACGGGCGCATCCTCCAGGAACGCCGCCGCGCGGCCTGACCAACGCAACGGGAGACAGGATCATGTGGCGCAATTATTTCACGGTCGGCATCCGCGCTCTTGCGAAGAGCCGTGCCTATTCGATCATCAACATTTCGGGCCTCGCCATCGGCATGGCCGCCTGCCTGATGATCCTGCTCTTCATCCGATACGAAACAAGTTTCGACAAATGGGTTCCCGATGTGGAAAACACCTACCAGCTTCAGGCTTGGTATCCGCAGCCCAGAGGCGGGGAGTCGATCTTTCTTCAGATGTCGAGCTTTGTCACGGGCGAGCGGCTCAAGAAGGATTTTCCGCAGGTGGAGCGCACCGTCTATGCGCTTGGCAGCCAGCCGGTCTTCATCAAGGACGGGCAGGCGACGCCAACCCAGAACTATCTCTATGTGAATGATGACTTCCTTGCGGTCGTCAATCTGCCGTTGGTGCGCGGAAGCCGCAGCGCGCTTGGCCAGATCAACACCGCCGTGCTGACGCAAAGCGAGGCCATAAAGCGCTATGGCACGGACGATGTTGTGGGCAGGACCCTGAGCCTGATTTCCAAGGGCGTGACGCGCGATTTCCGCATCACCGGCGTTCTCAAGGACATTCCGAAGAACTCGCACATGAAAATCGATGCGCTCGTGCGGCTCGATTTCCCGACCTTCTTTGCCCAGGAACCCGAATTCATGACCTGCTGGAGCTGTCAGTCGGGGTGGGTATATGCCAAACTCAAGCCGGGCACGGACGTCAAGGCGATCGAAGCTGCCATGCCAGCCTGGGAAAAGCGCAATATTCCCGACGAAAATACAGGCGAGGCGCGCTACAATGCCGGAGATGACGAGGACTGGCATCTCGTAAACCTGAAGGACATTCATCTCGGCAAGGCGCAGGGTGGCGAAATGACGCCCGGCAATGACCGCCGCTCGATTGCCACCTTCGGGATCATCGCGCTGCTCATCCTGGGCATGGCCGTGGTGAATTTCACCAACCTTGCCACGGCCCGCGCCAGCCAGCGCGCGCGTGAAGTTGCGCTGCGAAAAGTGCTCGGTGCCAACCGCCGGCAACTGATTGCGCAGTTTATCGGGGAATCTGTCCTTGTCGCTGCGGTCTCGATGGTTCTGGCGCTTGCACTGGTGGAACTGCTGGTAAAGCCGTTTGCGGCATTCCTTGATGCCAGCCTCGTCCTCACCTATTTCGGACGCGAGGGCATTTTCCTTCCGGTTCTCCTGCTCGTGCTGGCCGTCGGCGTCATCGGGGGGCTTTATCCTGCATTCTTCCTGTCGCGCTTCCAGCCCGCACAAGTGCTCAAGGCTAACCGGTCGGCCGCGGAAACGCCGGGTTCGGGGCGGCTGCGCAGTGCGCTCGTGGTGGGTCAGTTCGCGGTGTCCATCGGCCTGATCGTCTGTACCGCCGTCATCTATGGCCAAACGCTTTATGCGCGATCAGTGGATCCCGGCTATCAGCGCGATCACATCCTCCAGGTTGACAATATGTCGCGCTACAAGCTGATCCCGCTTGGCGAATCCATCGTCAACCAGATGAAGCGCGTCGAAGGGGTGGTCGCGGTCGGCCGCACGGGCATTGGCGTGGCGACCAACAACAACAACAATACCGGCCTGCTTGTTCCCGGAAACCCTGAGCCGATCCCGATGGGTCAGTATCGCGTTGATACCGGCATGATGGAGGCTATGGGGCTGAAGCTGGTGGCCGGTCGCTGGTTCGATCCCGCCCGCCCGGCGGACGACATGACAACCCCGTTCCCGTCCGACAAGGCTGCCGAAAAGGCCATTGCGATGCGCGGCGTGAATGTTGTCTTCAACGAGCTGGGGATCAAGAAGATCGGATTCAAATCGCCGCAGGAAGCGATCGGAAAGACGATCCGGGGCGGCCTGTTCGATGAGGAAGCCGGGCTTGTTCCCATCACGATCATTGGCGTCGTCAAGGATTCCCGCTTCCGCTCGATCCGCACGCCGATTGACCCCCTATTCTTCGAGAGTACGACCCAGGGTCAGGATGCGATGATCATCCGTTACAAGGGCGATCCCGCAGCGGTGCGCGCGCGCGTTGAAAAAGTGTGGAAATCGATCACCAGCGATGTGCCGTTCGAAGCGAAATTCAGCGAAGAGATTATCAATGATCTCTACAAGGCCGAAGACGGTCGCGCGAAACTCTTCGCTGCCTTCTCTCTGCTTGCCGTCATCATTGGCTGCCTTGGCCTTTTCGGGCTGGCTGCTTTCACGGCGGAACGGCGCACGAAGGAAATCGGCATCCGCAAGGTTCTGGGTGCACGAACCTGGGACATTGTGCGCTTGCTGGTCTGGCAGTTCAGCAGGCCCGTGGTGCTGGCAAACATCATCGCCTGGCCGGTTGCCTGGTGGCTGATGCGCGATTGGCTGAACAATTTCGATGATCGCATATCCCTGGGGCCAGTGCCGTTCCTCTTCGCGGCCGCTCTGGCGCTGCTGATTGCGGTTGGCACCGTTGCCGGGCACGCTATCCGGATTGCCCGCGCCAACCCGATCCATGCCCTGCGATACGAGTGACGTGACGACGCAGGCCAGGATCGCGACCCCGATGATCGTCGCCATGCTGCCCCCTGCCTGCGGCCTAACCCACTGA
>JANOAJ010000085.1:0-8491 GCA_031411035.1 Sphingomonadales bacterium
CATCTCGAACGCCAGCGTGGTGGTTTCGGCTGCCTTGGTGGCCCCGGTGAAACCCAGATCGAGGCCGATCGCCGGATGATCCGCGACCGGATGGCGAAGCTGACACGCGAACTCTCTGAAGTGAAGCGCACTCGGGGCCTCCACCGTGATCGCCGCAAGCGCACGCCCTGGCCGGTCGTGGCGCTGGTTGGCTACACCAATGCGGGCAAATCCACGCTTTTCAACCGACTAACGGGGGCGGCGGTGATGGCGGAGGACTTGCTGTTCGCCACGCTTGATCCGACGATGCGGCAAGTCTCCCTGCAGGGCGTGGATAAGGTGATCCTGTCAGACACGGTAGGCTTTGTCTCTGACTTGCCGACCCAGCTTGTCGCCGCGTTTCATGCCACGCTCGAAGAAGTGATTGACGCTGATCTGATTGTCCATGTCCGCGATATTGCCCACGGGGACAGCGAAGCACAGATGGCCGATGTCCTGGGCGTTCTCAAAGACATCGGCGCAGGCGGGGAAGGGGGTGCCCCGATGATCGAAGCCTGGAACAAGGCGGATCTTCTGGGGGGAGAGGCTCTGACGATCTTGCAGCATGAAGCGCTCCGCCGTGATGATGTCGCCTTGTGTTCGGCCCTTGACGGAGAAGGCGTTACCGCACTCACCGCGCTGATCGTATCGCGCCTGACGGCCACCCACCGCTTGCGCGAGATTCGGCTCGGGGCGGGGGAGGGAGCGGCTATTGCGTGGCTTCATTCCCACGGCACAGTCGAATCAGAGACGTTCGACGGCACATCCGCGCTTGTGCTCGTGCGGCTTTCTGATGCAGACTATGCCCGGTTCCAGTCACTTAATCCGGTGAGGGAGGCGTGAGTCAATGGGCAGGGAAGCCACTGCTACATGTGCATGGAAAGGCCAGAGCGGCACAGTAAAGGCGCTGCTCGAATCCCGCGAACTCATCCTGCGTGGGGACATTCGCGACAAGATTGCTCGCACGGATGTTGAGGCTGCATCAGTTGCGGGAGACACGCTCGTCCTGTCGGTCTCTGGGGAAACGCTTCGGCTTACGTTCGGGACGGGTGAAGCTGTAAAATGGCAAGCGGCGTTGCTGAAGCCCCTGCCAACCTTGGCCGAAAAGCTCGGCATTGATGCCGCGCGTCCTGCATTTGTAACCGGCACTGCCGATGATCCGGAACTTGCAGTGGCGTTGGTCGGCGCAACTGTCACAGAACTTGAGGACGCTGCGGTGGTGGTGGCCGTCCTGACGAACGAAACGCAACTTGATACTGCCTTTGAAACTGCGATTGCAGCGCCCGCACGCCCCCTTTGGTGCATCTATCCCAAAGGCAAGCTCGCAACACCTTCGGACAATATTGTCCGCTCCTTCATGCGAGAGCGCGGCCTTATGGACAATAAAACCTGCGCGGTCTCCGAACGATTGACTGCGACGCGGTATATGAAGGCGAGATAGCTAACTTGCCTTAGCCTTGATCCACAACGCTTCCTTGTCATCGAGCGGCAGTTCTGCAAACCCCGGCGCGGTCTCAATCGCCCGGAAGCGCTTCTCGAATTTCGCCGTGCCCCGCCGCAGGGCCGCTTCGGGGTCCACGCCCAAATGCCGCGCCCAGTTGACGACGGCGAACAGCAGATCGCCTACTTCATCTTCACGTTCTATTGGTGAGGAAGCGGCTTTAACTTCTTCGATTTCCTCGATAATTTTTGCAATCGGTCCCTCTGTGTCGGGCCAGTCAAAGCCCGTTCGAGCCGCGCGCTTCTGGATTTTTTCGGCGCGGAGCAGAGCGGGAAGGGCGAGGGCGACTCCGGCAAGGGCACTGACATCCGCCGCTTGCGCGCGCTCGCTGGCTTTAAGCGCTTCCCAATCTGGCCGCTCAGCGCCATCGCCGAATACGTGCGGGTGGCGGCGTTCCATCTTGGCAATGATAGAGGCTATCACATTGTCCAGCGCAAAGGCGCCGGCTTCCTCGGCCATGCGGGCGTGGAACACAACCTGGAACAGCAAATCGCCAAGCTCGTCGCGCAGCGCCGGCATATCATCGCGCGCAATCGCATCGGCGACCTCATAGGCTTCCTCGATTGTGTAAGGCGCGATAGTCTCAAAAGTCTGGGCCACATCCCAGGGACAACCGCTTGCCGGATCGCGCAGTTTCGCCATCAGGGCAACGAGAGGGCGAATATCTGGCTCAGTCACATTCTCAGTCACGCTTAAGTCCGATAATATACATTATGTAAAATAAATATTGATCCGTAGGTGAGGTTTCATGGGTTGAGCACCATCGTGTCGCCCTCAACCCGCCAGCCATTAAGGCTGTCGAGAAAGTTCATCCCCAGCAAATTGGTGTCGCCAAAGCTTTCCGAAACCAGCACCGGCAGATCAATCCGCGTTACCGGGCCGATTGACAGTCTCTGGATCCGGGCACGTCTGGCGTTCGTGGCGCCGTTGGCGGTATCTACGATCACAGGAAACTCGTTCTCGTCCACGGCAATGCCAGCGGCGTTCGCCGCTGCTGCCGACAGCGCCGTCGTTGTCGCGCCGCTATCGATTAGAAACAACGTCTCACGTCCGTTCACTTCGGCATTAACGTGAAAATGCCCGTCCTCGCCACGCCGGATACGGACCGTGCCATTGCTGACATCGGGATCATTGGGCCGGAATTCCGCAGAGACGCGTTGCCACACCCTTCCCGCCTCTCCCCTGAACGAAAAAAGAACAAAGCCAATCCCGAAAATCGCCACCCATGACAGGGCATATTTCAGCGTCTGCGCCATTGGCAGGCGGCGCGCCGCCAATCCGCTGGCGACGAAGACCAGAAGCATCAGGCCATAGACCAGACTGGCAGTGTCGTTGCCTGTCATGCAGGCCGGGCCTTGCCGAACAGCCGGTGGAAATTCGCAGTCGTTTGCGCGGCCAGTGCTTCGACAGCCACGCCGCGCAATGTCGCCAGGAACCGCGCTGTATCCGCAACAAAAGCAGGCTCGCAGGATTTGCCCCGGTGCGGCACCGGCGCAAGGAAGGGAGAATCCGTTTCGATCAGCAGGCGATCATCAGGAATGAACGCCGCGCTGGCCTGCAAGTCTTTGGCATTCTTGAAGGTAACGATGCCAGAAATCGAAATGTAGAGGCCAAGCGCCAGCGCCCGTTCGGCGAAGTCCTGACTGGCCGTGAAACAGTGGATCACGCCGGGAAAGGCGCCCTGCTCCATCTCCTCCGCCAGAATCGCCGCCGTATCATCCTCGGCATCACGAGTATGCACGATTAGCGGCAACTGCATTTCCCGCGCGGCGGCAATATGCGCGCGGAAGCTGGCGCGTTGCTGATCACGGTCGGAATGGTCGTAATAATAATCAAGGCCGGTTTCGCCGATCGCCACAACACGCGGATGCGCGGCGCGCCCGACAAGCTTGGCCGTATCGATATGGGCATGCCCATCAGCTTCATGCGGATGGATACCGACCGAGGCCCACACATCCGCTTCGCGCTCGGCAACGCCCACCACATCATTCCACTCGCTTTCCCGTGTGGAAATATTGAGCATTCCCGAAACACCGGCATTGCGCGCACGAGCGAGCACGGCGGCCTGATCCTCGACCAGACCCTTGTAGTTCAGGTGGCAGTGGGAATCGATGAGCATCAGATATGCGGGCCAGGCGACAGAAAACGGATTCGCGCAGAGGCGCAGTGACCGCCGGGAAAAAACACACTGTCTTTGCGCCCTCTGCGTCTCTGCGCCCGCATCTGAGTAGGGCTACGCCGCTGCATTGGCGGGCATCTCCAGGCGCGGGAAAATGGGGGTTGGCGGGGCAAGACGAAAGTTGCTCTCCGCGAGCGACGAATACCAATGCGTGGAGACACCTGCAAAACTGCGCACTTCAGCAGGAATTCCCATATGATCCAGCAACTTGGTGGCGCTTTCGGGGACGATCGGCTGGATCGCGATGCCAAGCTGGGCAATGGAAATGAACAGCGTCGCAAGGACGGTCTCCATCCGCTCCGTGTCTGTTTTACGCAGCACCCAGGGTGCCTGTGCATCCACATAGGCGTTGCAGGCAAAAACGGCCTGCATCCAGCCTTCAGCCGCTTGGGAGAGCGCCAGATCGGCATAGGCTTTGGGCATGATGTCATTGACGGCGGATCCGACCGTCTCAAACAGAGCATTGTCTTCGGCGGTATGGCCATGAATGGCCGGCAGGTATCCGTCGCAATTTTTGGCAATCAGGCTGAGTGTACGCTGCGCTAGGTTTCCGAAGCTGTTGGCCAGCTCCGCATTGCAGCGGGTGACTATCGCATCCTCGCTATAGCTGCCATCCTGACCGAAACTGACTTCGCGCAGAAGGAAATAGCGCAGTTGATCCACGCCAAATTTGTCAGCCAGCTCAATGGGGTCAACCACATTGCCCGCAGACTTTGACATCTTTTCTCCACCGCGCGCGAGGAGAAAGCCGTGACCGAAAATCTGTCTGGGAAGCGGCAGGCCCGCTGACATCAGGATTGCCGGCCAATAGACCGCGTGGAAACGAACAATATCCTTGCCGATCAGATGCAGGTCCGCAGGCCAGAAGCGCGCGAATTCCCCACTCTTGTCGGGATAGCCGATGCCGCTGAGATAGGTCGTCAGCGCGTCAACCCAGACATACATAACATGCCCCGGCGATCCGGGCACCGGCACACCACAGTCAAAGCTGGTGCGCGAAACGCTGAGATCCTTCAGCCCGCCTTCCACAAAGCGCACCACTTCGTTGCGGCGACTGTCTGGACGTATGAAATCCGGTTGTGTTTCATAGAGTTCAAGAAGCTGCGTCTCATATTTTGAGAGACGGAAAAACCAGGTCTCTTCCTTGGTCCACTCCACAGGCGTGCCTTGCGGAGAGAGCTTTACGCCCCCTTCCCCGTCGCTCAATTCCTTTTCGTCGTAAAAGGCTTCATCGCGCACCGAATACCAGCCTTCATAGCGATCCAGATACAGATCGCCCGACGCCTCCATCGCTTTCCAGATCGCTACGCTTGCCGCGTGATGGTGCGGATCAGATGTGCGCTTGAAACAGTCATAAGCAATATTCAGCCTCTCACACATAGCCTTGAAATGCCCTGACATTTCGTCAGCAAATTCCAGCGTATCCCGCCCGGCCGCCCGCGCGGTCTGTACCATTTTCAGGCCATGTTCGTCGGTTCCGGTAACAAGGCGGACGTCGCGGCCCTGCATCCGGTGAAAGCGGGCGATCGCATCGGCTGCAATTGCTTCATAGGCGTGGCCAATATGGGGTTTGCCATTGGGATAGGCGATGGCCGTAGTGATATAATAGGGTTCTGAAGACATGGTCTCAGGCTTTAGCGGATGACGTCCGCCCTGCAAGGCCCGCGACCAACCCGGCAAGCGACAATACCGTCATTGCGGGATCAAGCGAGAGGCGGACGGCACTTTCAGAAAGGCTGCGCACCTCTTCCCAGATGCGGATAGCGGGTGCGATCGCGTCACCGCAGCGCATTCGGGCCTGATCGGCCACAAAGGCAGGTGCACGGGCTAGAAAGGCTTCATAGCGCGGCTGAGCCGTTTTGAGAGCAAGCGACTTCGCCAGTTCATGACGCAGACCCGTCCCCGGATCGCCCGTGGTCGCCAGTTTGACAAGCATGGCATCAATTCCGGCGATATCGAGCCCGGCATAGCCGAGCGCCCGCCCCGGTGAGCCCTTCCCCGCCCCGATCAGCGCGGCGAGTTCCGCGTCACCGGCCTTTGGCAGTTTTTCCCTCAGGATCGCACGCATGTCCCCGTCATCAAGCGCCTCGAACCGCATCATCCGGCAGCGCGAACGGATTGTGGGCAGCAAACGCCCCGGCGCATGGCTGACAAGAAGGAAGATCGTACCTTGTGGCGGCTCTTCGAGGCTTTTGAGCAACGCATTGGCACCAGGCCGTTCCATATCGTCAATCGCATCCACGACGACGACGCGCCGAGACGAGAAACTTGGCTTCATCGCAAACAGATGTCCCAATCCGCGCACCTGATCCACAGTAATACTGCGCGCGCGTTCCAGATCGTCTGGCCAATCCGCGCGACCCAGATCGCGAACCTGCTTGGCATCCTTGGGCAAGCGTTCGAGCAGGACGAGATCAGGATGACTGAAATTTTCCACCAACCGACCGATGGGATGATTGGCAGGAACGGCGAGCCCGTGCCCTTCGCCCCGCGGCCCCGCGGCATCGCACAGCGCGCGCTTGGCAAAGGCGAGTGCAACCGACGCCTTCCCAATCCCTTCGGGCCCGGCCAGCAGCCAGGCATGGTGCATCCGTTCCCCGCGCAATTCGGCAAGGAATGCGGCGATCTGAACGTCATGGCCTGTGATTGCGTTCATAGCAGGTCTGCCAGTGCAGCCATCAGACTGGCTGTGACTTCCTGTGGGCCGCCATGGGCCGATACAACACGAAACCGGGCAGGATCGGCTGCCGCCATGACGTCAAAGGCTCGATTAACCCTTTGATGATAGACACTATTCTTCGCACCAAATCGATCCGGCTTGCCATCATCGCGGGCAGCGGCACGAACATCCGCTTCGTCACCCGGCAGCGTCAGCACGAGAGTACGATCAGGCAGCAACCCGTCGCTGCCGACTTTGTGGAGCGCCATAATGTCTGCATCGGACAAGCCGCCCGCACCGCCCTGATATGCACGCGTGGAATCAATAAACCGGTCACACAGCACCCAGTCACCGCGCGCCAGCGCTGGTCGAATGACTTTTTCCACATGATCGGCCCGCGCCGCCGCAAACAGTAAAGCCTCCGCCCGCGCGCTCCAGCGATCTTCGGCTCCCGTCATCAGCAGCGCGCGGATTGCCTCCGCACCCGCGCTGCCGCCCGGTTCCCTTGTGGTGACAATGCTCAGCCCCCGCGCGCGCAAGGCCGCCGCCAGCGCAGCAAGCTGGGTCGATTTGCCGACTCCCTCGCCGCCTTCAAGCGTGATGAACCGGCCTGTCACCCCTAGAAGAACGAAGTAAGACCAGCCCAGACCCGCCCGAAAAAGCCCGCTTCGCTGACATCGCTTTCAGCGACCAGCGGCATGGACTGCGGCGGCGTATCCGGCGTGGAAATGACCAGATCAGCAATATGCTGTCCCTTGGCAATCGGCGCTTTGACCGGCCCGTCATAAACGACCTTCAGACTCAGATTCGCTGCCGAACCTGTTGGCAGCGTGACAGAGATATTGCGCGGGGCAACAAGGCCGACTTCCGAATCGGAACCCATCTGCACTTCGGCCATATCGATACGCTTGCCCGCGGCAACAATCGGCTTGGCTTCCCATGCCTTGAAGCCCCAGTCCATGAATTTCACCGATTCTTCGATCCGGTGATTGAAGCTGTCAATGCCAGCCACGACCATGACGATCCGGCGGCCGCCCTGATCAGCCGAGCCTGTGAATCCATATCCGGCTTCATCCGTGTGGCCGGTCTTGATGCCATCCGCTCCAGCGACCCGGCCCAGCAAAGGATTGCGATTGGCCTGGGTGATGTCTTTCCCGGTGCCCAAAGTCTTGCCCCAGGTGAAATCCTTCACCCCGGCAAACTGCTTGTAGAGTTCGGGGAAATTGTCGATGGTTGCCTTGCCCAAAGCAGCCAGATCACGCGCGGTGGTGTAGGTTACGCCTTCATCAGGCCAGCCATTGGACGTGCCATAATGGGTGTTGGAAAGCCCCAGTTTCGCCGCCACTTCGTTCATATGTGCGACAAAGGCAGCTTCTGTGCCGAACATGCCCTCGGCCAGCACGACACAGGCATCATTGCCCGAAAGCGTGGAAATACCGTGGAGCAGATTTTCGACGCTGACATTCTCACCAACTGAGAGAAACATCGTGGAACCGGCTGCCGGACCATGCCATTTTGTCCAGGTTTCCGGGCGTACGGTGAACTTCTGATCCAGGCTGAATTTGCCCTGCTTGATCAGGTCAAAGGCGACGTACATCGTCATCATCTTTGCCATCGAAGCCGGTGGAATGCGGCGATCCGCATCCTTGGCATAGAGCACCGCGCCCGATGACAGATCGACCATATAGGCCACTGGTGCGCTCGTTTCGAACGGAGGGGCTGCAGCGGAAACCGGCAGGGACACCGCGACCAGCGCGGCAGGAATGGCGAAATGCAGCTTCATGGATACCCTTTGTCGATCAGGAACGACTCAATGCGTTATTCTGGCGTCGCGATAGCCTTTTGCCCTTAGCCCGCCAAGCGCCCGTTGCGCGGCCCCTTCGCTTTCATACGGGCCAGTCCGCACACGCCAGAGTGAACCTGCGGCAACAGCCTGTCCGCCAGCTTTTGCGGCCACAGATCTGGCGCTGGCACCATTGCCAAAGGCACCGATCTGAACAAACCAGGTGCCGCCAGCGGCTGACGCAGCAGCCGGTTTCGCCGCAAACTTGGCTGGCGGCACGGCAACAGCCGGTTTCGCACCCGGCGGCGGAAAATCAGCGCCCGGTTTGGTTTCGGGCTTGGGCGACGGCGC
>JANOAJ010000086.1:0-6199 GCA_031411035.1 Sphingomonadales bacterium
AATACGGTGACATTACAACCGGACCACGGATCATCACCGATGAGACCAAGGCCGAAATGCACGTTGAGGCCGTGGGCAAAGGCGAGCGTCGCGCCCTGCTTCATGTTGGCGTGCAGATCGTCCGCATAGATCGCAGCCTGATGCTCGTCAGGCGCCAGTACCATGATGATATCCGCCCATTTGGCGGCGTCCGCATTGGCAAGCACCTTGAAGCCCGCGCCTTCGGCCTTGGCGGCAGTCGCCGAACCGGGGCGCAGCGCAATGGCAACCTCCTTCACGCCAGAATCCCGCAGGTTCTGGGCATGGGCATGGCCCTGGCTGCCATAGCCGACGATGGCGATTTTCTTGTTTTCGATCAGCTTCAGATCGGCGTCACGATCATAATAAACACGCATGTTTCTTCTCTTCCCTCATCTTGGTCGCCCCAGCGAAGGCAGGGGCCCGTGCGTTGTTAAAAATCCTTTATCCCTAAGCGGCCCCCGCCTGCGCAGGGGCGGCGAGCGGCTCAAACTGCCTCTTTCCCCCGCGCCATCGCGACAATGCCGGTGCGGGCGACCTCGACCAGGCCGATCTCGCTCATCAGTTCGACAAAGCGGTCAATCTTGGTGGACGCGCCGGTCACTTCGAAAACGAAGCTGGCAATGGTTGTATCCACCACATTGGCGCGGAACACTTCGGCCAGCCGCAGTGCTTCGATGCGGTGATCGCCGGTGCCGGCAACCTTCACCAGCGCCAGTTCGCGTTCGACATGATCGCCCAGCACGGTGAGATCGGCGACCTTGTGGACAGGGACCAGCCGGTCAAGCTGCGCCACTACCTGTTCGATCACTTCTGGCGTGCCAGTGGTGACGATCGTGATGCGGCTGATCGCGTTATTGTCGCTGATGTCCGCAACGGTCAGCGATTCGATGTTGTATCCGCGCGCGGTGAACATCCCCGCAATCCGGGCGAGAACGCCCGGTTCGTTGGTCACGGTGACGGAGAGCGTATGCCGCTCGCTGGCTTCAGGCTTGATATGCATCAGACCAGCGCCTTCGCTTCGTCGGACATTTCCCCCGAAACCTTGTGGTCGCCCAGGATCATTTCGACATGCGATGCCCCGCTCGGGATCATCGGGAAGCAGTTGGCCAGCTTTGCCACCATGCAGTCCACGATCACCGGCCCGTCATGATCCAGCATGGCCTGAATGCCGCTTTCCAGATCAGCCGGATCTTCGATGCGGATGCCCTTCCAGCCATAGGCTTCAGCCAGCTTGACGAAATCGGGCAGGGAATCGCTGTAGCTTTCCGAATAGCGGCTGGAATAGGTCAGCTCCTGCCACTGGCGGACCATGCCCATATATTCATTGTTGAGGATGAAAATCTTCACCGGCAAACGATATTGCGTTGCGGTGCCCAGTTCCTGGATGTTCATCTGGATTGAGGCTTCCCCGGCAATGTCGATCACCAGCGCGTTGGGATTGCCCAGTTGCGCGCCAATGGCGGCAGGTAGGCCATAGCCCATCGTGCCCAGACCACCCGAGGTGAGCCACTTGTTCGGCCCCTCAAAATCGAAATGCTGTGCCGCCCACATCTGGTGCTGGCCGACTTCGGTGGTGATGATCGGGTTCTTGCGGTGGGTGGCTTCCCACAAAGCGCGCACGGCAGCCTGCGGCATGATTTCGGTCCTGGATGCCGGAAAGGCGAGCGACTTCTTCTCGCGCCAGCCATTGATCCGGCTCCACCAGGCAGACAGATCCTGCTTCTGGTGCTGGCGGCCTTTCCAGATCTTCACCATGTCTTCCATCGCGCGGCCGACATCGCCGATGATGCCCAGATCGACACGGACAGTCTTGTTGATCGAGCTGCGATCAATATCGATATGGATTTTCTTCGATTTGGGCGAAAAGGCATCAAGCCGTCCGGTCACGCGATCATCGAAGCGCGCGCCGAGGCAGACAACCAGATCGGCCTGGTTCATCGCCCAATTGGCTTCATAGGTGCCGTGCATGCCAAGCATGCCCAGCCACTGATCGCTGGATGCCGGGAAGCACCCCAGCCCCATCAGGGTGGACGTAACCGGCGCGCCCGTGATTCGGGCGAGTTCGCGCAGAATCTGGCTGGCCTGTGGCCCGGCATTGATGACGCCGCCACCGGTATAGAGAATGGGCCGCTCTGCCGCTGCCAGCATTTCGACCGCCGCTTCGATCAGCGCCGTATCGGGCTTGAACTGCGGGCGGTAGGATTTGTGCTCCACCTTGCCGGGCTTGCGATATTTCGCGGTGGCAACCTGAACATCCTTGGGAATGTCGATCACCACCGGCCCGGGCCGGCCCGATGTGGCGATGTGGAACGCTTCATGGATGATGTCGCCCAGCTTTTCGGGGCTCTTCACCAGATAGTTGTGCTTGGTGCAGTGGCGGGTGATGCCAACCGTGTCTGCTTCCTGAAAGGCGTCGGTGCCAATCAGGTGCGTCGCAACCTGGCCGGTGATGACGACTAGCGGGATCGAATCCATCAGCGCGTCCGTAATGCCGGTAACCGCATTGGTCGCGCCGGGGCCGGATGTGACGAGCACAACCCCGGGCTTGCCGGTCGAGCGCGCATAGCCTTCCGCCGCATGGGCCGCCGCCTGTTCGTGGCGGACAAGGATGTGCTTGATCCGCGTCTGCTTGAACAGCGCGTCATAAATGGGGAGCACCGCCCCGCCAGGATAGCCGAACACGACTTCGACACCGAGATCGCACAGCGCCTCGATGAGAATATCTGCTCCTGACAGTTCGGCCGGCATTGTGAATCATCCTTGGTTGTGGAACGCGCCTCCTTGTTGCGGTGCAGCGCGTTTGTCCAGAGTTGAGCGCCCTAGTGTTATAAATCTCTATGTCAAGGGTAATTGTTGTAATTTAATTACCAAATGAGAAACATCTTCGTCATTTAACGTCTGTTCAGCTCTTGGCCATGCAGGCGGCGACTGGTTGCGGAACCACGTATATTGCCGCTTGGCATATTGTCGCGTGGCAATCCGGGCTGCGGCAAGGGCTTCGTCGCGGGTCAGCGTGCGTTGGAGAAAACCGGCGATCTCGCGCACGCCGATTGCCCGCATCACCGGCAGGGAAGGGGAAAGCTGCCGGGCAAGCAGGGCCTCCACCTCTGCGACACCGCCGGTATCAAACATCATGGACAAGCGCGCATCGCAGCGTTCGAACAGCCATGCCCGAGGGGGCAGCAGGATCAGCGGCACCAGCGAGACATCCCCGGCAATTCCGCCCACCCGTTCCTTCTGCCAGTCCGCCATCGGCCGACCGGTGGAACGTATCACTTCCAGCGCCCGCGCCACGCGGCTGCTGTCAGCCGGCGCAAGCCTGGCTGCCGCGCCGGCATCTTCCCTGGCAAGCGCGGCAAAGGCGTCGCGCACGTCAAGCTGCCGCACCGCGTTCCGGATATCGGGATCAATCTCGGGCACCGGGGCAATCCCGTCCAGCAAGGTCCGCAGATACAGGCCCGTGCCGCCGACCAGCACAGGCAGCCTTCCCGCCTGATGCGCGCGGGAAATCTCCGTTATCGCGTCGGATGCCCAATGCGCGGCGGAACAGCTTTCCGCGCCATCGACATGGCCGAAAAGCCGGTGGGGGCAGGTGTCTTCCTCATCTTCCGAAGGCCGCGCGCTCAGGATGCGCAGATCCCGATAAACCTGGCTTGCATCGGCATTGATGATCGTTGCCGGAACCGCCTTTGCCAGCGCCAGCGCAATTGCAGACTTGCCGCTGGCCGTTGGCCCCGCAATAAGCGCGACGCGCGGCCTGCCGCGATCATCTGTCAAAGGAATATCCGTGTTCACTCTCACCCTGATAGCATCAGATGTTCTGAGCGCAGGCGAAATTTCAGCCGCAGCCGACCGGCTGGCCCAATCCGGCGTGACGATTACCGGGCAGGCAACGGTCGAACCCGGCAAGGCGCATGATCTGCACTTCACTGGCGACAGCGCGGCGGCGCGCGGCGCGGTCGAGGGACAAGTGGGCGCGGTCGATGTCATCGTTCAGACGACTGCCGAACGCCAGCGCAAGCTGATCATTGCGGATATGGATTCCACAATGATCACCGTGGAATGCATCGACGAACTGGCGGATTATGCCGGGATCAAGCCTCAGATCGCCGAAGTGACGGAGCGTGCGATGCGCGGCGAACTGGATTTTGCCGAAGCGCTGCGCAGCCGGGTCGCATTGCTCAAGGGCCTGCCGGAATCCGTGATCGAGCAATGCCTTGCCGAACGGGTGGTGATCATGCCGGGGGCGAAGCCGCTGGTTCGCACTGTGAAAGCGCTGGGCGGCCATGCCGTTCTGGTGTCGGGCGGGTTCACCCGCTTTGCTGATCCGGTTGCGGCCGAGATCGGCTTTGATTGCGCCATTGCCAATCGGCTGGGGATCGCGGGCGGGGTGCTGGATGGCAGCGTGGCAACGCCTATTGTTGATTCGGCCACCAAGCTGGAAACGCTACAATCCGTGCTGGCTGAGAAGAACTGGGGTGCGGTTGATTCGCTGGCCGTGGGTGATGGCGCGAATGATATTCCGATGATCGAGGCCGCGGGGCTCGGCGTCGCCTACCACGCCAAGCCCAAAACGCGCGAAGCGGCGGCGGCCTCTGTGATCCACGGCGATCTGACGGCAATCCTCTACGCGATGGGCTTGTCGCGCAACCGCTGGACGCAGGACTAAGACGATGACTGCACCGAGCCTGCTCTGGTTCCGCAATGACCTCCGGCTGCATGATCAGCCCGCGCTGGTCACCGCCATTGCGGAAGGGGCCGTCATACCGGTCTATATTCTGGATGATGCCACTCCCGGTGACAGGGCGATGGGGGGTGCTTCGCGCTGGTGGCTGCATCACAGCCTTGCCGCGCTGGACGCCGGCCTGCGCGCGCTGGGTAGCCGCCTGATCCTGCGGCGCGGCGAAAGCGCGTCCGTGCTTGCCGCTCTGATGGCGGAGACAGGCGCGCGCCGCATTCATGCCGTCCGCCATTTCGAGCCGTGGTGGCAGCACGCCGAATCCGAGATTGGGGCCGCGCATGATCTGGTGCTGCATTCCGGCAATCAGTTGGCCATTCCCGCAACGATCCTGACGGGTGGTGGCACCCGCTACAAGGTCTTCACGCCCTGGTGGCGGGCGTTGGTGGCGCAGATGCCGCCGTCCAAACCTTTGCCGGCACCCGAAGCTATGCCCGCGCCTGCTGACTGGCCTGAAGGAGACGCGCTTGCGGGTTGGGGGCTGCGGCCCAGCCGCCCGGACTGGTCAGCGGGCTTCAACGTCTGGACGCCGGGAGAAGCGGGCGCGCGTGCTGCATTCCGAACCTTCCTGCCCCATATCACGGCCTATAATGACAGCCGCAACCTGCCATCCGAAGCCGGGATTTCCCGCCTTTCCCCCCATCTCCATTTTGGCGAGATTAGTCCGGCGACTTTGTGGCATCATGCCAGCAAGGCAGCAGGGGCCAAGGCGGAGCCGTTCCTGCGCGAAGTCGGCTGGCGGGACTATGCGACCAATCTGATCGACCAGTTTCCGGACTATGGCTGGCAGAATGGCCGTCGTGCCTATGATGCCATGCCGTGGCGCACCGGGCCGGATGCGGACGCGGATTTCGCGGCGTGGTCAAAGGGCCGAACGGGCTATCCCATCATTGATGCCGGGATGCGGGAGCTTTGGACCAGTGGCTTCATGCACAACCGCGTGCGGATGATGGCTGCCAGCTTCCTGATCAAGCATCTGCTGATTGACTGGCGGCGCGGCGAACGCTGGTTCTGGGATACGCTGCTTGATGCCGATTACGCCGCGAACAGCAGCAACTGGCAATGGGTGGCAGGCACGGGCGTCGATGCCCCGTTATTTTCGCGGATCATGGCACCGCTTTCACAATCCGAAAAATTCGATGCGGGCAATTATGTGCGCAAATGGGTGCCGGAACTGGCGGGCCTGTCTGATCCCTGGGTGCATGATCCCGATGAGTTCGGGCAGAGACCGCGCGACTATCCGGCAAAGATGATCGGCCACAAGGAAGCGCGGGAACGTGCGCTCGCGGCAATGCGGAGCGTGCGGGACGCGTGATGGATGCCGTCGCCCCAGCGCAGGCAAGGGCCGCAGAGTTATATTTCGGGAAAGATTACCAAGAAGCCCCCCAGGCCCCAGCCAGCGCCGGGGCGACCAACATCAACCACCAACCACACATTCCC
>JANOAJ010000087.1:0-33532 GCA_031411035.1 Sphingomonadales bacterium
GCGAGCCGGTCGATGGGCCACCATTCCCCGTCAGGTTGCAAAGCGCAACCCCTTTCAGGAGGCAGGGCGATGACTTGCAGGGTCAGGCGGAAATGGGTGAAGACATGGGTGATGGTGCCAAGGGAAGTGCATTGGCTGTCATCGTCGCTCGTTATTCCGGCGCGACGTGTCGTTTCCACCCAATCACCCCCCGGCAACGCCCTCATCCCGCCGAGCAGCCCCTTGTCCGGGCGCCGCACGAGCCAGACCTCGCCATCCTGTTCAATCCACCACGCCACGCCTTCACGCTCGGGCTTGGCTTTCTTCGCCAGCTTGACCGGGTAAAGTTCAGACTCCGCCCGGCCTTTGCAATCCTCTGCCACCGGGCAAAGCAGGCAGCGCGGATTTTTGGGCGTGCAGATCATGCCTGCCATATCCATCAGGCCTTGGGCGAAGTCTCCAGCCCGGTCAGCGGGCGTCATTGCATCCACAAGCGCAGCGATTTCCGGCCTTGCTTTGGGCATGGGTGTATCCAGCGCGAAAAGGCGCGCGGTGATCCGTTCGATATTGCCATCCACCACGACCGCGCGCTTGCCAAACGCAAAGGCGCTGATCGCTGCCGCCGTGTAAGCGCCAATACCGGGCAAGGCGCGCAGGCCGGCTTCGTCTTCCGGAAAGCGTCCGCCCATCGCCGCCACAGCGCGGGCACAGGCCAGCAGGTTGCGCGCGCGGGCATAATAGCCAAGCCCCGCCCACGCGGTCATCACATCCGCATCATCGGCTGCGGCCAGTGCGGTGACGCTGGGCCAGCGGGCGGTGAATGCCGCAAAATAAGGCTTCACCGTGGCCACCACGGTCTGTTGCAACATGATTTCGGAGAGCCACACCCGGTAAGGCCAGTCGGGATCATTGAGCGGCAAAGGCGCACCCGGCGGGTTCCGCCAGGGCAAAATGCGCGCATTGGCATCAAACCAGCGCAAAATCCTGTGGGAAACTGTGTCTGAAGGGGTGACGACCATGCCCCGCTATGGCATGAGGCGCGCCAATGGCGAAGCAAAAGACCGGATCGGGCGCACCAGAAAAGCCGCGTGGCGGGCGTGCGCGCAGCGTGGCTGAAATGCTGCCCGAAATTGGCGGTGCGGCATTTCGCCGCTTTGGCTTTGTCCAATCCTCGATCGTCAGCCGCTGGAAAGAGATTGTGGGCGACAAATACGCCGATATTTCCGCGCCGGAATCGATCCGCTTTCCGCAAGGCAAACGCGCCGATGGCACGCTGACTTTGGCCGTGGGTGGCGCGCATGCGCCGATGATGCAGCATGTGGTGCCCGTGATTATCGAACGGGTGAACCGCTTCTTTGGCTATCCCGCCGTGGCACGCGTGATCATCCGGCAGGGCGAAGTGCGCAAGCGGCGCGTGGTGGCGGCCCGCCCCGAACTGGTGGCAATGCCGGTCGAACTGGGAGACAGCCTGCGCACCATTGGGGATCCGGAACTCAAGGCCGTGCTCGAATCGCTCGCGCGCGGCGTGGCAACCAGCGCAGCCAATATGCTGCCGATCGGGAAGGTGTCATGAAGCGGATTTTGGCAACGGCGCTGGCAGCGCTCGGGCTTGGTGCTGCCGCACCCAACTGGACGGCCACCATCACCCAGGCACCCAACGCGGCGTTCGTGATGGGCAGCCCCAAGGCCAAGGTGCGGTTCGTCGAATATCTCAGCTACACCTGTTCGCACTGTGCCGCTTTTGTTGGCGAAGCGGGTGTGCCGCTCAAGCGGGATTATATCGCCAAGGGGCTGGTTGCCGTTGAAGTGCGCAATGCGGTGCGGGATCGCTATGATTTTGCCGCTGCTTTGCTTGCGCGCTGTGGCGGCCCGGCCAAGTTTTTTGGCAACACCGAATTGCTGATGGCCGCGCAAGGCAAGTGGCTGGCGCGGGCGCCTGCCTTTGACGCGGCCAATGCCGAGAAAATGTCCAAACTGCCGATCAGTGAAAGCCTGAAACTGATCGCGCGCGGCACCGGCCTTGATGCGCTGATGAAAGCGCGCGGCATTTCGCCTGCCCAGATGGATGCCTGCCTTGCGGACAAGGCGGCTCAGCAGAAGATCGTGGCCATGACCAATGAGGCATGGAATGATCGCAAGATCAACGGCACACCCAGCTTCCTGATCAACGGATCATCCGTGGAAGGGGCGGGGCACTGGGCCGTGGTGGAACCGGCTTTGAAGGCGGCACTGGCCGCAAACTGAGAGTGAGGATTGCAATGCGCGTCAATACGGGTCTGATACTGGCAACTGCGCCGCTCGCGCTGTTGGCGGGGTGCAACAAGGCGGCGGATACGCCTGCGAATACAACGGCACCTGTTGTCGCCACGCCGGCAGGCACAAACTGGGTGGAAACCACAAGCGAAACAGCCGATTTCGGAATGCTGATGGGCAATCCCAATGCGCCGGTGAAGCTGATCGAATATGGCGCGCTTTCCTGCCCCCACTGCGCGCATTTCTCCAAGACTTCGCGTGAGGCTTTGAAAGCCTATATCGCGAAAGGCACGGTGTCCTATGAATTCCGCACCTTCCTGATCCACCCTCAGGATGTGCCTGCCTCGCTTCTCGCCCGTTGCAACGGGGCTGGGCCGTTCTTCGCGATTTCCGAACAATTGTTCGATACGCAGGATGACTGGCTGATGGCCAAATCCCAGACGATCACACCGGCCGAACAGCAAAGCTGGACAAGCATGACGCCCAATCAGGTTGCAGCTGCGATGGCCAGCAAGCTGGGGCTGGTGGACTTTGTCCAGCAGCGCGGCGTTGGCGCGGACAAGGCAAAGGCGTGCCTGGCTGATGAAGCGGGCGTGAAAAAGCTCGAAACCATTGCCAAGGTGGCGCAGGAACAGTTCAACGTTCAGGCCACACCCACTTTCATCATCAACGGCCAGACGGTTCCCGATACCAATAGCTGGGAAGCGCTGGAGCCTGCACTGAAGAAGGCCGGGGCATAACGCTTGCAGATACGCCGCCTCAAGCTCGCGGGCTTCAAAAGCTTTGTCGATCCGGCTGAACTGCGGATCGAACGCGGGCTGACGGGAATTGTCGGGCCGAACGGATGCGGCAAATCCAACCTGCTTGAGGCGATCCGCTGGGTGATGGGGGAAGGCAGCGCCAAATCGCTTCGTGGCGGGGCGATGGATGATGTCATCTTCGCGGGCACCAGCAGCCGCCCCTCGCGTGATTTTGCCGAAGTCTCGATTCTGGCGGATCGCGACGCTGACAATGATGACCGTGAGGTGGAAATTGTCCGCCGGATCGAACGGGGAGCAGGCTCAGCCTATCGCCTGAATGGGCGGGATGTGCGCGCGAAGGATGTTTCACTGTTGTTCGCCGATGCGGCGACGGGCGCGCATTCTCCGGCTCTGGTCAGTCAGGGGAAAATCAGCGCCGTCATTGCTGCCAAACCGGCTGAGCGGCGGGCAATGCTGGAAGAGGCCGCAGGGATTTCGGGGCTGCACGTCCGCCGCAAGGATGCCGAACAGAAATTGCGGGCCACGGAAACCAATCTCGGGCGGCTTGACGAAGTGCTGACCGATATGGAGCTGCGCGCCACGAACCTGAAGCGTCAGGCGCGGGCGGCCGAACGCTATCGCAAACTGTCCGACGAGATTCGTGTGGCCGAAGGGCGGCTGATCTTTGCGCGCTGGCGCGATGCGGCAGCCGCGGCAGACAAGGCACGGGCCGAAGCAAAGATCGCCGAGGACAAGGTGGCCGAGGCGTCCGAAGCACAGCGCGCGGCAGCCGCCTGGCAATCCCGCGCGACAACCCAGCTCGCTGAATTGCGTAGTGTGGCGCAAGCGGCGCGGGACGCGGCGAGTGAGGCAGGCCACCGGCTGGCGGCGCTCGCGGCGGAGCGTGCGGCGCTCGATCGTCGCATTGCTGATCTGGCTGCCCAGACCGAACGGCTGGTGAGTGACCGCGCGCGCGAAGGACAGTTGGCGCATGATGCGGCCGACGCGCTCGCACGTTTGGAGGAAGAAGCAAAGGCACTCGACGCCCGGATCAAGGCCGCACAGGCGGAACGCCCCGCCTTTGCGGGCAGGATCGCCACATCCGAAGCCGCTGTGCGCGACGCGGAAGTGGAACTGGCGCAGGCGCTGTCAGCCCAGGCCCGTGAACAGGCCGAAGCGCGGGTCGCTGATGCTGCCATGGCTGCCGCGCGGACGCGGCTTGACCGGGCAGAGCGGGATAAGGCGCGGCTTGATCAGGAAATGGCGGGGCTCGGCAGCGATGCCCCGCTGATCACCGCGCGCGATGTCGCCGCAGCCGCGCGGACAGCGGCCGAAGGCACAGCCGCGACCGCACGGGCTGACATTGATTTTGCCGAAAGTGCGCGGGCTGCGGCAGCGGCGCAGCGTGACGCAGCGCAAAGTGCGGGGGCATCCGCGCAGGCCGCGCTGTCCGCGCTGGAAGGCGAGGCGCGGGCGCTGGTCAAGGCGCTCGAAGCCAAAGGCGGTGCCACCCGCGCGCTGGACAAGGTGCGGGCGGAACCGGGCTTTGAACGCGCGCTGGCGGCGGCGCTGGGTGATGATCTGGAAGCGGAAATTGGCACGGCATCGGGCCGCGGCTGGGGCGGGGCAGAGGCGCGCGCCGATGATCCGGCGCTGCCTGCCGGATGCGCGGCGCTTTCCGCCCATGTTGCCTGTCCGCCCGAACTGGCGCGGCGGCTGGCGCAGATCGCCGTGGTGGACGCGGATGACGGGCAGGTGCTGGCGGTCGGCCAGCGGCTCATCACCCGCGATGGCCGGTTGCGCCGCTGGGACGGTTTTGTCGCGACCGGGGATGGCGCAGCAGCAGCGGAACGGCTCGAGCGGGTCAACCGTCTGGCAGTGATTGATGCCGCCATTCCCGAAGCCCGCGCCGAAGTCACGCGCGCCGAAGCACAGGTGGCGCAGGCGGTCGCGGAAACGCAAGCCGCACGGCAAGCCGCAGAACAGGCGCGGCGCGTGCTCGCTGACGCGGAAAATGCCGCGCGCAATGCCCGGCGTGATGAGGATCAGGCCGCGAGCAGCCTGGAACGCCTCGCCTCACGCCGCACCGAATTCACGGAACGCGGCACAAGGATCGAAGCGGAACTGGCCGAGGCCCAGGGTGATTGCACCGCCGCCGAAAGCGCGCGGCTGGCGCTGCCCGATGGCGTGGCGACCGGCCAGCTTGTCGCGCGCCTGCAAGCTGCAAGCGAAGCAGCGCGCGCTGCCGTTGCCCAGATCAAGGCCGAAGCGGCATCGCTTGACCGGGATATTGCCACCACCAGCGAACGCCTGTCTGCTGCCCGCAGTGAAGCGAGCGGCTGGAAATCCCGCGCGGGGGAAGCGGCGGCCCGGCTGGCCGAAATGGAAAAGCGCGCCAAAGCTGCCGAAGCCGAAGCACTTACGCTCGCCGATGCTCCGGCCAAGATCAGCGCGCAGATTGTTGCGGCCGAAGCGCGCAGCGCGGAGCTGTCGGTAGCGGCGGAAAATGCCGCTGCCAGCGAACGCACGGCGGAGGCCGAACTGCGCAAGCATGAAGCCCATACTGCCGAAGTTGCCGAAGCCCTGGCCGCCGCGCGCGAAGAACGCGCCGGGGCTGTGGCGCGCGCCGAAAATCAGGAACTGCGACGGGTGGAAATGGGCCGCGTTTCGGGCGAACGCTTCGAATGTCCGCCGCCTCTGCTGCCGGAAAAGGTTGGCTTTGTCAGCGATGATGTGGGCGAAGCAGGCGATGAATCATCGCGGCTTGAGAGGCTTACGCTGGATCGCGAACGGCTGGGTCCGGTCAATCTGATTGCCGAACAGGAACTCGTCGAAATTGAAGCCGAACGCGAAAAGTCGCTCGCCGAACGCGACGAACTGGCGGAAGCCATCTCCCGGTTGCGCGGCTCGATCGGCAGCCTCAACCGCGAAGGGCGCACGCGCTTGCTCGCAGCGTTCGAAGCGGTGAACACCCATTTTCAGCGGCTCTTCACCACGTTGTTCAACGGGGGCGCTGCTCATCTGGCGCTGATCGACAGCGATGATCCGCTTGAAGCGGGGCTTGAGATTTTCGCCCAGCCACCGGGCAAGAAGCTTGCCGCGCTCACTCTCCTGTCGGGTGGCGAACAGGCGCTGACGGCCGTGGCGCTGATATTTGGCCTGTTCCTTACCAACCCCGCGCCGATCTGCGTGCTCGATGAAGTCGATGCGCCGCTCGATGATGCGAACATCGAACGCTTCTGCGATCTGCTTGATGCGATGACCCGCGAAACCGACACCCGCTACCTGATCGTCACCCATAATGCGGTGACGATGAGCCGGATGCACCGCCTGTTCGGCGTCACAATGGTGGAACAGGGCGTCAGCCGCTTGGTCTCCGTCGATCTGGGCGGCGCGGAGCAATTGCTCGCGGCGGAGTGATTTTTCAGGGGACATTTCCAGTGCCGACTCTTCCGCCTCTTTCCATCGCTTTCCTGCTCTTCCCCGGCGTCACGCAGCTTGATCTGACCGGCCCCGCGCAATTCCTTTCGCGTCTTGGCAATACCAGACTCGATCTGGTGTGGGCGACGCTGGATCCGGTGATGACCGATGCCGGTTTCGCCATTCTGCCCACCGCCACTTTTGATGACATCGAAACGGCAGATATCCTCTGCATCCCCGGAGGGATGGGCGTCACGGATGTGATGGGAGACATGCACGCCATGGCCTGGGTGCGGCGGATTGCTGCGGACGCAGCATGGGTGACGAGCGTCTGCACCGGATCGCTGGTGCTGGGCGCGGCGGGGTTGCTGCAGGGCTACAAGGCCACCACCCATTGGGCCTGGCATGACTATCTGGCGCTGTTCGGTGCGGAGCCAGTGCAGGCGCGGACCGTGTTTGACCGCAACCGGGTGACGGGCGGCGGGGTAACGGCAGGGATCGATTTCGCGCTGGCGCTGATCAGGGAAATCCGGGGAGAGGATTTTGCCCGCGTCGTGCAGCTCAGCCTGGAATATGATCCCGCGCCACCGGTTGATGCCGGATCGCCCGAAAAGGCCGGGGAAGCCGCCGTGGCCGTGTATCGGCAGCGGATGAGCGCCCTGGCCCCGGACCGGGAAGTCAAATTCCGGGAAGCGGCTGCCAAACTCGGCTTTACCGGATAGGAAACAGGTATGGCGACTCTGGCTCCCCCTTCGACTGCGCTCAGGACAGGCTTCATCCCCGTCCAGCCCGCCCGCACAGCGGACTGGGTGCCCACCTGGCGCGGCTTTTTCGGGGAGCGGTTGCGCAATTCCATTTATGGATGGCCCGAACCGGCGTTCGACATGCGCCACCGCGTGCGGCGGGTGCTGGGTTTCAACGTCCATATCATTGCGGAACCCGATGCAGTGCAGCGGGTGCTGCTGGACAACAAAGTCAATTATATCCGCCCCCGCCTTGCCCAGCGTCTCCTGTCGCCTTTGGTTGGCAATGGCCTGCTATCTTCCGAAGGAGAGGATTGGCGGAAACAACGCAAGATTGTCGCCCCCACATTCGCGCCCGGCGCGGTCGCCAAAATGGCGCGGGGCATAGCCGGTGTGGCGGCGGCGCAAGTCGCGGCATGGGACGGAGGCAGCAGCCGGATCGACATGGCGAAAGCCGCGACCGACGCGACAATGGCGATCATCGCCAACACCCTGTTTTCCGGCGATTCCCGGCTCACGGCCCGCGCGGCGGGGCAGCATATCGAAAACCTGATCATCGCGGGCGGGCAGGCGCGCTTCACGACGATGCTGGGGGTGCAGGATTTTGATCCCAGCCCGGCCATGGTGCGGGCGCGCAAGGGGCGGCGCTATCTGCGCGAAACGCTGACCGCGCTTGTGCGCGAACGGGGCCCGAGCGGCGGGGCGGATGACTTCTTTGGCGGCCTCATCCGTTCGCTGCACGAACAGTTTCCGGCAGACGAAGCCGAATCGCTGGCGGTGGATAATGCCATCACTTTCTATGTGGCTGGGCATGAAACAACGGCCAATGCGCTGGCCTGGACGATCTATCTGCTGGCGGCGCAGCCTGCGCTGCAGGAAGAGGCGCGGGCAGAGGCCGTGACGGCGCTGGCAGCGGGGGATGTGGAAACACTGGCGGATCACCTGCCGTTGCTGCGCCAGATCCTTGATGAATCGATGCGCCTCTATCCCCCCGCGCCGCGATTTGACCGGGAAGCGGTGGCTGATGACAGGCTGGGCGACGTGGACATTGCGAAGGGCGATCTTGTTTCGATCTGGCCCTGGGTGCTCCACCGCCACCGCGCGCTATGGGCCAATCCGGACGCGTTCGATCACACACGCTTCGCGCCAGAGGCGAAGGCGAAACTGCACAAATTTCAGTATTTCCCCTTTGGCGGCGGACCAAGAGTGTGCGTCGGCGCGCGCTTCGCCATGGTCGAGGCGCTGGTCATCCTGGCGCACTGGCTCGCGGCACGGCGGTTCAGCCTGCCGCCTGGCTTTCGGCCTGATCCGGTCGGCAGCGTGACGCTGCGACCAAGGGGCGGAATGCCCCTGATTGTCGGAGCGGTTCAGGGCAAGGATCAGACCGGCGGATCGTGATAGCCGCTTGATCCGATTCGTTCCCGGTGGCGCATCCGGCCCTTGAAAAAAGGAAAATACCTCCCATATATGACCTGCTCTTTCTCAGTGTGAATAGACTGACAAAGCGTTTCGGCCCGGTCGGCTGAGCGCCGCCTTGTCGCGCCCGTTTTCCCTTCCGGATCGCTTTTTGTTGAGGCGGATCAGTTGGTTGACAAGGCATTAACCAAAGCGCATCCCTGATCGGGAAACGCTACCGGGTTTCAAAGTGGAGGGGGCTTCTACTTTGCGTGATTTCAACGAATTTGCTGGTTTTTTTCCGGAACGGCACCGGTTCAGATGCTGGTTATCAGCAATTGCGTTGGGATCGGGAAACCTTCTGGGCGGCCCGGCTCTGGCGCAGGCGGCGGCGACTGCGGTGCCGACGCGGGATGAGCTTGAACCCTTCGCGCCACCGGCACCCACACGGTCGCGGGTGGAAATTTCCGGCGAGATTGAACGGGCACCCTGCGCGCTTGATGATCCCGCTTACAACAATATCAAGCTGACCCTGACGGCCGTGACTTTCAACAAGCTGGGGCCGGTGCCGCCCGGGGATTTGAAAGCGACCTATGCGCGTTTTCTGGGCACGGAACAGCCCATAAGCGTCATTTGCGAAATCCGTGATGCGGCGGCCACACAGTTGCGCAATCGCGGCTATATCGCGGCGGTCCAGGTTCCGACCCAGCGGATCGAAGGCGGGGTTGTGGCGTTCGAGGTGCTCTACGCCAGGGTGGTGGCGATCCGGGTGCTGGGCACTGCCGGGCGCAGCGAGCATCTGATCGAATCCTATCTTCAGCCGCTGGCGAACGGCGAGGTTTTCAACCGGCTGGAGGCAGAGCGGCATCTGCTGCTGGCGCGCGATGTGCCGGGCTTTGATGTGCGCCTCTCGCTCAAGCCCGCAGGCACCGGCGCGGGTGACATGGTGGGGGAAGTGACGCTGCGGCGCACGCCGGTTCTGGCCGATTTCAACATCCAGAACTACGCGTCCCGCGATACCGGGCGGATCGGGGCGCAAGTGCGGGCACAGTTCAACGGCCTGACCGGGCTTGGGGATCGTACGCAGATTTCCGCTTACACCACGTCCGATTTTGCCGAGCAGCAGATTTTCCAGTTCGGCCATGACATGCTGCTGGGCAAAAACGGCCTGAGGCTTGGCGGGCGGTTTACCTATGCGCGGTCAGAGCCCAGCCTGGGGCCAACCCTGCCGGGTGTGAAAGCCCGGACAGTCTATGCCAATTGGGAAGCGGGCTATCCACTGATCCGCAGGCTTGCCGCCACAGTCCGTGGCGCGATTGGACTGGATTTCGTCAACCAGCGCGTGTCCTTTGCCGGGCCGCTCAGCCGCGACCGGCTGCGCGTCGCCTATGCGCGGCTTGATGCCGAAGCAACCGATCTGAAGGGGGTGGGCCCCGGCCATACCATCGGCTGGCGGATGGCGGGTTCATTCGAGGTCCGGCGCGGCCTCGATATCTTTAACGCCAGCCCCGATTGCCGGGTGAACCTTGTGGCGTGCGGCGCGCCGGGCTTTGTGCCGCCCAGCCTTGGCGGGGCCAATCCTGAAGCGACGGTCGTACGGTTTTCCGGTCTGGCCGAAGCCCGGATTACACGCTCGATCCTGCTCTCGCTGACGCCGCGCGCGCAGATCAGCAATGCGCCGCTGTTCGCGTTCGAGAAGTTTTCCACTGGCAACTATACCATCGGACGCGGCTTTGATCCCGGCACGCTGGTGGGAGACAAGGGCGCGGGCTTCCAGTTCGAAGCGCGGGCGGAGGGGCTGAAATTTTCCCCGAACAGCCGGCTGGCGTTCCAGCCCTATGGCTTTGTGGACAATGCCTGGGTCTGGAACAAGTTCCGGCTGGCGGGAACACCCAACCCGACCCGGCTGACCTCAATCGGCGGCGGCGTGCGCGTGGGGCTGGACAACCGCGCCCGGCTGGACATGACACTGGCGGTGCCCGTGAACACGATCGCGGGTGAGACGAAGCGGCGCGATCCCCGCTTCCTGATGTCGCTGACGACCAACATCCTTCCCTGGAGTGCGCGTTGATGACCTTGCGTTCAACCCGTTCCGGTGCCTCGCTGGCATCCCTGGCCGCCGCACTGGCGCTCGCGCCCCAACTTGCCCGGGCGCAGGCCTTTCAGGGCGCGCCCAGCACCACTTTCGGCACTGTCACCTTTGATCGCACCACGCCGGGTGTGGACAATATCCTTGTCGGGTCCGCGCGCGCCACGATCAACTGGGCCCCCACCGATACAGCCACCGGGGGTGGGCCGATCGCCTTCCTGCCGAACGGAAATGTTGTAAACTATCTGCCCGATACCGGCGCACCGGGCGGTGTTTTCACGGTTCTCAACCGGATACTGCCTGTTGATGCGTCGCGCTCTGTCCAGTTTGACGGCATCGTCAACAGCGGCGCTGGCCGCAATGTGTGGTTCTACACGCCTGGCGGCATCATTCTGGGCAGCACCGCACAGTTCAATGTCGGCAGCCTGCTGCTCAGCACCGGTGATCTGGTGGTGGATGGCAGCGGCGATTTCATGCCCGTGGCGGGCCAGTTCAGCGTGGTCAACACGCCGGGCAGTCAGGCGCAGATCGCTGTCAATCCGGGCGCGCAGATCAATGCGGTGAATTCGGGCAGCTATATCGTCGCTGCGGCACCGCGCATCCAGCAGAACGGATTGGTCAACGTCAACGGATCTGCGGCCTATGTCGCGGCAGAGGCCGTTGATTTCACCTATAATGCCGGCCTGTTTGATATCAACGTGACTGCCGGCAGTGATGGCGGCACCCGCGCGCTTGTCCATAACGGCACCACGACCGGCCCCGCCAGTTCGGGCGCGGGGGACAATCACCGCATCTATCTGGTCGCCATTCCCAAAAACACGCTGATCACGCTGGCGATTGATGGTGGCGGCAACCTTGGCTTCGATATTGCCGGGGCTGCCGATCTGGATGGCAACACGATTGTGCTTTCCGCCGGGCACAATGTTGCTGGCGTGGCAACGGGCAATCCTTTTGTTGATCTTCCGGTCAACGGAACGCAGGCCAATATCGATGTTTTCGGCAACAACTTCACCTCCAACCTGTATGCGCGTGCAGCGACCAACGATACATTTTCAGCGCCCAATGGCCCGCCAATGGCCTTTGCGTCGAATGTTTCCATCCAGGGTGGTGCCCTGGCGCAGATCGGCGCGCCGACTGGCGGATCTATTACCATCGGCGGCAATCTTTTCCTCTCGGCAGTCGCGCAGACCAACCAGCAAAATGGCGCGGCGCGCACCGGCGGCAATGCCAATTTCTTCGTCAGCCCCGGCGCGAGTGCTTCGGTTGTCGGCGATGTGGTCATCGATGCAAGCGGCATCGGTGATGACAATAGCAGCGGCAGCGGTTCGGGGGGCAAGGGAACCGGCGGGAGCGCGAACCTGAACACAAGTGGGGGCGCGCTCAGTGTGGGCGGTTCCGTGGTGCTCTCCGCAGACGGGATCGGCGGCGGCAACGCCAATGGTAACGGTTCCACAGGCGATGCGCAGGGCGGCACCGCGCTTGTGTTCTCGCACGATGGGTCCGGGCTTGATGGTTTCCTTTTCATTGGAAGCGACGTCACGGTTTCGGCCAATGCCCTGATCGGCGCGTTGACCTCTGCTGGCATTGATGGCGGCAATGCGGTTGCCGGGCAGTCAACCATCATTGCCAATTTTGGCGGATCGATCAGCATCGCGGGCGATGCAACTGTGCTGGGCGTGGCCTCTGCCGGGGCCAACTATGGTGGCGGCGATGGCATTGGGGGTAACGCCACAGGCTCCAGCTTCTCACAGATTTCCTCGCAAAAGCCCGGCGCCACGTTCAGCATTGGTGGCACGGCACGGGTCGATTCCAGCGCCTTTGCCGGCGGCAGCACGGTTCCATCAGGCAGCGGCGGCGCGGCTGCGGCCGGGCTGGCTCAGATCGGCACAGATGCTGCCAGCATGACGATTACGGGGCAGGTCGATGTCGTGGCAGCCGCGTTTGGCGGCGATTCCGGGGGTTCGGGCACAGGCGGCGGGGCGACCGGCGGAACCGCCCGCGTGGGGAATTTCGGCACGGATGGAGGCACGGCATCTTCGTTCAACAGCATCGTCAACGTGTCTGCTCAGGCTTATGGTGGCAATTCCGCTCTGACGGGCGGCGCGGGCGGGAATGCGACAGGCGGGGCTTCGCAGGTTTTCGCAGCGGCAGGAACGCTGGCGATTGCCGGATCAACACAAGTGCTTTCGTCCGGGCAGGCAGGCACGGGGTCCACGGCCAACCTTGGCATGGGCGGATCAGCGAACATATCGGTCAACGGCCCGGCATCCCTTTCGCTGCACGATGTGATGATCGACGCAAGCGGACGGGGCGGTTCAAACGCATCCGGCACGGGGACGACCGGCAACGGACGTGGTGGTGATGCGCGCATCGTAGCCACGCTGGCCGGGTCGATTTCCCTTTCCGGCAATGCCCAACTGAACTCTGTCGGTTCCGCTTTCGATGGCATTTCGGGCACCGATGGCGGGAACGGCACGGGTGGCACGGCGTCAATTTCGCAAGGCACGGGTGGTGGCGTTGCGATAACCGGCGATGCCGTGATCATCACTGACGGCATTGGCGGCGCGAATATGGGCGGAGGCGACGGCATTGGCGGCACCGGCCAAGGCGGTGATGCGCGGCTGGTGGTCAATGATGCGCCGATCAGTGTAGGCGGCAATGCAACCATCAGCGCTGTCGGTTATGGCGGCTTTGGCGGCGATGCATCCACCGCAGGCAGTGGCGGCGCGGGCATTGGCGGCCTTTCAAATCTGGGATCGCAGGTTTCCACCAACACGGTTTCGGGCAGCGTGATGCTCGATTCCCGGGGATTTGGCGGTTCCGCGCTGTTCAGCGGCGCAGGCGGCAATGCGACGGGCGGTCAGGCGGTGGTCGGAATCACGAACGGCACCGCTGCCCAGATCCAGGTGGGCGGCGCGCTTAACAGCTTTGGGACGGCACTCGGCGGTGCGGCGATGGGCGCGGGGAACGCTGGCGGCAATGCGGCAGGCGGGAATGCGCTGACATTCTCGACCAATGGAATAGTGGGCATAACCGGTGCGATCGTTCAGGATGCCCGCGGCCTTGGCGGCGATGCTGCGGCAGGCGCGGGCGGATCCGGCCAGGGTGGCACGGCCAGCGTCAACGGCAACGCCAATGGTGCGATCAATCTTACCGGCGCCTCGATCCTGCTTGTTGCCAGCGCCAATGGTGGCAACGGCACCAGTGGCGGCGCGGCAACGGGGGGCGTGGCACGCGTAATAGCGTCAACCGGCGGACAGGTGACGATCCCCAATATCGTCAATATGAGTGCGGGTGCCTTTGGTGGATCAGGCGCAACCGGGTCGGGTGGCAATGCGACTGGCGGATTATCGCTTATCCGTTCCGATACCGGCAGCATCATCTCCATTTCCGGGCCAATATTCTCCAGTTCTGATGGCTTTGGCGGCGGCAGTGATCAGGGTGCTTCCGGGACTGGCACAGGGGGAAATGCCACTGTTGGTGCCACAGACGGGACGATCACTATCGGATCGAACGTCGATCTGAGCGCGGTCGGCTTTGGCGGCAGCTCTGCGGTTTCAGGCAGCGGCGGCGACGGAACCGGGGGATTGAGCCAGATATTCGCTTCCCTGGCGGCTGGCAGCGTTTCCGTGGCAGGAAATGTGACGGCACAATCGCATGGCTTCGGGGGCAGCGCGACTGCGGCAGCGGCAGCAGGGGCGACCGGCACGGGGGGCAGAGCCTTCCTCACTGCAAATCTGGGGAGCATTTCTCTTCAGGGAACGGCGCTCGTGCAGGCACGCGGCAGCGGCGGCACCGCAGCGGCAGGCGGAGTGGGACGTGGCGGCCAGGTGGCTGTCGGCACCAACAATGCGGGCAGTTTCTCGGTTATCGGCAATGCCAATCTTGACTCGTCCGGCATTGGCGGCACCGCGCTTTCCGGACGCGGGGGCGACGGAAACTCCGGCACAATTGTTGCGGGCATATTTGCCACAGCGGGCGCCGGAAACGTCAGTTTCGGATCGATTTCGGCCTTTGCTGACGGCTTTGGTGGGGCAGGCTCCAACGGTTCGGCCGATATTGCGGGCGGTGCAGGCGGCGATGGGCGGGGTGCCTTTGTCGGGATTGGCGCGCAGAGCAGCGCAGGCACTGTCACGACGGGCAATATTTTCATGTCCGCCAGCGGAACCGGTGGCGCAGGCGGTAATGGCGGCAGCGGCGGGCCTGGCGGCGGCGGTGCCGGCGGCGCGGGCGGCAGGGGATTTGGCACGGCAACCGGCGGCGGTGTCGGGTCAGACGATATGTTCTTCACCGCAGCATCCGGCACCTTCACCTTTGGATCAGTGACCAGCATTGCCCGGGGCATGGGCGGCACCGGTGGCAGCGGCGGCACGGGGGCAACCGGCACAGCCGCTGGCGGTGCAGGCGGCAACGCAACGGGCGGCAATCCTGCCTTTGGTTCAGGCGGCGGGACAGTGACCTTCAACGGCGATGTGACAGTTGATGCTCAGGCGCTTGGCGGTGATGGCGGCAGCGGATCAACAACCGGCAGCGGCGGCAGCGCCACAGGGGCGACGGTTGGTGTCGGCAGTTCCCTGAATGTGATGGGCGGCGCGGCAAGCGCGGCAAACTTCAACGGCAATGTCATTGTCCGCACCAGCGCAACAGGCGGCGATGGTGGCCAGGGCAGTGCCGGTGGTAACGCGATGGGCGGCATGGCAAGAAGCGGTGCCAATGGCGGAACTTCGACATTCAATGGCTATGTGACAGCGGTAGCCGACGGGTTCGGCGGTCAGGGCGATACTGGTGGCGCAGGGACAGGTGGCGAAGCCAGTTTCGGTGCGGGGCGGGATTTTGCTGGCACAGCGTCCATCACCAGACCGGGTGTCAATTTTGCGCTTGATGGCTCCGTAACACTGAGCGCTGAGGGCCATGGCGGCGCGGGCGCGATCAATGGCGGGGTTGGCACAGGCGGCCTTGGCGAACTGCGTGCGACCAGGGGCAGCAACGTGGACGTGCGCGGCTTTGCATCGGTTAGCGCACTGGGCACGGGCGGTGGCGGTGCCAATGGCTCTGGCGGCGGGGCAACCGGCGGCACCGCCACTGCGCTTGTCGATAGCGCTGCTGATAGACTCTCGGTCGGCGATGGGGATCCCGCGACAGACGGGCATCTGAGCCTTGTTGCGTCGGCAACTGGCGGCAATGGCAGCGTGGTATCGGGAAGCGGTGGCAACGCGACCTCCGGCATGGCCAGTATCAATGTCGCCAATGGCCGGATGATGGTGCTTGATCCCGGAAGCCAGATCCTCATCGAGTCGCAGGCTCTGGGGGGATTTGCCGCAAGCGGGGGTTCGGCAAATTCGGGCATGGCCTCCCTCTTTGTGTCTGGTGGCATGTTTACGACTGCCGGAGACCTGACGATCAGCGCGGGCAGCACCGGCCGTCAGGGCACGGCAGGCAGCGGCGGCAACGCAACAAGCGGCACGGCCCAGTTACAGGTCAGCGCGGGGGCGGCGTCCACGGTGAATATTGCGGGCCTGCTGCATCTGGATTCGCAGGCACGGGGTGGCAATGCCGGTGGCGGGATTGGCAGCGGCGGCAGTGCGACGGGGGGCAATGTATTCCTCCAGCTCCGCTCCAGTGGGGGCTCCACCAGCATCGGCGGCGGCATTCTGGGCGAATCCTTTGCGCTTGGCGGAAATGGTCAGGTCGGGGGTGCCGCGACAGGCGGCCTCATGCAGTTGCGGGTTATCGAAGGCACGCTGGGCGTCGGCGGATCGACGGACCTTGATTCCTTTGCGCTAGGTGGTGCCGCAGCCAATGGTTCGGGCGGGGCAGGTGGGGCGGCTGTTGCAGGCGAAGTCGATCTGCTTGCCCAAAGCGGCACGCTGGCATCCAGTTTCACCAATGGGGCTGTCACAATCGATGCTTCGGCCGTTGGCGGCGCAGGCGGCGCGGGTGCGCCCGGCATGGCAGGCGGACGCGGCGGAGATGGCACGGGCGGGAATACCAGTGTTTTTGGCGATGCGGCCAATGGCACCATGGCGGCATCACAACTGAACCTTACCTTCGTCGGTGTCGGCGGCGCTGGCGGCGCGGGTGGCGGCATTTTCAACGGACTGTCGGGAAATGGGGGTGCGGGCGGCGATGCCTTTGGCGGCTCTACCCAGTCAGGCACCAGAAGCGGGATCGGGGCTGCGTCACTTTCGGGATCGGCGTCTCTGGGCAACGTGTCTTTCAACGGCAGCGCGCAGGCGGGAACCGGCGGTGCCGGTGGTGTGGGCGTTGATCTGGCAAGCAGCGGCACGGGCGGGGCCGGTGGTGATGCGACAGGCGGTTTCGTCCTGCTGCTGACGCGCGGCAGCGCGGTGACAGCGGGTACGGCGATTCTGAACGCCTCTGCAACTGGTGGCGATGGGGGCAGCGGTGCCTTTGGCACATCAGATGGCGCTGGCGGTGATGCCACCGGCAGCGGGGCGCGGACAGTGACGTCCGCCCATTTCATCACCGGCGGGCCGGGTTCGACGAGCGTCAGTTCGCTCATCGCAGATGCCAGCGCCAGGGGCGGCACTAGCGGCAACGCGGCAGGCGGCAATGCGATTGGTGGCGAGGCGTCGGTCAATCTGTCGCTGAACGGTACAGTCGCTCAGCCGGTCACCGGAAACGTTTCGATTGCAGGGTCGGTATCCCTGATCGGCCAGGCGTTTGGCGGGAATTCGGTGAGCGGGGTCGCAGGCTCCGGCACCGGCGGGATCGCCCGGATCACGGAAGTGTCCGGCACCATGACGTTGGGCGGCACCGCCGTCGTGTCGGCAACGGGTGCCGGTGGAACGGCAGTAAACGGCACGGGTGGTTTGGGCACAGGCGGCAGTTCTGGCCTGACGGTGGATGGCGGAACGCTGTCTGTCAGCAGTGCTTTTACCAGCAATTCCAACGGTTTCGGTGGAAACGCGGCGATTGGCGGCACTGGTCAGGGGGGCACGGCTTCGCTTGACTATGTCGGAAATGGCGGCACCGTCACATTCGGTGCGGCTGTCCAGATGGCCGCGCAAGCCTTTGGTGGCACCGGCAGTGGCGGGGCTGGGGGCAGTGCAACGGGCGGCACCGTAACCCTTGGCACATTTGCGGCCAATGCAGGCGCAACCAGTATTGCGGGCGCGGTTTCGCTCAACGCCAATGCCCAGGGCGGCGATGCGATCAACGCGGGCGCGGGTGGCAATGCCACGGGCGGACGCACCACCGTTCAGTCGGCGGGGATGCCGATGGCGATCAACGCCAGCTTTGCGGCCAATAGTGACGGGCGCGGCGGCAATGCCCGGACCAGCGGCAATGGCGGCTCCGGGTTGGGCGGCACAGCCGAAATACTCGGCGGCACAACGTCGATCACTGGTGCGGCCTCAGCCGCGGCGCGGGGCTTTGGCGGATCATCGATTGGCACGGGCAGCGTGGGCGGAAACGGGCAGGGCGGTGTGGCACGCGCGTTTGCAACGGGCGTGATTGATCTGGGGGCAACGCTCCAGCTTGATGCCTCGGCGCTAGGCGGCGTTGGCGAAACCGGTGGTGCCGGTCAGGGCGGCACCGCACCTGCGCTGGCATTCAGCAATCTGGCCATCGCCACAGGCCGCCTGTCAATTGCGGGTGGATCAACGCTGATCGTGTCTGGTACGGGTGGCAATGCGCTGGCGGGTTCGGGCGGTACGGGCGGTGTTGGCCGTGGCGGTGGCACAAGCCTGACAATTGTCAGTCCGCTCTCTCCCTCCGTGGTCGGCGCGGCCAATGTGACGCTCAACGCCAATGGCGTTGGGGGAGCCGGTGGTTCGGGCGGCGTAGGCACTGTCGGCGGCTCTGGCGGGAACGGCTTTGGCGGATCGGCAACAACGGGTGCGAACAGCAGCTCGGGTCTCTTCACCGTGGGCAGCATCAACCAGCAGGCCATTGGCCAGGGCGGCGCAGGTGGAACCGGGGGCGCGGGTGCGGCAGGTGGCATCGGGGGCATCGGAACGGGCGGCACTGCGGCCAGTGGCACCGGCACGACTGCCAGTGCGCTTACCGGCAGCTTTGCCTGGCAGTCGATAAACGCCAATGCGCGTGGCTTTGGTGGCGCGGGTGGTGCGGGCGGCACGGGGGCCTCTGGCGGCCCAGGCGGTGCAGGCGTGGGCGGCGGCGGCGGCTTCGGGATCAACGGAGGTGTCGCGACCATAACCGGGGCAGTGAGTGTCAATGTCGAAGGGTTTGGCGGCGCGGGCGGAAGCGGGGCCACGCAGGGCAATGGCGGCACTGGTACCGGCGGCAGTGGCGGCACCGGGGTCAACCCGCATTCCGTGCCTGGCGGCACAAGCAGCCTTACGGGCGGTTTCCTGCAGATTTTTGCAGGCGGCATTGGCGGCACAGGCAGCATCACCGGCGATTCAACCGCTGGTTATGCAACGATGGCCGCCACTTCGGGCATCAACCATTTTGGCAATGTGAACTTGCGCGCCTTTGGCGTGAATGCCCCTTCAGGCCCGTCGCCGCAGGGCGTTGTCGCGTCGGGCTTTTTCGGACGCAACGGCCAGATCATCGTCGATGGCGCTGCCACCGGCCTTTTCCGTGGCGATGCGATTGCGGGGCTTGATAACGGAACACTGCAGGTCGGCTCGCTTGTGCTTCAGACGGCCGGCAACATTGTTGGCGCGTTCAATGCTACACCCGTGACCGCACCTGGCACCATTCAGGCAAGCGGTGCGGTCAGCCTTCAGGCTGCGGGTTCGATCTCTTTGCCCTTCATCGTAAACGCGGTGTCTGATCTGGATATTCATGCCGGGACCGACATCGCCACATCCGATTTCACGGCTGGCGGCGAGATTCGGGTTGATGCGGGTGGTACGCTTTTGACAGGCAATGTCCGCGGTGAACTTGATGTTGATCTGAGCGGGATGGGCAATGTCGTGGTGGGCAATGTCAGCGCCGGGGATTCGCTTGCGGTCAGTTCCGAAAGCGATCCGGTCAGCGGCCTGGGCGGCACCGTGACGGCGGGCAATCTCGACGCAGGGATACTGCGCCCCTCAGGAGATCCGCAGGCCGGATACCAGATCGGGATCAGCGGCGATGCGGGTGTGACGTTCGGTTCGGCAACGGCACTGGGCAATATTGGCACGCTCTCACGCGCGGGGTCGGTATCGACCGGCGCTATCGACACGGATGGCTCGTTCCTGGCGCTGGCGAGCAACGCGCTTTCCACCGGGGCCATCTCCACCGGTACGGGCACCGGCATGGGTGTCTATCTCGGCAATGGCAGCATCGAGGCGCAGTTTGGCGGCGATTTCAATCTCGAAACGCTCGGCCCGCCATCCGGCTTTGATTTTGCGCCGATCTTTGCCATCGATCCGGTTCCGGTCAGCGGGGCGATATCGGTTTCAGGGCCGGTCACCACCGGACGTTTCCTTGCGGCGAGTGGCACCGATTTCACGATCTCCGGCGCGTTTTCGGCGACCCAGGATATCGCGATAGATAGCGGCGCGACGCTTTCGACCGCCAATGTGCGCGGTGATCAGATGGTGGCGCTGCGTGCGAACGGCAATGTCGCGGTCGGCACGGTGAGCGCGGGCGACTATGTGGAAATTTCGTCAGATACGGGCGGGGTTACGGCAGGCGCCATTGATGCCAGCGTCAACAATCCGTCCGCCTCGCCTTCGTCCGGGCTGGATATCGGCATCGATTCGTTCGGCAATATCGTGACGGGCACGCTGACGGCCGCTTCGGATATCGGTTTCGTGTCACGCACCGGATCGGCCACTATCGGCAATGTGTCGACGGCCGGATCGCTTGCGGCGCTCGCCCGGACTGGCGCATCGCTTGGTGCGATCACGACAGGAACCAACGGAACGGCCTATATCGCGGATGCCAGCATGGCTGATCTGCTGGGCATGAATCCGGGCATCACCAACATTGACCTGACCCTGATTTTCAATGCGGCGCCGGTTCGCCTTGGCGGCCCCGTTTCGGTTGCCGGGCCGGTCGCGACAGGCCGGTTCGTGTCCGCGAGCACCGGTTCGTTCAGCGCGCAGGGAAGCATCACGGCAACACAGCCCGATTCGGCGCTTGGGGCAGCGGTGCAAATCGATTCCGGAGGCAATGTAACGACGGCGGCACTGGTTGCGCCGCAAGGCAGCGTCATGGTCACGGGTGCCGGCTCGATTGCGACGGGCGATGTGGGCGGGCAGCAGCAACTGGTCATCAACACCGTCGGCGCCATCACCACGGGAAATCTTGCGATCAATGGCCTGATTGACCTGCAATCTGGCGGATCAATCACCACCGGGAATGTTCGCGGGGAAGATGATGTCGATTTCACTGCCGTTGGCAATATCAGCACAGGCAATGTCAGCGCGGCGGATTCGGTTACGGCCCAATCGTCCGGTGCGATCAGCATGGGCAATATCGATGCCGGACGCCTGAACCCCTCCTCAGATCCGGCAGCAGCATATGGCGTGGGATTGCGGGCGGATGGTGCGGTCACGACGGGAACGATCTCGGCGCTTGGCCCGGTCGGCGTTGCGTCAATCAACAGCAATGTTTCGCTGGGCAATGTCGATACCGGGGATGCGCTTCTGCTACTTGCCAAGACCGGGGTTTCGCTTGGCAGCGTCACCACGCCGTCCACGGTTGATGGCGTCACCTACATTGCTGATTCCAGCATGATTTCGCTGCTGGGACCCAATAATGATCCGTCGGCCATTTTCAGTGCGGCGCCTGTGCGCCTGTCCGGTCCGGTCACGATTGCCGGGCCGGTTGTGACCGGGCGTCTGGCAACGGCCAGCACAGGTGGTTTCTCGGCACAGGGGGCGATCAGCGCCAGCCAGCAAGTCGGGATCAACAGCGGAGGTCTGGCCAGCTTTGCCGGGCTGGTGACATCGCCGCTCATCGATGTCCGATCGGCAGATATTGGTATCGGCACTGGTGGCGGCCTTGGCACGCCGGGCACGTCCAGCCTCACTCTGGTGGTGGACAGTGCGGCAACGACCATAACGCTGGGGGGTGATCCCGCCAGCGGCTATTCGCTCGACAATGCGGAAGCATCGCGCCTGAGGGCACGGCAGATTGCCATTTCGCTCAGCCATCAAACGCAGGTGCCGGTTGTCAATCTCAAGGCGCTGACGCTGACGGGCGGTGGGTCAACCCAGGCCAATCTGGCAGGAACGGCAGGAAGCCTCTCGATCCAGACGCCCGGAACGGTGCGCGTCACCGGCAGTGTGGCGATCAACAACGCCCTGTCCGCCAACAGACTCACCATCAGCGCGGGCCAGCAATTGCAGATCATCACGGATCAGGGTGGCGCGGTGCGGCTGAACGGAGATGCCTCTGCGCCCGCTGGCACGCTCCAGCTTTCTGCCAATGACATCATCATGGGTGAAGCCACCACCGTTGATCAGCTTGGGCTTGATCCTACGCGCACGGATCGCGAAGCGGCACTGGCGAAACCGCCCGCGACACCCCTGTTTGAGGGAAGTCTGGCGGCAGAGCAGATCACCGCGACTGTTGGCCGCGCCTTCTTTGCGCAGAACAGCGGTACGGCCCTTGAGCGCGCGGGCTTCAGCGTTGGCACGGGCGGCCTGAAAATCAGCGTCGCGAACAGCACCAGCACGACTCCGGTGGACGTGATTATCAATGGCCGGGCGTTTACCGAAACGGGCAGCACGCTCATCAACCAGGATACGCTGCCTGCCGTCACCTTTTCGTCATCCCCCGCCACAGGCAGGGGCTTCTCGACGGGCTCGACAGTCAATGGCTGTCTCATTTCAGGCGAGACATGCACGGTTTTCGGCCAGACGGAATTGACAATGGTGGCCGTAAATTCCGCGATTGATGTGGAAGAAATCGCTGATGACAAAACTGATGAAGAACGCCGGGAAGAAACATCCGAAGGCGATTCCCGGCCCGAAATCCTGATTTCGCGCATGGTTGATGCGTCTGCCGTTACAACGCCATCGCCTGTAACCGAACCGGTTACCGGATCGGGCAATCCTGACCTGTGGACACCGGGAGGTTCGCAATGACTCGGATTTCACTCAGCTTTGCGACGGCGATCCTATGCTTGTCTGTGATGTGGGCGGCTCCCGTCAGGGCCGAAAGCCTGGCCCTTGCCAGCAGTTTCCGGGTCGGATCGGGCGGTGTCATGTGTACTGCGCAGAACCGGGTTGTCGATCCGCGCCTCAAATCCATGTTTGACCGGGCTTATGGCATCATTTGCCGCGATGCTGCTGCGGCTGTTGGCCAGCTCTATGCGCTGAAGGCACGTGAAAGTGCAGATGCTACGGTGATGCCGGAACTGTCGTGCGATGCGCCACAGCAAGTCAGTCTGACGGGCATCCCCTCCGCCAGCAAAAGGCTGTGCAGGATCCAGCCTTCGGGGCTGGCGTACATCATCTATTCGGCACGGGTGAAAGGCACGCTTTACGCAGCCGAAGGACTTGGCGGTTATGATTCCGCCTTGCGGCTGGGGCTGCAATCGCTGGTGCTGGATCGTCCGGTGCAAGGCAATGTGGAAGTCGCCGTCACGGATGCGAGCGATGCAGAGGCATTCGCCAGAGTGCAGGCGGGCAATCTTGATCCCGATCAGGCGCTTGCCGAAGGCTATACGCGCAACAATGAAGGCAGCTTTGCCGAATCCGCCGAATTCTTTGAAAACCTGGCGGCGCGCAGTCAGGGCGGGGCTGCCGGGTTCAATCGCGCCGCCGAATATCTTGCAAACGAGGCGCTGCAACAATCAAATCTTGGCAACCGGACTCAGGCAAACCGCCTGTTCGATCAGGCCGTGGCGGTGGCAGATCGGGCAGACCCGCTGATCACGCGCCTGTTGCGCAATTTCCGGGCGATCCATGAACTCAACAACAATGCGCCGCAAAAGGCGATTGCCCAGCTTTCCGCGGCTTTGCCTCCGGTTGCCAGCGGGGCGGCTACCTATGTCCGTCTGGCGGAAGGCTATGTTGATATGCCTCTGGCACAGCGGCTGAGCATTGATGATGCTGCCATGATCCGGCTGGGCGGCGTTTCAACGCGGCTGACCGTGGCGGAACGGGCGGCACTGCTTGATGCGCAGGCCCGCTATCTGACCGGGGTCGCGATGCGCCTGCTGAACCGGCGCGATGAAGCGCGCACTGCGCTCAGCGAATCCATGGCCGAACTGGCGGCTGTGCGGGAAGGCCGGATCGAGAGCATGGACTGGCTGCGCGCCGCAGCACTTACCGAGCTTGCAGCGATTGATGAAGCGGGCAGCAATCGTGCGCTTGCCCAGAAATCGCTTGGGGCCGCCATTGCCCTTTACGGCAAACACTATCCCGGCACGGCGGTTCTGCTGGCAGCGCAAGGCAGGCTGGCGGGGTTGCTGGCCCGAGGTGGGGACAAGGCAGGCGCCATTGCCGCGTTCCGGGATATCGTGGCCAAAGGCCCGACCACGCCCGGCAGCGGAACCGTGCTGCGCGGTATCGTCAGGCCCTATTTCGATGCCCTTACCGATGGCGGCGGGGTGAAGAATGATGCCGCGACCGCCGCCGATTTCTTTGCCGCAAGCCAGGCGCTTACCCGTCCCGGCGTCGCGCAGACCCAGACGATTTTTGCGCGGGAACTTTCGGGCGGCAGCGATCAGGCGGCGACCTTGTTCCGCCAGTCGCTCCAGCTCTCCCGCGATCTTGTGCGAACCGAAGCAGAGATCGCCGGGATGCGCGCTTTGGCGGATCAGGATGAAACCGCGCGCGGCACGCTGACCGGTCTTGAAAGGGACAAGGCCGCACTGAGCCGCAGGCAAACTGAAGTGCTGGCCCTTCTCGCTGACTTCCCCCGTTACCGTGCGCTCAGCAATCCCCAACTGGCTTTGGCCGATTTGCAGCAAAAGCTGAAGCCGGGGGAAGCCTATTACAAGATGTCACTTGTGGGCGATGCTGCCTATGCCTTGCTGGTGACGCCCAGCGACACAGAGACCTTCAGGATAGCGACCTCTTCGCGCGAACTTGAATCGCTGACCAACCAGATTCGCGACAGTATTTCCAAGGTGGAAGATGGCCAGCAGGTGACGGCCCCGTTTGATATTGTGGCCGCCCGCGCCCTTTACAATGCGCTGTTCGGCCCGGTCGATGCCCGGCTGAAGCAGGCGCAGCACCTGATATTTGAACCCGATGGCCCGCTGCTTCAATTGCCCCCCAACCTGCTTGTCACCGAACAGGCCGGGGTGGATGCCTATCTCCGCCGTGCGGCCGATCCCAACGCGGATCTGTTCGATTTCCGGGGCGTGGCGTGGCTGGGCAAGGACCGGATGGTCACCACGGCGGTTTCGGCCCAGGCGTTTCTGGATGTCCGGACAATCGCGCCGTCAAAGGCACGGCAGCGTTATCTGGGCCTTGGCAACAATGCGCCGGCGCTTGGTCAACTGACGGCGGCAGGAACGGCCATTCCCCGGAATTCCTGTGACTGGCCGCTTCAGGCCTGGTCAAACCCGATTTCACCGGCGGAACTGCAACTCGCGGCCTCGATCATTGGAAAAGGGAAGAGCCGGATCCTGACCGGCGCGGCATTTTCCGATGATGCGCTGAGGGACAGAACCGATCTGGCCGATTACCGCATCGTCCATTTTGCGACGCACGGGCTGGTCACGGCACCGCGACCCGAATGCCCGGCGCGCCCGGCCTTGCTGACATCCTTTGGCGGCGCTGGTTCGGACGGGTTGTTGAGCTTCAAGGAGATTTTCGATCTCCGCCTGGATGCGGATACGATTATCCTGTCTGCTTGTGACACGGCGGGAGCCGCCACGGTTGCCGCGTCACGCGAAGCGGGTATCGCCACGGGCGGGGGCTTCGCGCTCGACGGGCTGGTGCGGGCTTTTGTCGGCGCAGGCGCCAGAGCCGTGATTGCCAGCCACTGGCCCGTACCGGACGATTATGACGCCACGAAAAAGCTGATGGCCGGGCTTTTCGAACGCGGCAGTCACATGAGTGCCGGGGAAGCGATGCGGGAGTCAGAGGTAAAACTGATGGACGATGCGGATACATCGCATCCCTATTACTGGTCGGCCTTTGCCATCATTGGGGACGCCAGCAAGCCGCTGATCGGGGAATAGGGGCCATCGCCTTCGATCAGGCGCAACCGGTTGGGCTTATCCGGCAAGCGCGTCCAGCGGGCTTCTTACAATCGCCTCGATTCGGGCAGGCACCACACCCAGTCCGCGCAGGACGGCGCGCGATACGATCCGGGCTTGGTCGTTATGGCTGCCTTCCCGCAAATGGGTGACGATGGCCGCGTGGCAGGTGCCGAGCACCAGATCCCGGCCCGTTCGCGCGTCAGCCACCAGAAATTCCCCGGCGGCCATGCCCGCTTCGACAGTGGCGAGGGCGGACGCGCTTGTTTCGGCCCCGAACAAGGGGCCGGTGGCACCGATGTTGACCATCGCCCAACCCCATTGCGGGTCAGACCGGGCGCGCTCGAGATAGTGGCGCATGGCGATGTCCGCTTGCTCGGCGGCGCTTTCCCGGCGGGCCATTTCGGCAATCACTGCCAAAGTGAATTCATGGGTCAGGTCATAGGCCAAAGCTGCGAACAGGGCCTCCATGCTGGCGAAATAATTGTAGAACGATCCCCGCGAAATCCGGGCGTCCGCGCAGATTTCCTCGATCCGCACGCTGCGTCCGCGGGCATGGCCGATCAAACGGAAGGCCGCATCCAGCACATGCCGCCGCGTGCGGTCGCGCCGCGCCGTGTCTGCGGCCCGGCGGCCGGTTTCCGGTTCGGACGCGGGAGTTTGGGTTGCTGACACGGCCATTGCGACCAACTCCTATCTCCTTTTGGCGGTGCCTGTCATCCCCGCCCGGAATATGATATTGACACTTTGTCAAAATGTCGATCTAATTTCAATTGACGCCCAAAGGCGCGATTCTGTGGAGAGAGATGGATGGGCACATTCCTTGAAAATGCCTGGTATGTGGCGGCCTGGGCCGACGAGTTGGGAGAAGCGCCGCTGGCGCGGACACTGCTGGAACAGGCAGTGGTCTTTTATCGCAAGGCCGATGGCACACCCGTGGCGCTGCAGGATCGCTGCCCCCACCGCTTTGTTCCGCTGTCAGGCGGCAAGGTCTGTGGCGACGAGATTGAATGCCCCTATCATGGCCTGACCTTCAGCGATCAGGGCCGCTGCACGCATGAACGCGCCAACGAAATGAACCGGGACCGCTTCCGCCTGCGCACCTATCCGCTCACCGAACGCTATGGCTGCATCTGGATATGGATGGGCGACGTTGCGCAGGCCGATCCGGCGCTGATCCCGCACTTTCATTTCTTTGATGCGCCGACGCATGTGATAGCTGGGCGCGGGCTGACCCATATCAAAGCCAATTATACGCTGGAACTCGATAACCTGCTGGATCTGAGCCATCTCGACTTTGTCCATCCGACAACGCTCAGCAATGGCGAGATCACGGGCGGCGAATACCGCGTCTATCAGGAAGGGGACACTGTGCATTCGGACTGGTGGGTGCCGTCCTCCCCCGCGCCGCACCAGTTTGCGGCCCTGATCCCGCTCCACAAAGACGCGGCGTGGGACAAGGCGAAGCAGGATAATCAGGTCGATTTCTGGCTCGACATGCGCTGGGATGCGCCTGGACCGCTCTACCTTGATGTCGGCGTGGCCCCGGCGGGAACGAACCGGACAGCCCCGATTGATATGGTGCAGGCCCATTTCGTCACGCCCGAAACCGAAACGACAACGCACTATTTCTGGGTCTATACCAACACCGCGCTTGGCCAGTCGCGGGACTTTATGGACGGGTTCCTTGCTGTCGCCAAAAAGGCGTTTGAAGAGGAAGACAAGCCGATGCTTGAAAGGCAGCAGCGCGCAATGCGCGGTACCGATTTCTGGGCGGAAGAGCCTATGGTTCTGGCCGAAGACGCCGGAGCCATTCGGGCGCGAAGAGTTCTCGACAAACGCATCCGAGAGGAAAATGGTGGCGCGACCGCCCAGCAGAAAGCAGCATGATGGCCAAAAACAACCGCATCACATTTTACGACCTTGCGCTTTCAACCGGTGCCACGATCAGTCCGTTCGTCTGGGCGACCAAATATGCGCTGGCGCACAAGGGCTTTGATCTGGACGTGGTGCCGGGTGGTTTCACTGGCATCCTGGAAAGGACGGGCGGGAAGACGGAGCGGCTGCCCGCGATCGTCGATGATGGCACATGGGTGCTCGATAGCTGGGGGATCGTCGAATATCTGGACGCAACTTATCCGGATCGCCCGATGCTCATCCCGCATGAGAGCGTGGCAACGCTCACCCGCGCGCTGGATACCTGGCTGTGGGGCGCTGCGACGGGGCCGTGGATGTTCTGCTTCTGCCAGGACTACCGTGACCTCTCTCTGCCGCAGGATCACGAATATGTAACCCGTTCGCGCGAAGCGATGCTGGGGCGTACGCTTGAGGAAGTTCAGGCGGGCCGCGAGGAGCGGCTTCCCAAAATCTCCGCCGCGCTTGAACCGCTGCGCGCGACTCTGCGTGACAGCCAGTGGCTGGGCGGCACCACGCCCAACTATGCCGACTACCGCATTCTCGGCAATTTTCTCTTCACCGCGTCGGTGTGCAAAATTCCCGTACTTGCCGACGATGATCCGTTGCGCGACTGGCTGGATCGCTGCTTTGATCTTTATGGCGGGCTGGGGCGGCATCCCGGATTGTTCCCGATGTTCGGGCTCGAAGCGCGCGCGGGTGATCCTGATCTCTTCAACCGGGCGGGCGCCACAGGCGGGCAAGCGGCGCGCAATACCGGCCCGGCATCCACCAAAGCGGAAAGCGACCGGATCGGCCGTCCGAAAGACGCTGCCTGATGGGCATCACAACGTTGCAGGGGAAGACCGCTTTCCTTACCGGCGGTGCCAGCGGCATCGGGCTGGGAATCGCCCAGGCGCTTGTGGCACAGGGCGCGCAAGTGGTGATTGCCGATTTGCGGCCCGATCATATCAAAACCGCGCTAGCCCGGTTTGCGGGGGCCGGCCAGTCCAACACGGTCAGTGCCGTTGAACTCGATGTCACCAACCGCGCGGCTTATGCGGAGGCGGCCGCAAAAATGCAGGCCGATTTTGGCGGGATCGACATATTGATCAACAATGCGGGCGTCGGTTCGGAAGGGCCGCTGCGGCAGGCCGCCTATGTGGATTGGGATTTCGGGCTGGGTGTCAATCTGGGCGGTGTGGTGAACGGCATCCAGACTTTCCTCCCACAGATGCTCGCGCACAAGCGGGGCGGGCATATCGTCAACACCGCTTCGCTGGCCGCGACAGTGCTGATGCCGGGCCAGTTTTCAATCTACGCGGCAGGCAAGGCCGCTGTGCTCAACCTGTCTGAAAATCTGCGCGGCGATCTGGCGGCGGATGGCATCGGGGTTTCGGTGCTGCTGCCCGGCTTCGTCAAATCGAACATTCACGAAGCTGCCCAGAACCGGCCCGCACAGTTCCGGGAAGGCAGCGGCTTTGCGGAATCCGAACAGACCCTGTCAGAACGGCAGCCAGGCGATAACTGGATGGAACCCGAAACAGTCGGAGAAATGGTCGCTGAAGGCATAGTGAAGAACAGCCTCTACATCATCACGCACGGCGAATTCAAAAACCGGATGCGCGAACGGGCAGAAGCCCTGCTGGCCGCCGTGCCAGATGCCGAGGTGCAGTTTTAGGGCGCGTTGGCCCACGGCCCTTTACGCTTTCCTTATGCTTTCACCTGATTTTCACATGGCACCCTAACGCGGTCCGGTGCTGAAAGGCCGGGGTTCATTCATACTGGAACCCCAGCCATGCTTACAGCGCCTACCGGCAAACAAACCGCTGCCCTCGCCCTGGGGGCCATTGGCGTCGTGTTTGGCGATATCGGCACCAGTCCGCTTTATGCGTTTCGCGAAGCGCTGGGCCAGTCAGGCGCGGACGGGATTGACCGGAGCGAAATCCTTGGTGTTCTGAGCCTGGCGTTGTGGGCGCTCATTCTTGTGGTCACGCTCAAATATGTCCTGTTCCTTATGCGGGCGGACAATAATGGCGAAGGCGGCGTGCTTTCGCTGATGGCGCTCGCACAGCGCGCGGCGGGCAAGTCCATGACCATATTGGCGCTTGGTGCCGCCGGGGCGGCATTGTTCTATGGCGACGCGATCATCACGCCCGCACTGTCCGTGCTCTCGGCAGTTGAGGGCATGAAGACCGTGCCGGGCTTTGAAGGACTGACCGAACATCGCATCCTTCTGGCGTCCAGCGCGATACTGATCGGCCTGTTCGCCATGCAGGCGCGCGGCACGGCAAGCGTGGCGAAACTGTTCGGGCCGGTCTGCGTGCTGTGGTTCCTGGCTATTGGCGGGCTGGGCGTGATGCATATTTTCGATCAGCCGGGCATTATCGCAGCTCTCAATCCCTGGCATGCGATCCACTTCATGCTGGGACATCGCATCACCGGTCTGTTCGTGCTCGGCGCGGTGTTCCTTACGGTAACTGGCGCGGAAGCGCTGACTGCCGATATGGGGCATTTCGGTCGGTTGCCGATCCGGCTTGGCTGGTTCCTGCTCGTCTTCCCCGCGCTGACACTCAACTATCTTGGCCAGGGTGCCTTTGCGCTGTCCGGCCTGGAATCGGCAGAGGCAGCGCACCGGGTATTCCAGAATGCCGACTGGTTCTTTCTGATGACGCCAGAGGCGGTGCGCGGCCCGATGGTGATCCTGGCGACGCTTGCCACCATCATTGCCAGCCAGGCCGTCATTACCGGGGCTTATTCGCTCAGCCAGCAAGCCATCGCGCTTGGCCTGCTGCCGCGCATGACGATCAAGCAGACATCCGAGGATCATGCCGGGCAAATCTACATGCCGGTTATCAACTGGCTCTTGCTGGCCGGCATTCTCTATCTGGTCTTCCAGTTCCGTTCCTCGTCCGCGATGGCGGCGGCCTATGGCATTGCCGTAACCGGCACGATGGTTGCCACAACCTGCCTTGCCTATATCGTGGTGCGTCATCACTGGCACTGGCGCCTGGCCCGTGCGCTGCTGGTGATCATGCCGCTGCTGTCGCTGGACCTGTTCTTCTTCGGCACCAACTTCCTGCGCGTCGTGGAAGGGGGATGGGTTCCCCTGCTCATAGCGGCGATGGTCGGCATCCTCATTGTCACCTGGCTGAAAGGCCGCGCCCTGCTCGCGGCCAAGCTGCGGGTGGACAGTGTTTCCATGCGGGATCTGGCTGCCGCGCTTGCGGCGCGCGCGCCCGAACGGGTGGACGGCACAGCAGTGTTCCTCACATCCGATCCGGATGTTGCGCCTGTTGCCTTGCTCCACAACCTCAAGCACAACCGCGTGCTGCACAAGGCAAACGTCATCCTTCAGGTGAACAATTCCACTCGCCCGCATGTCGCGGGGGAGGATCGCCTTGCCCTTGAGGTGATCGACGGAAACTTTGTCCGCGCCACTCTGCTCTACGGCTTCATGGAACAGCCCGATGTGCCGGCTGACCTGTTGCGCGATGGCCGGATCGGCACGGCGCCGGGCGGCACATCCTTTTTCATCAGCCGCAATTCGGTGGGGGCGGGCACAGCGGAAAACGGGATGCCGTTCTGGCAGGATGTGGTTTTCATCTTCCTCCAGAAAAATGCCACCGATCCCACTGCCTATTATCAGATTCCTCCCAACCGCGTGCTGGAACTGGGCACCCGCATCGAGGTGTAATCGGGCACCGAACCGGCTAGAGTCCCACAATGACCGCAGCGAAATACCCCTGGTTCAGCACGATTGCCACCACCGTTGCGCTGGTATCCGCGGTGACGGTACTGGCCCGCCTGCTTGAGGCGCATCTGGGCATTGCCAATCTCGCGCTGCTCTATCTCCTGCCGGTTATGGTGCAGTCCGGTCGGGCGGGATTGCGGGCAGGGCTGTTTACATCGCTGATGGCCGCGCTTGCGTTCAATTTCTTCCTCGTGCCGCCGCGCTTTACGCTGCACGTCGCGGATCCGGACAATGTTGTGACACTGCTTGTCCTGTTTGCGGTGGCCGTTGCGGTCAGCGAGATGGCGTCCAGGCTGCGTCAGCAGGCAGCCCGCGCCGAACGGCTGGCCAGCGCCAGCGCCGAACTGGCCCGGTTTTCCGAAACGATTGCTGGGGCGGGGGATGCCGGGGAGGCGCTTGGCATCCTAGAAGCCGTCCTCCACACGCGGCTCGGGCTGAAAAGCCGGTGGGTGGATATGGGCCTGGTCGCGCCCGATGCGGCCTTTTCCGGGTTGGATGCGGCTGCCGCGCGCTGGGCAGCCGAAAACGGATCGCATGCCGGGCGCGGCACGGCGGTCATGGCCGGGGCGGAATGGATGTTCGCGCCGCTCGCCGCTGCCGGAAGTCCGCTCGGTGTGCTTGCAGTGGTGCGTGAGGATGCGGCGCTGCCGGTATCGCGGGACGACGAAGGCCTTTTTGGCGGACTGCTTGACCGCGCCCGCCAGTGCCTGGTCCGCATTGACCTTGCCACACAGGCGCGGGCGCGGGAACGTGACCGCCAGCGCGATCAACTGCGTGACGCGCTGCTTTCCTCCCTCAGCCATGATCTGCGCACGCCCCTTACGGCCATACGCGGCGGACTGTCGGCGCTTTCGGTTGCGCCTGATGACCGGATCGTGTTGCAGGATGTGCGGACGGCAGCGGCCCGGTTGGAACGGACAATCACCAACCTGCTGGAAATAACCCGGATTGAAGCGCGTGCCCTGCCCGTGGTACGGGAAGTGATCGACCTGACGGACAGCATTGCGGAGGCGCTCGCTGTCCTTCCACCCCCTATCGGCAAAGCGATAAGGGTTGATCTGCCACCCGCGCTTCCCCTTGTGCGTAGCAATGCCCATATGCTGCATCACATGTTGCTCAACCTGATCGAGAATGCCATCCGCCATGGCAATGGCCCGGAAGGGGTTGTCCTTGAGATAACGCGTGACAAACAGGAATTGCACCTCTTGGTCGCCGATCACGGCCCCGGGATCGATATGGCCGCTGCCGACACGCTGTTTGACCGTTTCCACCGCATGGACATGAGCGATGCGCGCGGAGGAAGCGGGCTTGGCCTGGCGATTGTGCGCGGCTTCGGAGCGGCGCTGGGATTGGAAACTAGCGTCGCCAATCGAACAGACGGCACCGGAGCGGTCTTCACGATCGGGTTCCCGGCTGCGACGCTGGTCAGCGCATCATGACTGAGACGCATAGCATCCTGGTGGTTGATGATGAACAGGCGATCCGCCGCCTGCTTTGCGCGACGTTGCGGCGGGCGGGCTATGATCCGGTGGAAGCGGGCGACGCGCGTGCGGCGCTGAGCCTCGCCCAGACGGTTCGACCAGCGGCCGCGCTTGTTGATCTTGGCTTGCCGGACCGGGACGGGCTGGAACTGATCCAGTCCCTGTCACGCGGCGGGGCCTGTCCGGTGCTTGTCGTCTCCGCGCGCGACGCCGCCGCAGAAAAGATCGCTGCGCTTGATCTGGGCGCGGATGATTATGTCACCAAGCCTTTCAGTCCCCGCGAGCTCGTTCTGCGCGTGAAAGCGCTCCTGCGCCGCCGTGTCCCCACCGAGCCGGAAGCGGAGAACTTTGATTTCGCGGATCTCAAAATCGACATTCCACGGCACGAGGTTTCGGTTTGCGGCCAGCGCGTCGATCTCACCGCCACTGAGTTCAAGCTATTGACCGTGCTGGCGGAACGGCGCGGCCGCGTCCAATCGCGCGAAGCGTTGCTGCGCGATGTTTGGGAGTACGACAACTTCATCGACACTCGCACGGTGGATACGCATATGCGACGGCTGCGTGACAAACTCGGCAAGGCGGCTTCTCACCTCGACACGGTGCGCGGCGTGGGATACCGCTTCGTCGATAAAGTGTGAATGTCACCCTTGGCGAAAGATTGAGTTGGGGATCGGCAACGGCGGGGCTTCTCGCGCTCGTC
>JANOAJ010000088.1:0-7171 GCA_031411035.1 Sphingomonadales bacterium
CAATTCCGTCTCCGGGTAGCAAGGCAATCAGCATCTGGTTCGTCCTTGTTTCTGCGGGGTGCGACTACACTCCGGTCTCCCGAGCGCAGTCGAGGGACTAGTTCGAGCGAAGCCGAGAACCCCACCACAGGAAGCCTCGACTGCGCTCGGCAAAGTTCCTCGACTTCGCTCGGAAAGTCGGGGTTGGACAGCCGCCACCAAATCTCCTAACCAGCCGCGCGCGCGAGGCGATCGACCAGCCGTTCGCGCGCGGCCATGACGGGGGCACGGCGTTCGGTCAACAGGGATCGGGCGAGAAAATGGCCGGTCAGGGTCAGCCCGTCAAACATCATGGGCCAATCCGCAGCCTCGCCGGTGGCCAGAAAGGCCGGCAGCGGCAACAGCCTGTCTTCATAGCCCGCCGCCCCGGCCCGGCTGACAGCGCGTGCGCTTTTGGGGCTGATCCAAACCAGATCCTCAGCCATGCCTGTCACCGCGCAGGACGACAAGTCCAGCCCGAAGCCCAGTTCGGCGAGCAGCAGCGCTTCATAGCGGACAATGGTGGCAGCCCAGCCGCGCGCGACCGGCGCGGCTTCCACAGCGCCCAGCACGCCTTCGAGGGCCTGATACAGCCGGGGATAGGGATGTTCGGGCGGCAGCGTCAGCGCGGTCAGCGCAGTGACCCAGTCAATCGCGGACGCCGCGAGCGGCTCTTCCATCAGCGCAGCGCGGCTGTGCAGCGGTTCGACCGTTAACGCAGCCAGCCGATCCCCGCCGCGCGGCCGCCATTCGCCCGCAATGCTGTTTCCCGGCACCAGCACGGGGCGCAATGACCGGGAACGGCCGCCGCTGACATAGCCGCTCATCAATCCGTTTTCCGGCGTGAGGGCGCGGACAATCACCCCATGTTCTCCATGCGCGCGGGCAGCACAGACAATGGCGGGAGCGCGGATCATGGCCTTGCCTATGCTGCCGATTCGCGGCTGTCGAGCGCCCCGTGATCATTGTGCGGCAGATTTTGCTCAATAATTGGGCAAACCGGCCTGTCCTGCCCGCGAAAAAGGCAAGGAAATTTCAATCACCAACGGTTTTGACGAGATTTGTTGCGACTCGCCATCTGGCACGCTTATTGAAAGGGAAACGTCATCCCGGGGGAATCGCACACGCCATGAAAAAGATCGAAGCCATCATCAAACCGTTCAAGCTGGATGACGTTAAGGACGCCCTCCACGAAGTGGGCGTTTCGGGCATCACGGTTACGGAAGCCAAGGGCTTTGGCCGCCAGAAGGGCCATACCGAACTGTATCGCGGCGCCGAATATGTCGTTGATTTCCTCCCCAAGGTAAAACTGGAAGTCGTGGTCGAAGACCAGATGGCCCAGCGCGTGGTGGAAGCCATTGCAGGAGCCGCACAAACCGGCCGCATTGGCGACGGCAAGATTTTTGTAATTCCGGTGGAAAGCGCATTGCGCATCCGCACCGGAGAGAAAGATGGCGACGCCATCTGATCCTTATCGCCCCTGTAAGAGGCAGGGGCCCCGATAGTTGTTGAACTCCCCAACCGGCCCCTGCTTGCGCACGGGCGACGCATGAAGAAGGAAAACCACATAATGGCCAACACCCCGGCAGACATTCTGAAGCGCATCAAGGATGAAGAGATTGAGTGGGTGGATGTCCGCTTCACGGATCCGCGCGGCGCCTGGCATCACCTGACCATGTGCTCAAGCGTGATCGGCGAGAATGAGCTGACCGACGGCCTGATGTTCGACGGCTCCTCAATTGAAGGCTGGAAGGCCATCAACGAATCCGACATGATCCTGAAGCCCGATCTGGATGCGGTCTATATCGATCCGTTCAGCGCGACGCCGATGATGATTCTGGTGTGCGACATCGTGGAACCTTCGGATGGATCGCTCTATGCCCGTGATCCCCGCTCCACCGCCAAGCGTGCGGAAATGTATCTCCAGTCCACCGGCCTTGGCGATACGGTCTATATCGGTCCGGAACCCGAATTCTTCATGTTCGATGATGTCCGCTTCGATAACACCTATGCGTCGAGCTATTATTATCTCGATGATACCGAACTGCCCACCAACAGCGGTACCAAGTATGAAACCGGCAATATGGGCCATCGCCCTCGTGCCAAGGGCGGCTATTTCCCCGTCGGCCCTGTCGATGTGACCACGGATATCCGCGCGGAAATGGTGACGACGATGATGGAAATGGGCCTGCCCATGGACAAGCATCACCACGAAGTTGCCGGTGGCCAGCACGAACTGGGCCTGACCTTTGGCAAGCTCGTGGAAACCTGTGACCGCATCCAGATCTACAAATATGTCGTGAAGATGGTGGCCCAGGCTTATGGCAAGACGGCCACGTTCATGCCCAAGCCCATCAAGGCCGATAACGGTTCAGGGATGCACACCCACATCTCGATCTGGAACAAGGGCAAGAACACCTTTGCCGGTGACGGTTATGCCGGACTTTCGGAAGCCTGCCTGTTCTTCATTGGCGGCGTGATCAAGCATGCCAAGGCAATCAATGCCTTCACCAACCCGACCACCAACAGCTACAAGCGGTTGGTGCCGGGCTATGAAGCGCCTGTGCTGCTCGCTTACTCCGCGCGCAACCGTTCGGCATCGTGCCGCATTCCTTACGGGGCGGGCACCAAGGCCAAGCGCGTGGAATTCCGCTTCCCCGATCCGCTGGCGAACTCTTACCTCGCCACGTCAGCCTTGCTGATGGCCGGGATCGACGGGATCGAAAACAAGATCCATCCCGGCGAAGCGATGGACAAGAACCTGTATGACCTGCCCCCGGCCGAACTGGCCCAGGTGCCCACGGTCTGCGGTTCGCTGCGCGAAGCCCTGAATGCTCTGGGTGAAGACCATGCCTTCCTGCTGAAGGGCGGTGTGTTCACCCAGGATCAGATCGACGCCTATGTCGATCTGAAGTGGGAAGAAGTGGCGCGCTGGGAAATGACCCCGTCGCCGGTTGAGTTCGATATGTATTACAGCGGATAAGGCGCGGCCACGTCCGCGCCGCTGGCGGGAGCGAAGCGATCCCGCCATATCCGCTGTCGGCCAGCCTCGTCAAAGCGAGGTCTGACGTCACGGGATTTGCTCCCGTGACGGCCCGGCACGATAGACGTGCGTGACAGTCCCTGAAGGGACAGTCACGGAATAGGGGACAGTCCCGGAAGGGACTGCCCCCTTTTTTTCGCGGTTTGGCGTGATTTCTGTCACATGCTATGGTGATGTCCGCGTTGCAGTATTCCCCTTCACCCAAGGAGACTGTTGATGAGCCTTGCTGCGCTTTCCCGGGAACAGCCCTTGCCCCGTTCGCCGCGGGCGGCACCGACGCCGGGCATGGCAATGGACGATGAGTCTCCCGAATCCCCCGATCAGGAACCACCCCCGCCGCCTTCGGGATCGAACGCGTTTGAAACGCTGACCCGCTATATCCCGACCGAGACCATCACCCTCTATATGGGAGCGATGGCGGCGATGGCGGAATTTACCGCGGTCGGCATTTCCGTCTGGGCGATTTACGCGTTTTTCGCGCTGCTGACGCCCGCGCTGCTACTGGTGCTGACGCTCAGCCGCGCGCGGCAGGCGGGGGAAGCGGGCTATGCCATGCTCCACTGGTGGCCGCCCACGGCCTCAATGATCGCGTTTCTGGTGTGGGCCACGTCGGTGCCCGGCCACCCCGTGGCGGACCGCTGGTCAGCCTTGCCCGCGCTGGCAGCGCTGTTCATTTCCACCCTGCTGACCGCGCTTGATCCGATTTTCGGGCCGAAGAGGGAGGCAGCGGCCTGACTATTTCACCACCAGCCCCGTCCACTGCGCGATGAAGGCGTAGGCGTCAGCAAATTCCGCGATGACCTTTTCGGTGGGTTTGCCGCTGCCATGGCCCGAGCGCGTGTCGATGCGGATAAGATGGGGCTTGGTGCCGATCTCGCTCGCCTGCAAAGCCGCAGCATATTTGAAGCTGTGGCCCGGCACCACGCGGTCATCAGTGTCCGCCGTCATCACCATGATGGCCGGATAGTCCGTGCCACTGCGTATATTGTGGTAGGGCGAATAGGCGCGCAGCACCTTGAAATCGGCTTCCTTGCCCGGATCGCCATAGTCATCGACCCAGTAGCGCCCCGCCGTGAAGCGATTGAAACGCAGCATATCCATCACGCCGACAGTGGGCAGGGCAGCGGCGAACAGATCGGGCCGCTGGTTGACCACGGCGCCGACCAGCAGCCCGCCATTGGAGCGGCCTTCAATGGCCAGCTTGCCCTTGGCTGTGATCCCTTGCGCGATAAGATATTCGCCGCCGGCGATAAAATCATCGAACACATTCTGCTTGCGGTCGAGCCGCCCGGCATCGTGCCATTCCACCCCATATTCCCCGCCGCCGCGCAGGTTCGCGATGGCCAGCACCCCGCCCTGATCGAGCCAGGCCAGCCGCGTCGCGCTGAACCCCGGGGTCTGGGCGATATTGAACCCGCCATAGCCATAGAGCAAAGCCGGGGCGGGCAGTTTTGTATCCTTGCGGCGGATGACGAACATCGGCACCCGCGTACCATCCTTGGACGTGTAGAATTGCTGATCCGTGACATAATCGTCCGGATTGAACGCCACTTTGGGCCGCGCGAATATCTCCGCCTTGTTGGTCGCGGTGTTGTAGCGATAGGTGGTGGGCGGCGTGGTGAAGCTGGAGAAAGTGTAGAATGTTTCCGCATCCCCGCCCTTGCCGCCAAAGCCTGCCGCTGTGCCAATGCCGGGCAGCGCGACCGGGCCGATCAGGTGCCCATCCAGTTCACGCAGTTCCGCTTCGGACTTGGCGTCCCCCAGATAGGCCAGGATCATCCGGTTGCCCACCAGCGACGCCCCGACAAGTGTATCGGGCCCCTGCCCGACAATCTCGACCGGCTTGGGATGGCGCTTGGCCACATCCAGCTTCACCAGCCGCGCGCGCGGGGCATCCATGTTGGTCTTGAAATAGAAAATGCTGCCAACCGACCCGGCCAGGTTCCAGTCATGCTCCAGCCCCGTGATCAGCGGCTTGGGCCTGATCGGCCCGTCGCCCAGCGTCGCGACATGGATTTCATAGCGATCGTCCGTGCCTTCAGATGTGGTGATCACCAGATATTTGCCGTCATCGGTCACCTGTGCCGAATGGTTGCGGCGCGGGGCATCGGGCGTGTCATAGATTTTGGTATCCGCCGATTGCAGCGTGCCGATGCGGTGGAACCATACGCTCTGGTTGACATTGGGCTGCTGGAAGGTCGCGTCCTTGTCTGGTGCCACAAAGCGCGAATAGAAAAATCCGCTGCCATCGGCCATCCAGGCGAGGCTGGAGAACTTCACCCAGCGAATCTCGTCGGCCAGTGGCATGCCGGTGGCCACGTCCAGCACATGCAGCGTTCGCCAGTCACTGCCGCCATCCTGCACGGCATAGAGCAAATGGCGACCATCATCGGAAGGCTGCCATTCGGCCAGCGCCGTCGCCCCGTCCTTGGCCCAGCCATTGGGATCCAGCAGCACCCGGCCTTCGCCTTCCAGACCGTCGCGCACCCACAGCACAGACTGGTTCTGCAAACCATTGTTGCGCGTATAGAAATAGCGGCTGCCGCCCTTGCGCGGCGTACCAAAGCGTTCGAAATTGACCAGCGCGCGAATTCGTTTGGCAAACACATCCCGCCCGGGAAGCGTATCGAGATAGGCCGCCGTCGTCTTGTTCTGCGCTGTCACCCAGTTGCGTACTTCGGGATCGGTGCGCACATCATTTTCCAGCCAGCGAAAGGGATCGGCCACAGGATCACCAAATTGCGGCTCCACCAGGTCGGTCGCGCGGGTGTGCGGATAATTGGGCAGAGGCCGCTCGGGCGGCGGCTCGGAAAACGCAGGCGTGCTCAGCATCAACAGGCTGGCAAGATAGGGCGCAAGGCGCATAGCGGGCGATCTCCGTGGGGCATTTTACTCTAACTCCGACTATCCTGAGTAGGGGCTGAGCTTGTCGTAGCCCCGTAGCGAAGGAGCACCCCCGGCCCTTCGCTACGCGCTTTCGGCAAGCTCAATCGCTACTCAGGGTGATCGGACTTTGGTGATCAATCTCATAGGAGATCAGATTAGCCGCTCCTGTCCGCGCGCCCAAACGAAAAAAGGCCCCGCGTTTCCGCGAGGCCCTTTTTTGAGACAGGGGAAGACGGGCTTACGCCGCTTCGTCCAGTTCGTCGTTCAGAACCGGGCCGCTATCCTGGCCCTTGGCATCAACGTCACGGTCAACAAATTCGATGATGCCCATCTGCACGGCATCCGAAGCGCGGATGCCCGCCTTGATGACGCGGGTATAACCGCCATTGCGATCCTTGTAGCGTTCGGCCAGCACGTCAAACAGCTTGATCAACTGCGCGTCATCCAGCAGGCGCGCATGCGCGAGGCGGCGGTTGGAAAGCCCGCCCTTCTTCGCCAGTGTGATCAGCTTTTCCACATAGGGACGAATTTCCTTCGCCTTGGGCAGCGTGGTCTTGATCTGCTCATGCTTGATGAGCGACGCCGCCATATTGCGGAACATGGCTGTACGGTGGGCGGATGTGCGGCTCAGTTTGCGGCCGCCATGACGATGACGCATGGTATTTCCTTCGTTCGAAAAGGGCCCGTATCAGGTAGCCCGGTTCAGGCACGACAATCCGCCGCGCCCATGAAGCGTGGGCCTAAGCCCGAGACGAGGGAAAAAGTCAAGGGGGTATGGGATTGAGCGGTCATTCCGGCAAGAGCCGGAACAGCGATATTTCAGCTAAAATAGACGGCAACCTTTGCCACACGCGGATGGCTGGTTATCTATTTCACGCGAAGAACGCGAAGGGCGCGAAGAGTTTGGTGCTATTCGTACACCCGTGCTGCCGCCATCACATCGGCAACGTGACGCCAAGGGTTGGAAATCACTGCAAAGCCACTGTCGGAGACCCAAGCCTGCATTGCTTCGAGAAAACCAGGAAGATCAGAGTTTTCCCATATTTCGTCGCCTGTGGCGAGTTGAGTCCGAAGCGTTGATACAAATTCTACAAAGTCGGCCTGAGTTTGAACTTCGTCGAATTCCATTCTTAATGCCTCCTTATATGACCCCCTCACGCATCAATCACGTCCCCGTCCACCCGTGCGGCATTTTCCTGGATGAACACGAACCGGTGTTCCGGA
>JANOAJ010000089.1:0-11317 GCA_031411035.1 Sphingomonadales bacterium
GCGCGGGGGGCAAGCAGGATCAGACGCGAAAATGGTGCAACTGCACAAAATCCGCACGCCCACCTGCGGGGACTGACCCTTCAGGGAGTGTCCCCTGATACCTGTCACAAACGGGGACAGTCCCTGAAGGGACAGTCCCCGGTGTCCCCGCCCCCCCTTCCCCCCCATGACCGCCGCCGCGAAACGCGCGTCATGACCACAGACCCCTTCCCCCTGTTCGATACATGGTTTGCCGAAGCCCGCGCTTCCGAAGTCAATGATTCCAACGCGATGGCGCTGGCGACCGCGGGGGCAGACGGGCAGCCGCATGTGCGGATGGTGTTGCTCAAGGGGCATGGGCCGGACGGGTTCATTTTCTACACCAACCAGCAGAGCGACAAGGCTGTGCAGATTGCGGAGCGCGGGCTGGTGGCGCTGCTGTTTCACTGGAAATCCTTGCGGCGGCAGGTGCGGATCGAAGGCAGGGTCCAGCCCGTGGAAGATACAATGGCTGACGCGTATTTCGCCACGCGCAGCCGCGATTCGCAACTGGGGGCATGGGCATCCGACCAGTCCCGCCCGCTGGACAGCCGCGCCACGTTCGAAGCCCGCTTTGCCACGATGGAAGCCCGCTTTACCGGGCAGGATGTGCCGCGCCCGCCCCATTGGTCAGGCTATCGCGTTATCCCGCACCGGATCGAATTCTGGCAGGATCGCGCCCACCGCCTGCACGAACGCCATGCCTATGTCCGCGAAGGCGAATGCTGGCGCGAAGGGATGCTGTACCCGTGACACAGGTGCAAGCGGCAGATCGCGGCACGCTGACCCAGCGGGCGGCGATGGCAAGCCTTGCCATGGCCGTTTCGCTGGTGGGGCTGAAGCTGTGGGCCGTGCTTTCCACCGGTTCGGTCGCGATGCTCGGATCGCTAACGGACACGGGTCTGGATCTGGTCGCGTCGCTGGTGACGCTTTTCAGCGTGCGCCTTGCCGCCCAGCCTGCGGATCATGATCACCGGTTCGGGCATGGCAAGGCCGAAGCACTGGCCGCCCTTTTCCAGACCGGGCTGATTGCCGCTTCCGCCCTGGCCATTGCCTGGCGCGCGGCCACCCGGATCGGGCACGCGGTTCCGCCCGAAAATCCGGAACTGGGCATCGGCGTATCGCTGGCCGCCATCGCCGCGACTCTCGCGCTGGTTGCCTATCAGCGTTCCGTGATCACGCGCACCGGATCAATCGCGATCCAGGCTGACCGCGCCCATTATGTCAGCGACGTGCTGCTCAACGCTGCGGTGATTGCCGCACTGGTGCTCGATTCGATTCTGGGCGTGCACGGATCGGATGCGCTGTTCGGCATTGCCATTGCGGCCTGGCTGATCTGGCATGCCTTTGCCGTGGCGCGCGACGCGGTGGATCAGTTGATGGACAGGGAATGGCCGCCCGAGCAGCGCGCCCGTTTCCTTGCCATCGCGGAAAGCCATCCGGAACTGCAAGGCATTCATGATCTGCGCACCCGCACCAGCGGATCGAAGGATTTTGTGCAATTCCATGTCTGGGTTGATCCGCAGATGACCGTGCTGGACGCGCATCGTGTGATGGATGAAGTGGAAGCCAGGCTGATGACCGAATTTCCCGGCACCGAAATCCTGATTCACACTGATCCGGCAGGCCATGATGCTGACGAGATCGGCTATATCCCCTCTCTCACCCCGGAGCATCAGTCATGAAACTGCCCTTTGCCCAGATCGACGCCTTTGCCAGCAAGCCCTTCACCGGCAATCCCGCTGCCGTGATTCCGCTCGACGCATGGCTGGACGATGCGGTGCTGCAAGCCATTGCCGAGGAAAATAATGTCAGCGAAACAGCGTTCATAATCGCCACCTCAGGCGATGCCGATTTTGAACTGCGCTGGTTCACGCCCACCACCGAAGTGGTGCTGTGCGGCCATGCCACGCTTGCCAGCGGGCATTATGTGCTTTCTCCAGATCCGGATCGCCCCTCCGTCCGTTTCCGCACGCGCAAGGCCGGTGTGCTGACGGTATCGCGGGATGGCGATGGCTATGCGCTCAACCTGCCCGCCTGGACAGCCGAGCCGAAGCCTTTGCCCCGCATTCTTGCCGGGCTGGGCCTGGAAAGCGCTGCGGAAACGCGGTGGCATCCCCAGCGTTACGGGCTGGTCGTTGTGGAAAGTGCCGACATTGTGCGCGGGCTTGATCCCGATTTCCGTGCGCTGGCCGCGGATGGCGATATCCTGACCATCGTGACCGCACCGGGCGATGATACCGACGTGATCAGCCGCGTTTTTGCGCCGGGCGGCGGGATTGACGAAGACCCGGTGACTGGCTCGGCCCATTGCGTGCTCACCACATATTGGACGAAGCGGCTCGGGCGGGGCAGCTTCACGGCGTTTCAGGCCAGCCCGCGGGGCGGGCATGTCCAGTGCACGCTTGATGGCGATCGCGTGGTGCTGGGGGGGCAATGCGTTACCGTGATTGAAGGTGTGTTCAGTCTTTAGCGAATGCCGCCATCTCCGCCTGCGCGTTGCGCGATTCGGGGAAGGTGAAGATCGGCCAGTCATGGATCATCCCGGCCAGTTCGCGGTAATCAACAGACGGCAGCTTCGCCTTCAGCGCGCGTGCATCAGTGACGAGAATATCATCCCCGCCCCCAAAGGCGAGGATGGGCGGCAGGCCATCCCAATTGCCGTGGATCGGGCTGACGCGGGGATCGGCCACGCCCGCCGTGCCGGCATAGAGTTCACCCGCTTCGCGCAAGCCCCGGATGGTGAGGATGGCATCGCGCGGCTCGATCTTCGCCTGATCGGGATGGGCGGGGCTCACATCCAGCCAGGGGCAGATGAGCAGCAGCTTTGCCGGAAGCGGCACTCCGGCATCACGCGCGGCCATTGCGGTTGCTGCTGCCAGCCCGCCACCAGCCGAATCGCCGCCCATGATGATGGCCGCGGCGTCTTCCCGCGCGGCAAGATCGCGCCAGAGATCAAGCGCAAAGCCGGTGACGCCGACCGCATCGCCTTCCGGCGCCAGCGGATAGCAGGGCACGATCATCCGCCAGCCGTGCCGCACGGCCATTGTGACGAAAAAGCCCCAATGCGCGTCTGCAGGCGGATAGACATACCCGCCGCCATGCCAATAGAGCAGCGTGGCCGTGGGCGCACGGTCCTTGGGTGAAAATTCCCACACATCGCGCCCGGCGAACTGGGACTGGCTGATCGTGCACTTCGCATATGCCTTGGCCGGTGGCGCAATCGGCCCGGCCAGCGCCTTGGCCTGATATTTGGCAAAATCCGGCCCGCCCGAGAACAGCTTGCGATAGACGCCCGTGAAACGGAGAATGCCCGACAGTAGGCGGGTGGAAAAGGCAGGCATTGGTCTCTCCTTACCAGAGGCGTTTGGCACCATAGGTTTCGAATATCGTCTCGTTGGACACCAGCGTGAAATTGCCGCCGATAGCTTGCGCTATAAGAAGGCGATCAAACGGGTCTTTGTGGTGAAGCGGCAAACGCCCTGCGCGCAGCCCGTCAGAAAAGGTTACTGACAGTTTCTGGAAGCCTTGTTCATCGACATAGGAATCAAGATTTTGCGCGAGATAAGCGGCATCCGGCAATTTCCCCAGGCCAAACTTGGTGGCGATTTCCATCGCAGAAACGGCGCTTACAAACACTTCCGCATCGGGTTCAAACACGGAATCGCGCGCCTTCAGGCTGAGCTTCGGGCTTTCATATGTCCACCAGATCAGAGTGTGGGTATCAAGCAGCAACCTCAAAGGAGGCCCCATTCTGCCAATTCATCATCCGTCATGGGCGCGAAAACACTTTCATCTTCAGCAGACACAAGCCCTTTGAGCGTCCCATATTGGCGCTTGCCCTGCTTCTTGAGCGGGACAATCTGCGCAATTGGTTCCTTGCCGCGCGCAATCGTAACATCTTCGCCGGCTTCAACCATCGCGAGCAGCTTTGAAAGGTTGGTCTTGGCCTGATGAATGGTAACGACGGTCATGGCAAAACTCCTTAGCTTAGCTTTTAGCTAAGTTCCTCCATTTTTTCAAGTTCCGCGCCCACCGTCTCCTCAATCCAGCCGCCGCCCAGCACACGATCTCCGTCATAGAGCACGGCCGCCTGTCCTGGCGCGACGCCATATTCGGGGGTATCGAACCGCAGCCATTCCCCCTCAAGCCATGCGGGCACCGGCCTGGCGAGCGAACGCACCTTGGCCAGCACCGGGCGGCCCTGCACCGGACCGATCCAGCTTGGTTCCGACAGCCGCGCCCTGCTGACGGCAAGGGCTGCCTTCGGCCCCACCACCACGCGCTGGCTTTCGGGTTCCAGCCGGATGACATAGAGCGGCTCGGCAAGGCCGCCGATTTCCAGCCCGCGACGCTGGCCGACGGTATAATGGATCAGCCCCTTGTGCCGCCCCAGTTCCCTGCCTGCCATATCGACAATCGCGCCGTCACTTTCCGCCTCCGGACGTACTTTGCGGACAACGCTGGCATAATCGCCGTTGGGCACGAAGCAGATATCCTGGCTGTCGGGCTTCATCGCCACGGCCAGCCCCATTTCCTGCGCGATGGCCCGCACTTCGGGCTTGGGCATGCCGCCCAGCGGGAAGCGGAGATAGTCAAGCTGCTCGGTTGTGGTGGCGAACAGGAAATAGCTCTGGTCGCGCGCGGGATCGACAGCGCGGTGCAGCTCCGGACCGTTTGCGCCCGCGACGCGGCGGACATAATGGCCGGTGGCAAGGCAATCCGCGCCCAGATCCCGCGCCAGACGGAACAGATCGGTGAACTTCACCCCCATGTTGCAGCGCACACAGGGGATGGGGGTGCGGCCGCGCATATATTCGTCCGCGAAATGATCTATCACGCCTTCGCGGAACCGGCTTTCATGATCAAAGACATAGTGCGCGATGCCCAGCCGGTCACACACCGCGCGCGCATCCCGGATATCCTGCCCGGCGCAGCATGCCCCTACCCGGCTGACCGCCGCGCCATGATCATAGAGCTGCAGCGTGATGCCAATGGTTTCCGCACCACTGCGCGCTGCCAGTGCCGCCACAACCGACGAATCAACGCCGCCTGACATCGCCACAACAATGCGGCGCGCAGAAAGCGGGGCAGGCAGCTGAAACAGGGTGTCCATGCCGCGCGCCCTACCCCATCTGCGCGTTAAGCAACAGTCCACCTCACTTAACACGAAGTTTCTGCCGCATTTACAGCACCTTCACCCTATTGTGCGATCAGCCTTTCCATGGACATGGGATTTCATCGACGCGCCCGGAAGGCCAAGGCGCAGGCTTCGCCTGAACTGGCAGCTTTGCTGGGGGTTCTGGCCGCACGACAGGCCGTTTCGCCCACGGCGATGGCCGTTACCAGTGCGGCAGCCGTGCGTGATGAAGCGGCCCATCCCGAAATCGGCCCCTTTGCCGGCCGGCCCGGTGCTTCGGCACCTGCCAAGGCAACATCAAGCTTTCACCCCGGCGTTTCGGCGTCGCTCCTGTCACTTCGTCAATCTTCGTAACCAGCGTGTTTACCTTGGCATTTCAGCGTTCCTTCAAAGGCAGCACCGTAAAGAGCGGATACGGCAACACAACGGGGTGCCACCCCGCAATCGAGGTCAATAATGATTGAAAACCAGAAAATCCGCCCTGCTCAAGTGATTGGCCCATTGGGCGAATCGCTGACGGTGGAGACGCTGCCCCCGCCCGATACGACCCGCTGGGTCGTGCGCCGCAAGGCGGAAGTGGTGGCTGCCGTCAACGGCGGACTGCTGACTGTCGATGAAGTGTGTGATCGATACAGCCTGACGCTGGAAGAATTTGCCGGCTGGCAGCGCGCGGTGGACCGTTCGGGCATGCCGGGCCTGCGCGTTACCCGCATCCAGCAATATAAATCGCTGTACGAACGCCAGCAGCGTTACTGACAACAAGAAGCGGCAACGTCCGCAGCACCGCATCCTTTACGGCCCCGGCATCATTGCCGGGGCCTTTCTTTTGGCCGTTACACCAGTGCGAGCAGCATCAGCAGCTTTGCATCTATCGCGCATCCCGCCGCGCGCATCTCCGCGACAAAGGCCGATACCCTGCCCAGCGGCACGCGGTGGACTGTGATATTCTCCCCCTCAACGCCGCCGCCTTCGCCGGTTTTCACCAGATCATGCGCGCGCACGAAGAAGAAGCTTTCGCTGACCATGCCGGGTGAGGAAAAGAACTCCCCCAAAAGCTCGATCCGGCCCGGCAGATAGCCGGTTTCTTCCTCCAGCTCGCGCGCGGCGGCCAGTTCCATCGCTTCGCCTTCGGTTTCATCCCCGATCAGCCCGGCGGGCAGTTCAAGGCAGGATACACCAATGGGCACCCGGAATTGTTCGACCAGCAATACATGCCCGTCATCCACGGCGAGAATCACTGCCGCCTTGATGCCGCGCGCGCGGGAAACATATTCCCATCTGCCACGTTTCCTGGTGGTGATGAAACGCCCCTGCCAGACGATTTCCTCCGGATCATCGGGCGTTTGCCCCAGAGTCACAATTCAATCAGCCTGTCGGGAAGTTCGTTCACATCATCTGCCGCGCGCGGCAGATGCTGGCCGAGGATCGCCCCTACATCGCGAATCGCGGCCACCATCCCGTCAGCCACCCGGCCCTGACGGACTTCGGAGACAAGATGGGCCATCGCTTCGCCCCAATCCTCTGGCGCCACCTTGCTGTGAATGGCTTCGTCCGCCACAATTTCCGCCATATGCTCTGCCATCGACAGGTAGATCAGGATGCCCGTGCGCCCCGATGTGCGGCTTTCGGCCCCCACCTTGAAATAGCGCACCGCGCGGCGATGGACGCGGCCGCGTTTGACCGGCTTGGGCGTCAGCCACAGCAATAGCGGTTTCCACAGCAGGATCAGCCGCATCCCCAGAAATTTGAGGATGAACACGGCCAGCGCCAGTTCCAGCGCCTCCGCCGTCGTCAGCGCCCCGCCCCAGCCGCCTGTCAGTTGCGCAAGAAGGGACCCGTAAAAGCCCGGGAAAGCCGCCAGCATGGCCAGCGCAAGCACGCCCACCGCCACTGACCACCACAGGGCGACATCCTGATACCGGTCAGACGCATCGGCAATAATCGTGACGATTTCACCAGCCGTGCCGCCTTCGGCTGCATGAACAGCGTCACTGACGCGCGCGTGATCGTCTTGGGTCATTGTGAATGTGCGTGCCATTACCAGCTCCCCGACGCCCCGCCGCCGCCGAACGATCCGCCGCCACCGGAAAAGCCGCCGCCGCCGCCCCATGATGAGCCACCGCCCGACGATCCTCCGCCCCAATCACCCGGCCCCCAGATGATGACCGGGCCGCTGCCCAGCCGCCGCCCGCGTTTGCCGCCAAACATGCTGCGCAGGATCGGCAGGATGAAGAAGAAGAAAATGAACAGCCAGAAAATGACTGCACTGATATCAACGCCATCCCCGTGACGCGCGGCCGCAGCCTGTTTGGCGCGCGCAGCCGCTTCTTCGGGGGGCAGGGTCAGTTGCGGGATGATCGCATCGACGCCCTTTTCGATGCCGCCGGGAAAGTCACCCGCCTTGAACGCCGGAAGGATCTGGGTGTTGACGATCACACTGGAGAGCGCATCTGTCATGATCGGTTCAAGCCCGTAACCCACTTCGATCCGCACCTTGCGATCATTGGGGGCGATCAGCAGGATCAGGCCATTATTCTTGCCCTTTTCCCCGATGCCCCATGCGCGCCCGAGGCGGTAACCGAAATCCTCCACCGGATAGCCTTCAAGGCTCGGCACCGTGGCCACCACCAGTTGCCGCCCGCTTTGCTGCTCGACCCCGGCGAGCTTTGCGACAAGCAGGGCTTCCTGATCATCGGGAATGATATTGGCCGCATCGACAACACGATTAGTGAGCGCGGGGAAGGTCTGGGCTTGTGCCAGAGAAGCGATGCTGGCCACAAACACCAACAATATGACGCGGAGAATATTCATGGCGTCACGACGCCTCCTTGATGATGGCCGAAACCCCTGCGTCTATTCCTTCTACCATATGCCCTTCCCGAAACTGGGGGACAATGACTTCATCCATAATCACTTGCGCTTCCGCGTTGGTAAGCGCCGCCTCCAAGCCGGATCCCACTTCGATCCGCGCCTTGCGTTCCTTCGGGGCGATCAGAAACATCAAACCGTCATCCTGACCTTTACGTCCCAGCGCCCAGTGGTTGGCAAGGCACATGGAATAAGCATCAACTGGCTTGTTCTGAAGTGTCGTCACCGTTGCCACTGCCATCTGATGCTTCGTTTTCGCTTCAAAACTTGCCAAGGTCGCTGTCAGAGCTGTTTCCTGCGCGGGCGTCAGCAGATCAGCTTGATCTACCACCCGCCCGGTAAGCGCAGGATAAGTTTGATCACACGCGGCCTTTGCAGCGGTTGCCAGTTCGGGCGCATGGCACCCGGCAGACACGCTACCTGCCATCAGCACACCTGCGATGGCGAAAGCCGCGTTGCGCGTCAGAACTTCACCGTTGGCGCGCGATCGGCATTGGGGGCCGTTGCCTGATAGGTCGCCATCGGCTTGGCACCGTAGAAAATCTTGGCCCCGATCACATCGGGGAAGGTGCGGATCGTGGTGTTATAGGCCTGCACTGACTCGTTATAATCCTTGATCGAGATGTTGATGCGGTTCTCGGTGCCTTCGAGCTGAGACTGGAGAGCAAGGAAATTGGCGTTCGATTTCAGATCAGGATAGGCTTCGGTGATGTTGCGGATATTGAGCAGGGCCGCCGATACCGCGCCCTGCGCTTCCTGGAACTGCTTGACCTTTGCCGGGTCTGTAAGGTCTTCGGGCTTGAGCTGCACGGAGGTTGCGGCAGCGCGGGCTTCGGTCACTTGGGTCAGCACAGTGGATTCCTGCTTGGCATAGCCTTTTACCGTTTCCACCAGATTGGGGATCAGATCGGCCCGGCGCTGATAGTCCGCCTGCACATTGGCCCATTTAGCCTTGGCAGCTTCTTCAGCCGTTGGCACGCTGTTGACGCCGCATCCGCTGAGGGACAGCAGGGCAACAGGGGCGGCAAGGGCAAGAAAGTGGCGACGCTCGAACATGACAGACAATCTCCCATCGGGTTGATCGACAAGAGATAGGGGCTCCATTGCCCCCCCGCAATACGCTTGCAAAGACTTGCCATCAAAGGCAGTTTCCGCGCGTTTGGTCAAAAGAGGGAAGCAAAACGATGTGGGGTGAATTCAAAGCCTTTGTAAACAAAGGAAATGTTCTTGATCTTGCGGTCGGCGTTCTGATCGGCGCGGCCTTTGGCAAGATTATTTCATCTTTCACCGATGATCTGCTGATGCCGGTTATCGGCGTGATCACGGGCGGCGGTGTGGACTTCTCGTCAAAATTCGTGGCCCTGAGCGATGTGCCCGAAGGCACGGCCAATTCACTGGATGCGATGAAAAAGGCCGGGGTGAACGTGTTCGCCTATGGCAGTTTCATCACCGCGCTGATCAACTTCCTGATTCTGGCGTTCGTGATCTTCATGATCGTGCGTTCCGCCAACAGGATGATGAAACGGACCGAAGACGCCGGCACACCCGAAGACGTGCTGCTGCTCCGCGAAATCCGGGACAGTGTGAAGAAATAGGCCGATCAGACCACCCTTGTCATTTCGGCGAAGGCGGGAATCTCTCTTTTCTTACGGCACCAAAGGGAAAGTGAGATTCCGGCCTTCGCCGGAATGACTAAAACTCACGCCGCCGCGCGGTTTTCTTCCGTTGCGGTGGCCAGGCTGGTGCCGTCCAATATGCGGGCGGTATCATCGCGAACGATCATCATCGCGCGGCGGATCGCGCATTTTTCTTCGTCACGGCAATCCTTGCAGCGCTTGTAGGCGGTGCGGCTGACGCATGGCACAAGGGCAAGCGGGCCTTCGATCACGCGGATGATATCCCCCAGCGAAATCAGATGGGCCGGGCGGGCCAGATGGAACCCGCCATGCTTGCCGCGCGTGGAGGTTACCAGATTGGCGGCCTTCAGTTCGGCAAGGATGATTTCCAGAAACTTGCGCGGCACCTGGGCTTCCTTGGCGATGAAGCTCATCGGCACGGGCGGGCCATCCATCGGGGCATCGGCAAGCAGGATCATGGCACGCAAGCCATAGCGGGAACGCTGGGTCAACATGTTAATCCCCCTAGCCAATGGGGGTGATTAGGGCAAGCCCGTTAACCCTGCTTTCGCAACGCTGCCCTTAACATTTCCAAATATCGGCCTATATAGGGGCTGCCGGATTCGTCCGGCTATGGCGATAAATGATGCCGTGCAATAGATGCAGCGGACCCGGGGGCAGTACCCGGCGGCTCCACCATAGCCTCGCGCAAGCGGGGCCATGACGGGGCCGAACCAGGATCGACGTGTGTTGAAAAGCGGTATTTTTGCCCGGCATGAATAAGCCGTGAAATGGTTCAATCTCATAAGTGCCAACGATAACGAAGCACTTGCTATTGCTGCTTAACCCATAGGCTTCACGGCCTTAGGTTAAACGACATAACGCGGCTGGGCTGAGCCGGGCAACAGAATCAGATTCCAGCGGCCCCGGGGGTGCCGGGCAACAGAAACCCCCGACCGTGCACCACCATTCCGGCATGCCGAATTCATGGTGCAGTGCCGAAAGGAATCAGGTAGGACTGTGGCGAGTATCGAGTCCGGGCAGTCCTGTAACAAACCAGATGACGGGAATCAGGCGTGGCAGACGTAAAACCAACCAAGGACAGCACCAAGGCATCTGATGAGGCCGAATCGCCCACCAGTGGCATTTTTGGCTTTGCGGGCACAACCCTGTTCCAGCCGGGGCAGAAACTCTTCAATCCGGAATCGCAGGTGCTTCCCTACAAGCCCAAGGCCAAGGGTAGCGATACCGACAAGACGGGCTGAGTCCGGTGCTCCTGCGAAGGCTGGGGTGAATGTCTCGTCATTCCGGCGAAAGCCGGAATCCCGGCACCCCTTTTTGCGGAGATCATTCTGATGGTCGGCAAGAGTAAAGGGAGATTCCGGCTTTCGCCGGAATGACAGCGGAACCGCCTTTACCCAGCCACCACCACGCTTGACATTCCGGGGCTGATATCTATTAGCCCGCCACTTCCGCGCGGGGAATCGCGCGCTTCATTCAATTTCAGGGTATCAGGCACATGGCCAAGCCAACAACCGTCAAGATCAAGCTCGCCAGCACGGCGGACACGGGTTTCTTCTATGTCACCAAGAAGAATCCCCGCACCAAGACGGAAAAGCTCTCCTTCCGCAAATATGATCCCGTCGTGCGCAAGCATGTCGAGTTCAAGGAAACC
>JANOAJ010000090.1:0-3525 GCA_031411035.1 Sphingomonadales bacterium
TGGCGTGTGGACAGTCCCTAAAGGGGACAGTCCCCGGCACTCAGGCGAATATGCTCCGCCCGGCATAGCGGGCCACGCTGCCCAGTTCTTCCTCGATCCGGATGAGCTGGTTATATTTGGCCAACCGGTCAGACCGGGCAAGGCTGCCTGTCTTGATCTGCCCGCAATTGGTGGCGACTGCGAGGTCGGCAATCGTGGCATCTTCGGTTTCGCCTGAGCGGTGTGACATCACGGCAGTGTAACGCGCACGATGGGCCATATCGACGGCTGCCAGTGTTTCGGTGAGCGTGCCGATCTGGTTGACCTTCACCAGCAGCGAATTGGCCAGCCCCTGCCCGATCCCCACCGACAGGCGCTTGGGGTTGGTGACGAACAGATCATCCCCCACCAACTGGCATTTATGGCCGATCTTGTCAGTGATTGCTTTCCAGCCGGTAAAATCATCCTCGCTCATGCCATCCTCGATTGAAGCAATCGGGTAGCGCGCAGCGAGATCGGCAAGGTAATCCGCCATTTCTTCCGGGGAAAGCACCCTGCCCTCGCCATCCAGATGATAGGCACCGTCCTTGAAAAATTCCGTCGCGGCGCAATCGAGCGCCAGCACCACATCATCGCCGGGCTTGTATCCCGCCGCTTCGATGCTTGCCATGATAAAGTCCATAGCTTCGGCGGGCGACGCAAGATTGGGGGCGAAGCCGCCTTCATCTCCCACGGCTGTTGCCAGACCCTTGTCGTGGAGCTTTTTCTTGAGCGTGTGGAAAATTTCCGAACCAATCCGCACCGCATCGAACAGCGAGTCCGCGCCAACGGGCATGATCATGAATTCCTGGAAATCGATGGGATTGTCCGCGTGCATCCCGCCATTGATGATGTTCATCATCGGCACCGGCAATACATGCGCCGAAACGCCCCCGACATAGCGATAGAGTGGCAGGCCGCGTGAATCCGCTGCTGCCTTCGCCGTTGCCAGGCTGACACCAAGGATCGCGTTCGCGCCCAGCCGCGCCTTGTTTTCCGTGCCATCAAGCGCGATCATCGCCGCATCCACTTCGGCCTGGTCTTCCGCTTCATATCCGCGCAGGGCATCGGCGATTTCGCCATTTACGCCAGCACAGGCCTCTGAAACGCCCTTGCCGAGAAATTTTTTCTTGTCTCCATCGCGCTTTTCCACCGCCTCATAAGCCCCTGTGGAAGCACCGGAAGGCACGGCAGCGCGCCCGAAACTGCCATCTTCCAGCATAACATCCACTTCAATTGTGGGGTTGCCACGGCTATCAATGATGGTGCGGGCATGGATATCGAGAATGGCGGTCATTATATGGTATCCTCAAGCGACGGGACGATGATGGCGCGCGCCTTATCGGCCTTGTCGCCTTGAAGCAATCGGCAGTCCCCCTCTGCCGTTCGTTGGAAGGAACATGCGTATTATGGCTACAGCCAAAACTCCTGCCGAAGCCGTGAAGGCGATCGCAAAGAAGCCCGCCGTCCGCAAGGCCGTTGTTGCCGATGCTGAAGAAAGCGTCAAAGCCTCTGCCGAAACCGCTGGAAACTTTGCCAGCAAGGCCGGTGACAAGGCCCGGGAATATGCCAATGTCGGCAAGGACAAGGCAACCGGTGCGCTCGATGAGCTTTCGGAAATGGTAGATACCGTGGCCAAGACCATCGATGAAAAGGTGGGCACCCAATATGGCGACTATGCCCGCAAGGCCGCAAGCGCGGTTTCCGGCGTGGCCGAAGCGTTGAAAGGCAAGGATGTGGATGATCTGGTCGGCGATGTCCGCACGTTCGTCCGCGAAAAGCCCGCTGTCGCCATCGGCGCCGCAGCAGCGCTCGGCTTTGTTCTGACCCGGCTGGTCAAGGCAGGTTCCGGCGACAGCGACGACGCCTGATCCCATGCAGCAGGCACCGGTTCCCGAAATCGACGAGAATTCTGACAAGGGGATCGGTGCCCTGTTCGGACAACTGCGCGCGGACGCCAGCGTCTTTGCCCGCGCGGAAGTGAGTTATTACAAGGCGCAGGCCGGGGAACGGGCGTCCTATGCCCGCCCCGGGCTTGCCCTGCTGGCTGTTGGCCTTGCTATTGCCTGCGGGGCCCTGATTGCTCTGCCAATAGGTGTGGTTCTGCTGCTTGCGCCCCTGATCGGCACCGGGCTGGCACTTTTTTCGGTGATAAGCGTTTCGCTTTTGCTGGCGGCGCTGATGCTGTGGGCAGGCGGGCGGCGTTTGCGCGCCGCCCTCAAGAAACCGGAGGATCGATGAGTACCGAAGTGGACATCGCCCGCGAAGACGCGGAAGCTGCCAAAGCGCAGCTCGTTAAAACTGCCGATACGCTGAAGGCCAGCGTGCTGCCTGCCGCACTCGTCGCCACCGCGACCAGTCTGGTGAAAGCGCGTGCGGCCAAATTCGCAATCAATTCCTTGCTTTCGGCGCGGAAACGCCCTGCCCTGGCGGCGGGCGTGGCGGTCGTGTCCGCGCTTTACGCATTCCGCAAACCCCTCGCCGCTGCGATACGCCAGCGGCAGAAAAAGGAGACTGACAATGAATGACCTGACTGACAAGGCCAGCGCCAAAGTCGCCGAAGTCCGTGAAAAAGCGGAAGAAACCCTGCACGCGGCAAAAGAGCGCGCCTCAAAGGCCGCGACCGACGCCCGCGCCAAGGCAAGCGAAGCGGCTTCGACGGCGCGTGCCAAAGCCAATGATGCGGCTGCCGTTGCGCGCGAGAAATCGGCTGAAGCGGTTGCCGCCACCAAGCGCGGCGCAAGGGCCGCTGCGGACAAGACCGCGACCGGCATTGAGCACAACCCGCTTGCCGCGCTTGTCGGCGGTATTGCGCTGGGTGCCATTGCCGCTGCGCTGCTGCCCCGCACGATGCGGGAAGACAAGACGGTCGGCTCGGTCGGCAAGAAGGTGCGCGCCACCGCAAGTGAGGCCGTCAAGGCCGCGCGCGCAACCGGCAAGGATCAGCTCGACGCGCTTGGCGTGAATGCCGATGCCGCGCGGGACCAGTTCAAGGATATTATCGGAAAAATCACCAAGGCTGCCACATCAGCAGCGGAAGCGGCTGGCGAATCGTTCAAAAAACGCTAGGGAACACGCCTATGAGCAATCTCCACCTAGTCTTTGGCGGCCGCGTCAAAAATCCGCAGACTCTCGATTTCGAGGATCTCAAGTCCATCGACGTCGTCGGCATGTTTCCCGACTATAAAAGCGCGGAAAAAGCCTGGCGCGGCGCGGCCCAGAAAACAGTGGATGACGCTGAAATGCGCTATGTGGTGGTGCATCTGCACCGGTTGCTGGAACCGGATATGCTCAAGCGGTGAGCGTTTTGCATGCCGCTTCGCGACATCGTCAGACGGTTAGCAATACATTAACAGTAACGCTGGAACGGTTCCGTATTTTACGCCATGTTTAATGTCCATTGAGGAGATTATCATGATTCGTAGTTGGCTTTTCGGCGCATCCGCACTGATTTCAGTTTCCGCGTTTGCCCAGTCCACGGAGACTGTTGTAAGAATGATGCCGTCC
>JANOAJ010000091.1:0-12325 GCA_031411035.1 Sphingomonadales bacterium
TTAAGAAAGAAAAGACATGGACATCACATCACTTTTCTCGCTCGAAGGCCGCGTGGCGCTCGTCACAGGCGGTTCGAAAAACCTTGGCAAATATATGGCGCAAGGGTTCATCGCGCAGGGTGCCAAAGTCTATATCTCGTCGCGCAACGCCGATCAGTGCGACGCGACCGCAGCCGAACTTGGCCCCAATTGCCATGCGCTGCCAATGGATGTGTCAACCGTCGAAGGCTGTCGCAAGCTCGCCATTGCGCTCGCCGAGCGTGAGAGCAAGCTCGACATTCTCGTCAACAATGCCGGCGCGGCCTGGGGCGCGCCCTTCGATGACTTTCCCGAAAAGGGCTGGGACAAGGTGATGGACCTGAACGTCAAATCGCCCTTCTTCCTGACGCAAGCCTTTCACGGTCTGCTCAAGGCTGCGGCCACGCCCGCCCAGCCCGCCAAGGTGATCATGATCACCTCGATCGACGGCATCCGCCTCAATCCGTGGGAAACCTACAGCTATCACGCGTCGAAATCCGGCCTGATCTATCTGACGCGCCGCATTGCCGCCGATCTGGTCAAGGATCATATCAACGTCACCTCCATCGCGCCGGGCGCCTTTGCATCGGACATGAACCGCGCCGCCCGCGATCATGGCGAAGAAGTGGCCAAGCGCATCCCCAATGGCCGCATCGGCCTGCCGGAAGATATTGCCGCAGCGGCCATCTTTCTTGCCAGCAACGCCGGGAATTATGTGGTGGGTGATACGATTACCGTCGATGGCGGGGTGGCGTGGGCCAATACCGGCAGCCCGAGCATCGACGCGTAACCCGGCTTCGTCATTCCGGCGAAGGCGGGAATCTCACTTCCTATCTTTGATCACTCGATACGCAAAGAAAAGCCGGATTCCGACCTTCGCGGGAATGACAAAATGGTTTCATCCCCGCAGCGCATCCCCCATCGCGCGAATGGCGGCGACCTTGGATTCCAGCGGCTGCCAGTCGTCCGCGTCCGCAATCGGCTTCCACAGTGCCTCGACCTCCTCAATGTGCATCGAGCAGGGGGCAGCGCCCGCCCAAAAGGGGTGATCAAGGGGTCTTGACGGCGTGTAGCCGGCAACTTCTGCCACAAATGGGGCAAAGGCATCGCGGGCATAGTCCGCATCAGCGACGGAAGGCGCGCGACGGGATCCACCAGCCCAATCGAAGAAGAATCGGTCAATTTCCACGGTTTGCGCATTGAGGGCTGTCTCGATGGCCTGCACCAGCACTATGTCCGCCGCATCCCCCCGGCTTTGCACGCCCAGCCGCCACAGCATCCGCCGGACGAGGGCCGCGCGATAGGCAGGGGCAAACAGGTTCACCGCTTCCACCAGCGCGTCCTGATCGGCAATCCGGGTCAGTGCGATGGCAAGCTGCACGACATCCCAGTGGATCGCTTCGGCCTGCCGCCCGAACGCATAGAGCCCCTGTTCGTCGAAATAGGCTGCCGTAAATCCTGCTTCGAACTTTGGCGTGAAGCGCCACGGGCCGTAATCGAAGCTCTCCCCCGAAATGTTGATATTGTCGCTGTTGAGGACGCCGTGGACAAAGCCCGCGACCATGAAACCGGCTGCCATGTCCGCGGTCGCTTCCGCCACCCGGGCAAGCAATCTGACGGGCGCATCCTCGCCTGGTGCCTCGCCATGATATTTTGCCAGCGCATAATCGACCAGCCGCCTCAGCGACGCATCATCCTGCACAGTCGCCAAGCGCTGGAAGCTGCCAATGCGGATATGTCCGTGGTTCAGCCGCACCAGCACGGCAGAGCGCGTGGGCGAAGGCTCGTCTCCCCGGTGCAGCGCTTCGCCGGTTTCGATCACGGAAAAGGTCTTGCTGGTATTGACGCCCAGCGCTTCCAGCATCTCGGTCGCCAATATCTCGCGCACCGCGCCCTTCAGTGTCAGCCGCCCGTCACCAAAGCGGCTATAAGGAGTCTGGCCCGACCCTTTGGTGCCCAGATCAAGCAAGCGGCCCGCGCCGTCGCGAAGCTGGGCAAACAGGAATCCGCGCCCGTCCCCGATATCGGGATTGTACACGCGAAACTGGTGCCCGTGATATCGTAACGCCAGCGGTTGCGGCAGGCTGCCTGCCAGCGGAATGAAGCGCCCGAAATGGGCAATCCACTCCGCATCGCTCAACCCCGCCAGCCCCACCGTGGCGGCCGAGCGATCATTGCGGAAGCGCAGCCGGGTTTCCGGAAAATCGGCGGATGTCATTGGACTCCCGAGAAAATCGGCAATCTCGGCAATATCATTGGCGGGGGCGAAGGGCGCGGCTTGCGGAAACTCGGTCATGCCGCGATATGGACGCCATGGGCGGAGCTTGGCAACAGTGAGCAACTATGAAGACGGCTATTGGTGGTCAAGTGATGGCCTGCGCCTGCATTACCGCGACTATGCGGGCGATCCGGCCAGGCCGCCGATTCTCTGCATCCCCGGACTGACGCGCAATGCGCGCGATTTCGCGCCGGTGGCCGATGCACTGGCAGGCACGCACCGGATACTCTGCCTGGAAATGCGCGGACGCGGGGAGAGCGCCTACGCCAAGAACGCGATGACCTATATGCCGATGACCTATTGGCAGGATGTGGAAGCACTGATCAGCGAATTGGGGCTGACGCACTTCATCATGATGGGCACGTCGCTTGGCGGCCTCGTCACGATGCTGACGGCAGCACATGGCAAGGAACGGCTGGCAGGTGCGATCCTCAATGATGTCGGGCCGGATATCGAACCGGCGGGGCTGGAGCGAATCAAGAATTATGTCGGCAAATCGGGATCGTGGCCCACCTGGATGCACGCCGCGCGTGCGCTCGCGGAACTGAATGCCAAGGTCTATCCTGATTATGGCCTTCCCGAATGGCTGGCGATGGCGAAGCGCCTGTACCGGCTGACCTCGGCGGGCCGGATCGTGCAGGATTATGATGCGCGCATTTCCGAACCGTTCCGGGTGCCGGGAGGCGAAGCGCCTGCTGATCTCTGGCCGTTGTTCGGGGCCCTGGAAGAGGTGCCGACACTGGTTGTCCGCGGCGCGCTTTCGGACATTCTGAGCGACGCGACGGCCAAAGCGATGAAGACCCGGCTGAAAAAGGGCAAGGTCGCCACAGTGCCGCGCACCGGGCACGCGCCCGTGCTGGATGAACCTGCCGCGCTTTCCGCAATCCGTGCCTTCCTGAAACCATTGGCGGCATGAAGCGCATTCTGCACTGCCATTCCACATTCATGCTGGGCGGCAAGGAAGCCCGCGCCGTCCGCCTGATGAACGCCTTTGGCTATGCCACCCGCCACACCATCCTGAGCGCCGTGCCAGATGCCCTGGCGGCGCGGGAGGCGATTGATCCCGGGATCAAGGTCGACTTTCCAGACGACGCGCCATCGCTGGCGGGCAAACCCTCGCCGGCGCGGTACCGCGCCCTTGCCCGCTACATGCAGGGATTTGACCTTGTTCTTACCTATAATTGGGGCAGCATGGATGCGGTCGGCGCACGACGCCTTTTCCCGCGCAGTTGTCCGCCGCTGATCCATCACGAAGACGGCTTCAATGCGGACGAAGCCAACGGGCTCAACTGGAAGCGCAGCGCCTTTCGTCGGCTGATGCTGCCCACAGCGCAGCATGTGATCGTGCCTTCCACCACATTGGAAGGCATCGCCCGTGACGTGTGGAAAGTGCCGCACCCGATCCGCATCCCCAACGGAATTGATGTGGCCGCCTATGCCAAGCCGCCCGCGCCAGATGCCATTCCGGGGCTGGTGAAGCGGGAAGGCGAAGTGATCATCGGTACGCTCGCCGGGCTGCGGGCGGTGAAGAACCTGCCCCGCCTTGTCCGAGCCGTCGCCCCCATCGCCAATGCCCGGCTGGTCATTGTCGGCGACGGGCCGGAACGGAACGCGATCCTGGCGCAAGCCGCACGCTGCGGCATGGCTGACCGGCTGGTGATGCCAGGGTTCCTCCCGCGCCCGCATGACTATATCGGCCTGTTCGACATTTTCGCGCTCTCGTCTGACAGTGAGCAATTCCCCATCTCGCTGGTGGAAGCAATGGCCGCCGGATTGCCGACTGTTGCCACCAATGTCGGCGACGTCCGCGCCATCGTTGCGAACGAAGGCACCTGCTTTATCATTCCGGCCGCCGATGAACCCGGTTTTTCCGAAGCGCTGGCGGCCTTGGCCGCGGATCGCGCGCGGCGCGCGGCGCTTGGCGCTGCCAATCAGGCACGGGCAGCGGCGGACTATGATGAAGCCGCGATGATTTCGCGCTATGCAACGCTCTACAGTCTGGCCTGAAAAACCCCGCGCATTTTCCCGAAACCGGGGGTATAGCGCACGAAACGGGGTGTTTTCAGGAGTGACGATGTTCAAGGGTATCAAGCCGATTCTCTATCGCGGTCGCGAAGTATGGCCGCTTATCGAGGGCGGCAAAGGCGTGTCTGCAACCAACCACGCAAGCGCGGGGGCATGGGCCGCTGCGGGCGGGATCGGCACGGTATCCGCCGTGAATGCAGACAGTTATGACCCGACAGGCAAGATCGTGCCGCAGGTTTACGCCGCGAAAACCCGCCGTGAGCGCCATGAAGAGCTGATCCAATATGGCATCGCCGGCGGCATTGCGCAGGTGCAGAAAGCGTGGGAAATCTCCAACGGCAAGGGCGCCATCAACATCAATGTGCTTTGGGAAATGGGCGGTGCCCAGCCAATCCTGCATGGCATCCTTGAAAAGACCAAGGGCATGATCGCGGGCGTCACCTGCGGTGCCGGGATGCCCTACAAGCTGTCGGAAATCACGTCATCCTACGGCGTATCCTATCTGCCGATCATCAGTTCCGCCCGCGCTTTCCGGGCATTGTGGAAACGATCCTATTCCAAGGCAGCGGAATTCCTTTCGGCAGTGGTCTATGAAGATCCGTGGCTGGCGGGTGGCCATAACGGCCTGTCCAACGCCGAAGACCCGCTTGTGCCGCAGGATCCCTATCCCCGCGTCAAGGCATTGCGGGATGTGATGCGCGAATGCAGCATTCCCGATGAAACGCCCATCGTCATGGCTGGCGGGGTGTGGAACCTGATCGAGTGGAATGACTGGCTCGACAATCCCGAACTCGGCCAGGTGGCCTTCCAGTTCGGCACGCGGCCTTTGCTGACGCAGGAAAGCCCGATCCCGCAAGGCTGGAAAGACCGGCTGATGACGCTGGAGGAAGGCGATGTCCTGCTCCACAAATTCTCGCCCACCGGATTTTATTCGAGTGCTGTGAAAACGCCGTTCCTCAAAAGCCTGCAAGCGCGTTCGGAGCGCCAGATCCCCTATTCGGGCGAGCAGGCGGGCGAACATACCCATCAGCTTGATGTCGCGGTTAAAGGCAAGAATTTCTGGGTGACAAAAGCCGATCTGCTGCGTGCGCGCGAATGGTTTGGCCAGGGCTTCACCGCTGCGCTCAAAACGCCGGACAATACGCTGGTGTTCGTCACCGTTCCCGAACGGGACATGATCCGCAAGGATCAGACAGACTGTATGGGCTGCCTTTCGCATTGCGGATTTTCTTCCTGGAAAGATCATGATGATTACACCACCGGCTATCTCGCCGATCCGCGCAGTTTCTGCATCCAGAAGACCTTGCAGGATATCGCGCATGGCGGCCCGGTGGATGACAATCTGATGTTTGCGGGCCATGCGGCCTTCCGCTTCAAGAAGGATCCCTTCTATTCCAACGGCTTTGTGCCCACGGTGAAGCAGTTGGTGGACCGGATCCTGACCGGAGACTAGTGGCGCAGGCCGGTAATCAGCCGGGCGCTGCGCTGATATGTCAGATAGCTCCATATCCAGTTGAGGGCGACGACGGCGCGGCTGCGGAAGCCGACAAGGAACCAGCAATGCGCCAGGCTCCACACAAGCCAGGCGGGGAAACCCGATAGCTGCACGCGCCCGAAATCCACGACAGCATGGCTGCGCCCGATGGTCGCCATATTGCCATAGTTGCGGTACCGGAACGGGCGCGCGGACTTGCCCGCAATCGCGTCCAAGATGGTGTGCGCCGCGTGATACCCCTGCTGCTTGGCGACAGGCGCGACGCCGGGCAAAGTCCCCGCGTTTCCATCCGGACACGCCGCCGTATCGCCAATCACAAAGATTTCGGGATGATCGGGCGCCCGCAATTCCGGACAGGTCGGCACGCGCCCGCTGCGATCAGGTGCCAGGCCCAGCCAGAGCGCGGCGGGAGATGCAGTGACGCCGGCGGCCCAGACAATCGTCTGCGCCGGAACAAAATCATTCCCGATCTGCACGCCCTGATCATGCACGTCACGAATGCGGATGCCGGTATTCACCTCAACGCCCAGCGACTCGAGCGCGGCCTGCGCCTTGGCAGACAGGCTTTCAGGGAAGGATTTGAGCAGTCGTTCGCCTGAATCCACCAGAATCACGCGCGAACAGTGCGGCGTGATGTGACGAAACTCCATCGAAACGGACCGGCGTGCCAGTTCGGCAATGGCACCGGCCATTTCCACGCCGGTAGGCCCGCCACCGATCACGATGAAGGTCAGCAGGGCATTCCGCTTCTCCTGATCGGTTTCCACTTCGGCGCGTTCCAGCGCAATGAGGACGTTGCGGCGCACCGCCGTGGCATCGTCAATCGTCTTGAGCCCGGGCGCGGCATCCGCCCATTCGTCATTGCCAAAATAGCTGTGGCGCGCGCCGGTTGCGAGGATCAGCCAGTCATATTCCAGCGGCGCGCCATCACGCAGAATCACGCGCTTTCCTTCGGTTTCGACGCCCTCCACACTGTCAAGCACGACGCGGATATTGGCGTGATCGCGCACAATCGCCCGGATCGGCGCGGCAATGTCTGCCGGCGAGAGCGCTGCCGTCGCAACCTGATACAGCAGCGGCTGGAACAGGTGATGGTTCTGCCGGTCGATCAGGGTTACATCCACGGCCTTGCCCGCCAGCGCCTTGGCCGCGGCAAGCCCGCCAAAGCCTGCGCCGACAATCACCACCCTTGGCACGGGGCGCGCATCATTTCCGTCCATTTCGTGCATCTCCGCAACAATTGACTGTGCAAGGGGATGTTCGTCAAAATCTGCGCGGCAGTTACAGCCTGTCTTGTGCCCTGCCGGATTCCCCGCTGCCGGTTCGCGAATTCACACACGGGGCCGCTCAGGCGATCACGTCGCGCCACAGTCCCATCACGTGGGGAACATAGTAAATGTCTGCGTAATTATTTCAGATTCTTACCCACTGAAAGATTGTTACAAGTTTTCGCGACAGACCGTGCGAATCCTGAAACGAATAGCTGCGTCACCAGATTGACGGCGCGTGCGACTCGTGGGATGCTCTGCTTGCTATAAAACGGGCCGCTTCTTGAAATACAGGAGATGGTTATCATGGCTTTCAATGCAAAAACATCTGCGAACCTGATTTCGGCACGCAAGCTGCCGGATGTGGTTGACCGTGCCGTAAAGCTCGCGGCTGAGCGGGTCGGCCCTCTCGATGCCGCCGAAAACCACTATGTTCCCAAATGGGATCTTATCGGACGGCGCTTGCGCAACGCCGCGCTGGCAGACAGGTTCGCGACAGAAGTGACCGCGCAGATCAGCGCGAGCGGGTTCAAGGTGGAACCGGCTGTGTTCAAGGTCGGTGGCATCACCATCGCCGGGTTTATCGAACGCGATCTGCTGCCCCAGCTCAGGGGATTCTGACATGAACGGGCATGCGGCGCCTCCCGGCGAAGCGCCCATGTCCTGCCCCAGTGGTCAGCCCGACATGGAAGGTGCCCGCATCTTCGGCGTTGTGGGTGGCACTGCCGATACACCGCGTGTCGACTATCTCAAGCAGGATGCCATCATCACCGATGCCATGCTTGGGTCACTGGGGGGCATGGATCCCACGCATGTGTTCCGCTTCGCGGCGAAATGCGAAGAGGGGCGCTGCGCCCAGTTCGCGAACGGTCGATGCAGTCTTGGGCAACGTATTGCAGAAGGGCTCGCGCCTGTGGTGGACAGGCTTCCCTCCTGTTTGATCCGCCCCACCTGCCGCTGGTTTCGCGAAACCGGGGAGGCCGCGTGTTTTCGCTGCCCGCAAGTCGTGACGCTGGTTCCGGCCGACCAGAACCGGCTGCGCGAACTGTCTGCCCCCGAAGCGTAAAGGCTGGACGGAGAAAAAAGTTTCGCTTATCTCGTTGAGTGATTGTCGGCACATCAGATGAACCGGCTTCGCGCTATCGGGTCGCACATACTTTCCAAACGCGGATCGCGTGAAAGGACTGGTTGTGAGACGAATGCAATCCTGGTTTGGACGAGGCGCCCTTGGCGTTGTCGCCCTGCCCCTGCTCTTCATGAGTGCCGACTATGCGGCGCCGGCGGCTGACCATTTCGATCCCCCTACCCGGGTTGATCCGGCCGTGGCGACGCCGCCCGATTTCGCGGCGGATCTGGCGGACTTGTATGTTTTCCAGACGGCCACAACGCTGGTCATCGCGATGGATTTTGCGGGGCCTCAGGCCGCCAACAATCCGGCAGTTTATGATCGCAACATCCTGTACCGGATCATGGTTTCCAACGCCGGGGCGAAGACCGACGCGGAATTCACCATTGAATTCCAGTTCGGGCAAGACCCGACAAACCCCAATGCCAGCGGCATCCGGATCACTGGCATTCCCGGCCAGACCGCGCCCATTATCGGCCCGGCGGAAACCCTGCTCACGCAGGGGAATATCAAAGTGATGGCCGGACTGTTCGATGATCCGTTCAATTTTGACGTGGTGGGCTTCAACCAGACCCGCAACACAGGCGTGCTGAGCATTCGCAATGACCGCAACCGGTTCTTCGGGCTCAACAGCACGGGTGTGGTGATCGAAATTCCGCTGACTTCCATCCAGAATGGCAGCAATCCGATCGCGGCCTGGGGTACAACCGCTCGTTTCATGGGGACGACGCCATGACCCTTCGCAAGACAATCCTCTCGACATCCGGGCTGGCGCTCGCGCTTGGCCTTTCCGCCTGCAACAGCGGCGGGCTGGAAGACAACACGCCAATGGCACCGCCGCCGCCGCCACCCATCACCGGCAACGTCGTGAAGGTGGAACGCTGCTTTGATCAGATGGTGGATGGCAAGCGGGTGCGCGACATACTGATCCCCGATCTGGTGACGCTTGATCTTTCCAGACCGGCCAATTTCCCCAATGGCCGCCGGTTGCAGGATCAGGTGATCGATCTGGAACTGGCGATCCTGTTCCTTGACCAGACCCGCCACACGCCAACCACGCTCAACAATGTGCCGCTCAATCCCAATGTGTTTGACCAGCCCTTGCGAACGAGCTTCCCCTATTTCGCCGCTGCGCTGGGCACGCCGCGCCTGTCGGATACCAATGGGACGAATTTCAATTTCCGCACTGATCCGGCATCATCCTATATCCGGGTGGAGCGCGTGGGTGTGCCGGCCATCTCCACGGCCCTGATGCGTGGCAACAACAAGATTCTCTACAACGAGAATTCGCCTGCGCTGGACGAAAATCGCAGCTTTGAACCCGAAATGACGGCAACGCTGACCGGGCTTGCGGGCGCGCTGGTGGATGATCTTCAGGGACTGGGTCTGGTCGTTTGCGCCACGCAGGGCTGATCGGATCGCCAGTTTGACACGACCAAGACTGACACTTGTCGGCGTTGTTCTCGCGACGCTGATCGTGGCAGCGCTGGCCTGGTGGGGGAACGGCATGATCCGTCCCCCCATCCCGCGCCCCGGCCCGATCATGCCGGGCGGCGCTCCCCAGACCGCGCAGGAAGCAATTACACAATTCACCAAATATGGCGATGACTGGCAGGGCATTGCCGATGACCGCGGCAATGATCCGATGGCGCTGGAAACCGTGGCCAATGCGCGACTGGGCGTGGCCCGCCTGACGGGCGACTATGCCGGATATGCGCAAGCGGAAGCGGCTCTGGCCCAGGCATTCGCGCTTTCCCCTGCCGGTTCCGGGCCGCACCACAGCAAGGCCGGGCTGGAACTGGCGCTGCACCGGCTGTCCGGCGCGGATGCGGCGCTGGCCGCCATTACCCGCTACGCCGTGCCAGACGCGCCTGCGCAACAGGCCGAACAGGAAGCGATGCGGGGCGATCTGCGCTTCTATCGGGGGGACAATCGCGGCGCGATGGGGCGTTACAAGCTGGCGCTGCAACTGGGTGGCGGCCCGAGCAGCTTGTGCCGCATCTCGCTGCTGCAATGGCGCGTGGGCGAAACGGAGAATGCCCTGCGCAGCCTCGAAAAATGTGAGGCCGCGCCGCGTGTGCGGACGCCGCAATTTGCAGCGTCCATCGAAATGCAGCGGGGGATCATCGAACTGGGGCGCGGCGACTGGCCCTTGGCCACGAAGCACTTCGCTGCGGCTGACCGGATATTCCCCGGTGACTGGCGGGTATCGCTGAAGCGCGCGTTCATGCAGGCGGCGGGAGGCGATACGGCAGGCGCTGCCAAGGCGCTGGAAGCACTGGACGTACCGGGCCAGCGCCCCGAAGTGGCCGACAGCCTTGCCAATCTCTACCGGCTGACGGGAGACGGCGCGCGTTCGCGGCAATGGGCGGACAAGGCGTCTGCCATCTGGAAAGCCCGGCTGGCGCAATTCCCGGAAGCCACATGGGGCCATGCGCGCGATCATGAACTGGCGTTCGGGGATCGCCGCGCGGCTCTTGCCTATGCCCAGGCTGACGCGCGCAACCGGCCGCATGGCGAAGCCCTGATCGGGCTGGCGCGGGCCTGGATCGCGAATGACCGCGCCGATCTGGCGATTGCCGTACTGGACAAGGCGCGGGCATCGGGCTGGCGCTCGGTCGAGCTTGAGCGCGTCTCTGCGGACGCGCTCGCGCTGGCCGGGCGAGGCGATGCGGCCGAAGCCGCGCGGGAGGCCGCTCTGGACATGGATCCCCGCGCGTTTGATCCAGCGCGCGGCTTTATCTGGAACGATCATTGAAGCCAGTGTGGCGCTGGCTGGTTGCCGTGCTGTTGCTGGCAGCCACACCAGCCTTTGCCCATCTGACACCCAACAGCGCCATCGAGCTGGATTTCCGCAGCGCGGATGTGCTGGCAAAGATCCGCATTCCGCAAAGCGAGATTGGCTATGCGCTGGGCAAACCCCTGCTCAGTGCCGCCGAGCTGCAGACCCATTTCCGCGCCTCCGCGCCCGACGGACGGGCCTGGAGTGTCACCATCCCCGCACCGCATCTTGATCGCAGCCAAGGCCAGGCCGACCTTGTCACGACGGCGATCCTCACCCCGCCACCCGGCGCGCCGCTGCGCCGCCTGAGCCTGCATTATGACGCGATCATTGACCGGCTTTCCAGCCATATCGTGCTGATCTTTGCCCGTTCCGATTTTGCAGGCGGAGTGCTGGAAAGCAAACCGGCGATGATCGGGGCACTCCGGCAGGGGGCAACGGACGTTTCGATCGATCGCGGCGCGGGCAGCGGCTGGCGCGGCTTTGGTGCGGCGCTGAAGCTGGGGATGCGCCACATTGCCGAAGGGGCAGACCATTTGCTGTTCCTCTTTACGCTGCTGCTACCCGCGCCCCTTCTGGCAGCGGGCGGGCGCTGGCGCGATGCAGCAGGCGCGCGGACAACCTTTCGCCATCTGGTCTCGATTATCACGGCCTTTACCATTGGCCATTCCGTCACGCTGATTGGCGGTGCGTTTTTCGGCTGGCAATTGCCTGCCCGGCCTGTGGAAGTGGGTATTGCCGTTTCCATCCTGATTTCGGCAATCCACGCTTTCCGGCCGCTCTTTCCCGGCAAGGAAGCCTTCATCGCCGCCGGGTTCGGCCTGATCCACGGCCTTGCCTTCGCCACTGTGATCGGCAATTTCGCGCTGGAACCGCTGGCAAAAGCACAAGCGATCCTCGGCTTCAATCTGGGGATCGAGTTGGTGCAGGTGGCGCTGGCCGCGCTGGTCGTGCCGCTCCTGTTGTGGCTGGCGCGGCGGCCCGTGTATCAGGGCGTGCGGATGACCGGCGCGGCACTGGCCGGGCTGGCCGCGCTGTACTGGATCTGGGCGCGGATCTAGCCGCGCGGCTCCGGATAATAGCCGTCATCCGCCAGATCGCTGAACCGGGTGAAGCGCGCTTCAAACTTCATCTTCACCTTGCCGGTGGCGCCGTGGCGCTGCTTGGCGACGATCACTTCGGAAAGCCCGGCCACGCTGTGCATTTCGGCGGACCATTTTTCGTGATCGTCATGCACTTTTGCATCGCTGTTCGCGTCGGGCACCTTGGGTTCGCGGGCCGCGACGTAATAATCCTCGCGATAGACGAACATCACGATATCCGCGTCCTGCTC
>JANOAJ010000092.1:0-7364 GCA_031411035.1 Sphingomonadales bacterium
TTCTGGTTCCAGATCACGTCATGCGGCTTGCACTGGTTATACGTCCAGCCAAAGATGACGGACGCGCCGCCATCGCGGATCATGATGCCGTCCTTGGGGAATGCCTTGGTCGCCTCGACAATGAAGCGTGACGTGTGCACCCCGACATTGCCAGTGCCGTCGCTCTTTTCCAGCGTCTCCGCCGCCAGCCCTTCCAGTTCGTCCGCGCCATCCTTCATGAAGCGCGCCAACCCCTTTGCGGGCGGCAATGCGCTGCCCAGCGCGCGGCTGAGTTGTGGCACCACGGCGCGCAGATCGCCGACCAGCGGCACATCAATCGGTCGGTTGACGCCGATGGCTGTCGGGTCTTGCTGGACATAGATCCATTTGCGGGTGGCTTCACCGTCATGCCAGTGCCGCCAACGCCCGAAATGCACAGGCTCACCCAGTTCGGTGCCCAGCGCCACGACCACATCGCATTCTTCCACCGCGTCAATCGACGCGTCAGAGAAAACATACTGGAAGGTGCGGTCTTCAAGGCCCTTGATATAGCTGGTGCCGCCCGAGGTCTGGATCACCGGGCAGTTCATCAGATCGGCCAGTTCCTTCACTGCCGCGCCGGATTGCGACGTATGCACCGCATGGCCGACCAGCAGGATCGGATTTTTGGCTTCCTTGATCAGCTTCGCCGCTTCGGCAATGCGATCCCCGTCGGCACCCTGCATTGTCAGGCGGTAACGGTGCGGCGGCAGCACTTCGGGCACATCAAGTTCTTCGAGAATGATGTGCGAGGGATATTCGATATAGGCCGGCCCCGGCGTGCCGGACATCGCCACGCGGATGGCTTCACGGATCACTTCGTCGGTCTGGTCGGCATATTCGATGGCACCGGAATATTTGACCGAATCCTCGATCATCGGCTCCTGCCGGACAAACTGGATGCGCCCGCGCCGCACCCGCCGTTCGGTCACGCGCGCACGCTGCCCGCCCAGAAAGATGACCGGCGAATTCTCAACCTTGCAGCACTGGATGGCAGGCATCATGTTGGCCATGCCCGGCCCCAGCGTGCCGAAGCACACAGCAGGCTTGCCGGTGATACGCGATGCCGCTTCGGCCATGAAACCGGCCGCCGCTTCATGATGCGGCGATACGACTGTCCAGCCCCGGCGTTCCGCTTCCAGGCACATATGAACAAAGTTGGGATCGGGAATGCCGAACAATGTCCGAATGCCTTCGGCCTCGAACAGGTCAAGGATGCGCTTGTACACCGGGGTGCCGGTCGACGGGCCTTCCGGCTGGGCTGAATCTGAATACATGAATGGAAATCCTTACTTGAGTAAACGGGGCGCGCCTGTGCCCATATGTTCGGCCAGATTGCGGTGAAAATTGGTGATCTTCTGTTCCTGATGCGGATTGGGCAACGCACCGCGAAAGCCATGCGATTTCATGCCCTTTTGCACCCACTGCATATTCGAGAAATCCTGCGCGAGGACGGCACCAAAACCGGCTTCAGTCGCTTCAGCGGATTCCCACTGCGTCTCGGGCGCTTCGCCTTCGGGATAGCGTTCGATGGCATAGCTTTCGAAAATGCACATATTCGGATCATCGCCATAGGGCCGCGCACGATAGCAAAGCGCAAAGGTGATGCCGTGCAGGATCGATGTGTTGGGGAAGATGCTCCAGGCGAGCCCCGCTTCGGCCATCACCTCGGGCGGAATCTCCGGCCAGACAACCCCGCGCGCGGCATCATCGGCCTTGGCGGATTTCATCCAGTGCGCAATCACATCTGCCGCTGCCGTGCCTTCGGGCAGTTCATCAACCAGACGGCTGGCGGCGTTAACCAGCGTCTCGGTGGACGCCGCATAGTTCAGGGTTTCGTAATTTTCCTTGATCAGATCATAAGTAGATTTGCGGGGATCTTCACCCTTGCCCGCCCGCGTAACGCTTGAGCTTTGGCTCATCTTGAAGGCCGGGTCGCGTTGGTCAAAGCCGCTGACGCCATGCTTTCCATAGTCCGCGCTATAAGCGTAATAATCGCCGTGCGCGAGCAGCTGGGTGTGCGTGCCCGCGACGTGATACGGTTCCATGAACGCCTCGATCGCGGTCTTCCAGTTGCAGGGATAGACCACCCATTTGCGCCATTTGTAGCGCATTTTGTCCATCTCGAAATGCGCGAGGATACGGCCCGCATCGCTCAGAAAATCGGTGAGAGATTCACCTTCCGGCTCCATGTTGATCCAGACAAACCCGCCCCAGGTATCGACCCTGACTTTGGAAAGGCAGGTTCTCTCGGGCGTCAGTGCGCCCTTCCAGTCCTGCGGATCAAGGATATAGATATTGTTGCCCTCAGTATCATAAGTCCAGCCGTGAAACCCGCAGATGAAATTCCGGCGATTGCCGCGCACGCTATGCACATCATCAGGCGTATTGATCAGCTGGCGACCGCGATGCGGGCAGACATTGTGGAAAGCGTTGAAGCTGGTTTCACCCGTCTTGATGACGATGATTGAATCATCGGCCACATCATAGGTAACGAAATCACCGACTGCCTTGAAATCTTCGACACGTTCAACAATCTGCCAGACATGCGGCCACAACCGGTCTTTTTCGGCCAGGGCATATTCGCGGGAAAGAAAAGCCTCGGTGCCGTAGGTCAGCGGCTCATCAAGGTCTTCCGGCCTGATATTGAATGTGGTCGGCTTGTTCACGACACTCTCCTGAACTGACTATATATAGCACCATTGGGGCAATACGAACTGGCGGGCGACAGCGAATCCCTGCCCGCGCGCAGACAAGCACGGATCGGGGCTGGACTCCACATGGCGACGGGCGCTCCAGGCCACATATTGCAGCAGCGATGGACAGCGCCGCCACTTCAGGGCGTCAGAACCATCCCTTCAAAGGCACCTTTCGCGCGCCACGCGGCAAGCATGGCCTCAAAATTATCCCATCCATAGCCCCAGGGACGGAACAGCGCCCATTTTGCTTTTGGATCGCCTTCATTGTTGAAATAGCCCGGTGGGCATTCGGCCTGTTGTGCCGACAGATCAATTTCGATCTCATGGAACTGCTTCAGATAGGCATCCTGCCCTTCCTGAGTCGCCTCGACCACCTTGATGCCGCGCTTCAGGGCTTCGGCAATGATCCAGGCCGCATGCGCCCCCTGCCGGCCGAAATGTTCGGTGACCGAGGAATTGATTCCGCCCTGGATATAGCCAATGAAGAACTGGTTGGGGAAACCGTGGGTGGTGATGCCGTGCAGCGTCACCGGGCCTTCCTTCCAGTTATCGTAAATCGACAGGCCATCACGCCCTTCGAACACCGGGATGCCCCAGCGCCGGTCGAGATCCGATGTTACCTCGAATCCGCTGGCAAAGATCATGCAATCGATCTCATACTCCTTGCCATTGGCGATGAACCCCTTTTCCGTCATCGCTTCCAGCCCTTGCGTGTCGGACACGTCAACCAGACTCACTGAGTCACGATTGAACGTGGGGTAGAATTCGTTGCTGGAAAGCGGGCGCTTGCACATGTGGCGATACCAGGGCTTCAGCGCCTCAGCCGTTGCCGGATCCTCAATCAGTTCGTCACAACGCGTGCGCAGCCGTTCCATCACCTGGTAATCGATGATTTCGCGCTTCGCCATAAACTCTTCGGGCGTCACGTCCTTGCCTTCGGCCGCAAGCACGGCAGAAAGGTTGCGGTTGATCTCCGTCCAGATGTCGCAGATCAGGTCAGCCTCGCCCGGCAGGAACACTTCCTGCGCACCCCGGTGGAAATTCGCCATCCGCTCTTTCTGCCACCCCGGTGCCAGCGACTTCACCCAATCAGGATCGGTGGGCGGGTTGGGGCGTTCATCCACCGTGGAAGGCGTGCGCTGAATGACATATAGCTGCCGGGCGTGACGGCCAAGCGGCGGCACTGCCTGGATTGCGGTGGCCCCGGTGCCAAGAAGCGCGACGCGCTTGTCCGCAAGCCCGGTCAGTTCGGGATTGCCATAGGAACCACCGGTATAGTCATAATCCCAGCGGGAAGTGTGGAACATCTTTCCCTTGAATTTTTCGATGCCGGGAAGTGAAGGCAGTTTGGGCATGTTGAGCACACCGGGTGCCATGATAACGAAGCGCGGCCGCAGTGTATCCCCGCGATTGGTTTCCACCTGCCAGCGCTGCGCCTTGTCATCCCATTTCAGGCTGGTGACCTGCGTGTGGAACAGCGCCTTGTCGGCAAAGCCGAAGCGTTCGGCAATGGATTTCGCATAGGCCTGGATTTCCTTGCCGTCCGAAAACTTCTTGGAAGGCATGAAGCCCATTTCTTCCAGCAGGGGCAGGTAGCAATAGGCATCATTATCGCACTGCACACCGGGATACTGGTTCCAGTACCACACGCCGCCCCAGTCGCCCGCCGTGTCGATGTTGCGGACGTCTGTCACGCCTTCCTTTGCCAGATAATAGGCGGCCTTGATCCCGCCCCATCCCGCACCCAGAATCATGACATCAAATTCAGCGTCCAGCGGCGCGCGATCCGCCACGGCCTTGTAAGGGTCTGCCGCATAGTCGGGAAGGATATCGCCCGACAGCTTCACATATTGCGCCTGCCCTTCCTTGCGGATCCGCCGTTCCCGTTCGATCCGGTATCTTTCGCGCAGGGCGGGAATATCGATTGATTCCGCAGCGGGCGTTTTCGTCGGTTCGCAGTTCATGTCCACTCCCATGCTTCATCACCGGTGTTGCCCGCGCGATAATCAACAACCCTGTTCATTTGCAACCGAAAATCGGGCGACGAACGACGCCCTGACGATGTTGTGCCTGGCGCGCGCTCCGGTTCTTCTCCGCCCGGCCCGAAAACCGGCAAGCCTTTACGGCTTCACAAAGGCGGCAACCTCTTCAACCGGTTTCAGCATCACCAGCGGAATCTGGCGCTCGGTTGACGCCTGATAGGATATGTAGGGCGGAAACACGCCTTCCATAAAGGCCCACACCTTGGCGCGCTCTTCGCCTTCCGGCTCCCGCCAGGTGGCGCGAAATGCCTGGGTGGCAATCTGGAATTCCAGTTCTCCGCTTTCGACCACGTTGAGATACCAGGCCGGATGATGGTCCGCGCCACCCTTGGACGCGACAATCACCACTTCCCCGCCAATATCACCATAGATCAGCGGCGTGATGATCGTCCGCCCGCTTTTGCGACCAGTATATTTGAGCAGCAATGTGGTGGTGAAATTATGCCCGCCAATGTCGCTGACATCGACGATATGGCCTTCCGCGCCGCCGGAATCGAGATACATGCCCAGATGATCGGTTTTCCAGTCCCGCCGCGCGACGGCGATTGTCGCACTTGATTCATCGCTCATCACGCTCTCTCCCAGCTCATGTGGCCCGTCATCCATCATGCACGCGGCTAGGGCGATTGCAATTGTGATCACCGAGGCGCTAGTGATCCCGCCGCATGTATCGCCACAGCATTACGCCGCCTGCCTGTCTTGCCTCCCGCACGGGCCCGGCCTAGTTATTCGGCGAACAAGGAACGGACGACCGGCATGAACAAGAATGAGGCCGTGGAAAAGGCAGCAGAGCGCGTTCTGGAGCTGGAGGCGGAACTGGAAAGCGCGGGCAATGCGCTGACCCAGGGCGATCCGCTCGCCTTCGCGCGCGCGGCGCTGCACGACTGGGTGGAAAGCGTTGTCGGCGTGGTCGCTTCGCCCGGGGTGGGGCGGGTCACGCTGATCCATGCGAATGGCCGGGAATCGAAGATCGCCTCGCCCGACCTGCCCTTCATGCTTTCCAAGCCCGTGGTCTTCTGACTGGCGGAAGGCCACGGGCGGAATGCCGGACGTGTCGCCTCAATCCAGCGCTTCAAGCAGGAACCAGGCGCGCTGTTCGGCTTCGTCTGTCCACTGGTCGATCACGCCGGAACTGGCATTGTCCTTGGCTTCGTCCGCCAGGTCCTTGGCTTTCTTGAGTGCCGCTATCAGCGTCTGATTGTCCGCGCGCAATTCTTTCAGCATCGCCTGCGCGTCCACCTTTTCCGCGTCATTGTCCGCGATTTCGGACAGGCGGGCGATATGGCCGATGGAGCGCAGCGTGGTGCCGCCGATCTTGCGCACGCGTTCGGCAATCAGATCGGTCGAGAGCAGGATCTGGGCCGCCTGCTCATCCAGCAGAAGGTGATAATCCCGGAAGTGCGGGCCCGAGACGTGCCAGTGGAAATTCTTGGTCTTGAGGTAAAGCGCGAAACTGTCTGCCAGCACAAGGTTCAGTGCATCGGCAACATTGGTAAGGTCATTGGTTTTGGGCATGGGATATTCCTCATGAATCAGCTTGTGCCCCGCTGATAGGAAGGGCGCCGTCAGAGTGCACGTCAATCGTTTCGGACTGAGTGATTGACGCGCTAAATCAATCGAAGCGCCGAAATGATCAGCCATACGCCTGCGCCGGTCAGCAACAGCGCCGACGCCCGACGGAGCAGCCCGAGCCTCGCCGCTTCGGGCCAGTCCCTGCCCAGCAGGCCCGGCAAGGCCGCAGCCAGCATCACCCCGCCCCATCCGCCCGCCAGCGCGAGCAGCGGCATCGAACTGCGTGCGGCAATGGCAAAGGCAATGAACTGGGATGCATCGCCAAGCTGCGCGGCAAGATAACGGAAAAAGGCTTTGGAAAAGCCCGGCGCGTCATCCTGCGCCCTGGGTGGTTTTACGCGCAGCAGCATCGGCCCGCCCGCAAACAGCAACGCCAGCCCGGCAAGCAGCATGCGGGGCTGCGGACCGATCATCGTGGCGATCACGGCCCCGCCCGCCACGGCTATGCCAAGGCTGATCAGCGTCGAAAGCGCCAGCGCCGGAAGCGCGCCGTTCCGCCCGGCAAGCGCCTGAACCGATCCGCCCGTTTCCGCCAAAAGAATGGCGATAAAGGCCGGGATCAGTCCTTCCACAAAGGCTTACCGCGCAATCCCGCCGGCCGCGAGCACTGCCAGCGTCACCAGTTCGGACGCGTTGCTGGACATGGTGGCAATCTGCACCGGCTTTTCCATGCCAACGAGCATGGGCCCGATCACCGAATCGCCGCCCAGTTCGCGCAGCAGCTTGGCAGACAGGTTTGCCGATTGCAGGCCGGGCATCACCAGAACATTGGCGGGGCCGGACAAGCGGCTGAAGGGATAATTTTCCGCCAGCTTGGGATTGAGCGCCACATCGGGGGCCATTTCGCCTTCATATTCAAAGCTGACACCGCGCGCATCGAGCGTTTCCACGGCCTCGCGGATCGGCCCCAGCCAGTTGCCCGCCGGATTCCCGAAGGTGGAATAGGACAGGAAGGCCACACGGGGTTCATGCCCCATCCGCCGCGCAACTGCGGCCGTGCCTTCGGCAATGTCAGCCAGTTCCGCAGCCGTCG
>JANOAJ010000093.1:0-7899 GCA_031411035.1 Sphingomonadales bacterium
GCAGTCGAGGCTTGCTTTGACGGGGTTCTCGGCTTCGCTCGAACTAGTCCCTCGACTTCGCTCGGGAAGGCGGAGTGGAATCGCAGGCCACAGATACAAGGACGACCCAGATGCTGATTGCCTTGCTACCCGGAGACGGAATTGGCCCCGAAGTGATTGCCCAGGCGCGGCGCGTACTCGACGCGCTTGCGCTTCCGGGCCTGGTGTTTGAGGAAGCCGCTGTCGGCGGCGCGGCCTATAAGGCGCATGGCCATCCTCTGCCTGCCGCCACGCTTGATCTGGCCAGACGTGCCGACGCGATCCTGTTTGGCGCGGTGGGTGATCCCGATTGCGACAATCTGGAACGTGCGCTGCGGCCCGAACAGGCGATCCTCGGCCTGCGCAAGGAACTCTCCTTGTTTGCCAATCTGCGCCCGGCCAAGCTGTTCCCGGAACTTGCCGATGCTTCTGCGCTGCGGCCCGAAGTTGCCACGCAGATCGACATGGTGATCATCCGAGAGCTGAACGGCGACGTCTATTTCGGCGAGAAGGGGATGCGCAAGACAGCAGATGGCAAGCGCGAAGGCTATGACATCATGTCCTATGACGAGGATGAGGTACGCCGGATCGCGCGTGTCGGGTTTGAAACCGCGCGGGCCAGAAAGGGCAGACTCTGTTCGGTGGACAAGGCCAATGTGCTCGAAACATCCCAGCTCTGGCGCGATGTGGTGATCGAAACGGCGGCCGAATTCCCCGATGTCGCGCTCAGCCATATGTATGTCGATAATGCCGCGATGCAGCTGGTGCGCAACCCGGGCCAGTTCGATGTGATCGTGACGGGCAATCTGTTTGGCGACATCCTCTCCGATCAGGCAAGCATGTGCGCCGGCTCCATCGGCATGCTGCCGTCCGCCTCGCTCGATGCCAAGCAGAAGGGGCTGTATGAACCGATCCACGGCTCTGCGCCCGATATTGCCGGGCAGGGCAAGGCCAATCCGCTGGCAACCATCCTCTCCGCCGCGATGATGCTGCGCTATTCCCTGGGGCAGGCAGAGGCCGCTGACAGGATCGAAGCCGCCGTGGCAGCGGCGCTGGCAGGCGGTGCCCGCTCGCCCGATCTGGGCGGCAGCATGACGACAAGCGAGATGGGCGACGCAGTCCTGGCGGCGCTATAGACCTTTATCCTGCCTTCCTCTCCTTCCTGCCTTCGTGTGAACCTGATCTTTTGTTTCACACGAAGGCAGGAAGGAGAGGAAGGCAGGAAAGGAATAGGTCTTGGGGGATCCACGCTGGAATCTCGCCGCAATTGGTATAAAGCGCGTTGATGTACACCATTGACGAACTGCGCGCCGCCGCCGCGCGCATCTATCAGGAAATGCCGCCCACGCCCCAATATGCCTGGCCCTTGCTGGCCGAGCGGACAGGGTGTGACGTGTGGGTGAAGCATGAAAACCATACGCCCACCGGCGCGTTCAAGGCGCGCGGGGCGATCACCTATATGGACTGGCTCCGCAAGACCCACCCCGAAGTGCAGGGCATCATCACCGCCACGCGCGGCAATCACGGCCAGGCGCAGGTGCGCGCCGCGCGGGCGGCGGGGCTGACCGCGACAATCATCGTGCCGCACGGCAATGCCCGGGAAAAGAACGCCGCGATGCGCGCGTTCGGCGCGGAACTGATCGAACATGGCCATGATTTTGACAGTGCCAAGGCCGAAGCCCATGCCCGCGCTGCCCAGTATGGCCTGTTCATGGTGCCCTCCTATCACGAGGAACTGGTGCGCGGGGTGGCGAGTTACGGCCTTGAGCTGTTCGATGCCGTGCCGGATCTCCATACCGTCTATGTGCCGGTCGGCTGTGGCTCCGGCCTTTGCGGCACGCTGGCGGCGCGCAACGCGCTGGGGCTGAAAACCAAGGTCGTCGGCGTGGTGTCCGCCCATGTCGATGCGGCCAAGCTGTCGTTTGAACAAAAGAAGCTGATCGCCAGCCCCACAGCCTACACCTTCGCGGACGGGGTGGCCGTTTGCACCCCCGTTCAGCCGGCGCTCGACTATTTCGGCGTGTATGCGGAGCGGTTTGTGGCCGTCACCGACGATGAAGTGGCCGAAGCGATCCGCATCTACTGGCAGGATACGCACAATCTGGCCGAAGGGGCGGGGGCCGTGGCACTGGCCGCCTTGCTGCAAGAGAAGGACAGAATGGCGGGCAAGCGGGTTGCCGTGATCCTGTCAGGCGGCAATTGCGATCAGGCGCAGGTGGCCGAGATACTTTCGGGGCGAACGCCAGTCGTCAGCACCGCCTCAATTTAGTGCGCAGGCTATATCCGTTTGGGCAAAATCGTCGCCCTTGAACAGCAGCGGTTCCCCCGTTTCCTTCGCCAGCGCATAGGAAAAGCAATCCCCGAAATTGAGTTTCGCCGCGTGGCCGCTGCCTTTGCCGTAGGTGCGGTGGGCATCGGCTGCGAGTGCTTGCTGGGCAGGGGTGAAAGGGATCACCTCAACGGCATGATCCGAAATGAGCGCGAGAATATTCTCTTCCAACGTCGCAATTCCCGATCGCTGGGCGACGATACGTGCTTCGAGCAATGTGGAAGATGAAATGGAAATCTTCCTGGCGTCGAGCAGTGCATCTATGAATATTTCACGGTCATATTCTCGACGAACGATTGCGATGATCGCTGAAGAATCAAGAATCACTTAGGCAGTCCATCATCATCATAAAGATCTGCGTTATAATCCCAGTTCCGCTGTTCCGGTGTCATGCGCTCCCAGTTTTCCTGGCTGATCCGCATCCATTTTTCCTTGAGTTCATTCCTTGTGAGCGCCCGCTTTTCCTTGGCCAATGCCTCGGTGACAACCAATTTCAGACTCTTTCCGGTTCGCTTCGCAAGGAAGGTTGCGATGTCATGAGCCTCATCACTCTTGATATTCAGATTGCGCATCGTCCATACCTTTCTGCCCTTTTATAGCAGAAACACGGGGCAGATTCAATCGGACCGCCTTTCCGGTTGACCCCGCCCCCTCTCTCCCGGCAAAGCGGCGCCATGAAGAACGACACTGGCCGCAACCGCGCAATTACCTCCAAATGGCGCCCTGCCACCCAAGCCGTGCGCGGCGGGACATGGCGTTCGGAGCATGGAGAAACATCCGAGGCGCTGTTTCTTACCTCCGGCTATACCTATGATGACGCGCAGACCGTGGCGGCGCGCTTTGCGGGTGAGGCGGAGGGGATGACCTATTCGCGCCTCCAGAACCCGACCGTGGAAATGCTGGAAGAACGCATTGCCCTGATGGAAGGGGCCGAAGCCTGCCGCGCGCAAGCCTCAGGCATGGCTGCGATGACGACGGCTTTGCTGTGCCAGCTCGAAATGGGTGATCATGTCGTGGCCGCCAAAGCGGCGTTTGGATCCTGCCGCTGGCTGACAGACACGCTTCTGCCCAAATTCGGGATCGAGACGACCACGATCGACGCGCGCGACAATGATGCGTGGAAAGCCGCGATCCGGCCCAACACCAAGGTCTTCTTCTTCGAAACGCCTGCCAACCCGACAATGGATATTGTCGATCTCAGCTTTGTCTGCGGGCTCGCCAAGGCGCATGGCATCACCAGCGTGGTGGACAATGCCTTTGCCACTTCCGCCCTGCAGCGCCCGCTGGAATTCGGCGCGGATGTTGTTGCCTATTCCGCCACCAAGATGATGGACGGGCAGGGCCGCGTGCTGGCAGGGGCGGTGTGCGGATCGAACGAATTCATCAACGAAAAGCTGCTGCCCTTCCAGCGCAATACCGGGCCCAACCTTTCGCCTTTCAATGCCTGGGTGGTGCTGAAGGGTCTGGAGACGCTGGACCTGCGCATCCGCCGCCAGTCCGAATCCGCGCTGACGGTTGGGCGGTTCATCGAAGGCCGCGTGCCCAAGATGCTGCACCCCGGCCTGCCCAGCCATCCGCAGCATAATCTGGCGATGACGCAGATGGATGCCTGCGGGCCGATTTTCTCCTTCATTGTCGATGGCGGGCGCGCGCAGGCGCACACATTGCTCAACGCGCTGGAACTTATCGACATTTCGAACAATATCGGCGACAGTCGCAGTCTGATGACTCACCCGGCTTCCACCACCCATCATGGTGTCGGCCCCGAAGGCCGCGAGGATATGGGCGTGGTGGAAGGCATGTTGCGGATCAATATCGGCCTGGAAGACCCGGCCGATCTGATGGAAGACCTGGATCAGGCGCTGAAGGCGGCGGGGCTGTGATGAAAGCGCTGTTCCCCTATGCGGAGGAAACCCGCAACCTCATCGTCAGGGTAGCCGTGAATTTCATGCCCGAACAGTCCGAGCCGAACAAGGGCCACTGGTTCTGGGCCTATCACATCCGCATCGAAAATCATGGCGAAATGGCCGTGCAACTGCTCACCCGCCGCTGGGACATTCGCGATGCGCGCGGCGCGCAAAGCCTGGTCGAAGGCGAAGGCGTGGTGGGCGAACAGCCGGTGATCAAGCCCGGTGCGTCCTATGACTATGTCTCGGGCTGCCCGCTGACCACGCCCAGCGGCACGATGCAGGGCAGTTACAACATGATCGGCGAAGATGGATCGCGCTTCGATATCGCCATCCCCAAATTCGCCCTCAACGCGCCTGTCACGGCCAAGTGAAGCGCACCCATCTGCCCCTGAACGGCCTGCGCGTGCTGGATGCCGCCGCGCGTCATCTGAGCTTTACCCGCGCGGCTGATGAACTGGCGGTCACCCCGGCCGCCGTGGGCCAGCAGATCCGCGCGCTGGAAGACCTGCTGGGCGTTGTCCTGTTCCGCCGCACACCCAAGGGGCTGGAACTGACGCCGGAGGCGGAAAATGGCCTGGATGCCCTGCGCGCGGGCTTCCTCCAGTTTGAGGAAGCGGTGCGCGCGATGCAGGCGGGGCAAAGCTCCAAATCGCTGACGATTGCGGCCCCGCGCGATTTTACTGCCAAATGGCTCGCCCCGCGTCTGGCGGCCTATGGCCGCAGCGATCCCGAACTGCGCTTCGTGTTGGTCGGCGCGGATGAGGGGCTGGATTTCACCGAGGCCAATCTCGATCTTGCCATCCGGTATGGCAAGGATGCCGGCGAACATGAAGGCGTGGCGCTTGCCCCCGGCGCCCTGGTGAGCATCACCGCGCCCGAAGGCGGCGGAGACACCCGCATTGCCTGGCCCGGCTGCCCCGATGATGAAGGCGCGGCCCTGCGCGTGGCCGATGCGGGGCTCGCGCTCGATGCTGCCGCCAGCGGCTTTGGCAGGGCCTGTGTGCCGCTGATGCTGGCAGAGGCGGATATTGCCGCAGGCCGTGTGCGCGTGCTCGACAATGCCCGCCCCGCCGATCACAGCTATTGGCTGATCGCACCCTTGCCCCAGTGGCGGCAGAAAAAGGTCAAGGCCCTGGTCGAAGCGCTGAAGGGGTAGGGCGCGCGCCAGTGACTGTCCCTTCAGGGACTGTCACTTTCCCGGGGAAGGGGGACAGTCAGCGAGTGACAGTCCCCGCCCCCTCACAACACCCGGATCCGTGGCATCGCCCGCTTTGGCCCCTGCGTCAGCGCCCAGAGCGCCCAGACCATGGCGTCCGCCCGGTCAGGGGATCGTCGTCCTGAGCCTGTCGAAGGGCCGTGATAGCCGCCGCCCGGCACCAGCCCGGCCAGCTCCGCTTCCAGTTCGGGAAACGTGCCGGCAAAGAAAGCCTCGCCGCGCTCGAACAAGGCGGCCACTGGCTCCGCCCGCGCGGCCTTGCTCAGGGCGGCATGTTCCATTTGCAAGGGCAGGGCGGCATCCGCGCCGCGCAGCACGGCCGCAGCCATATCCCCGCCCTGATTCTTCTCGACGATGATCCTGTCTGCCGCCCATGTCTCCGCCGCGTGCGCCACAACCCGCGCCCAGCCTTCGGGCGACATGCCGGAAACCGACGCATCGGCCAGCACATAGGCTTTGCCGTCCCGGTCAAGCGCACACACCACAATCCCGCACGTGCCGTTGGCGGAAGCCGGAGGATCCACGCCGATCACGGTGCGGGCAAACCCGCCAGTGACTGTCCCTTCAGGGACTGTCACTTTCTCAGGGAAGAGGGACAGTCCGCAAGGGACAGTCCCTACACCAGTGATCGTCCCGTCAGAGACTGTCACTCTTGCGATTGCCACGGGGACTGTCCCTGCCACCCGGCACCGCGCGACCAGCTCAGCGGGCCACAAACTCCCTTCCACATCGCTGAGCAACACGCCCTCAAGCTCCTGCGCGCCCATGCACGGTTGAACGGTGGAGTTTCAGCAGGTTCATCGCGTCGGGGATGGACATATCAGGCGGATCAATCACCTCCGCCTCATCGGGCTCCAGCAATTGGGATGCCTTGGCGATCAGACCCATCTCGATCCGGGCATACCCCTGTTCCAGCGCCGCATCCCAGGCTTTGCGAAAAGCGGGGTCGGTCTTGCGGCGGGCATAGATGGCTGTCGTCGAAAACCCCACCGCGCGTGCTGCGCCGCGCACATTGGCGGTGGCATCAAGATGCGCAATAAAGGCCGCCTCTATTGCACAATTCCACCGGCCTTCCCCGGTGGCCATGATGCAGGGCTTGCCCGTGCGGGAATGGCGCACGGAATGCGGCCGGCCGGGCAGGGCAAGATCCGGTGGCAGAGGGTTTCCCGCCGCCAGCGCGGCCCGCCCTTCTGCCATCGCCCGTGCCCATCCGCTGGCAAAGCAGGGGCTGGTCTTGCGGGAATGATAGGCGGTTGTTTTGTCCACCCCGGCCATGCGGGCAGACATCTCGACATTGGCCGTGGCAGCAAGCGCACGCAAAAACGCCCGCCGCCACTGACGTGGCGTGGTGATTGGCATAATGATGTTCCTTTGGTGTGGCGGGACTTTCCCCGCAATCCGCGTGCGACTCAGGCGCAACTCCGGATCATTTAGGAATTTACCGATTCAGCGTGACGCTGTCAAGAGGGAAAAGCCTTTGCCAATGGCTGACAGTGACTGTCCCTTCAGGGACTGTCACTTTTGAGAAGGGGGACAGTCAGCAAGTGACAGTCCCCTCAACGCCGCAGTGACTGTCCCTTCAGGGACTGTCACTCATCTCCGCTCTGGAGAGAGGGACAGTCCCTGAAGGGACAGTCCCCGGCGCACACGTCTTGACACGCCCAACATTGTATGAAAACGTCACAATATGCCACGTCCCGCGCGCCTTGTCTGTCCCGGCGTGGCGCATCATGTGACCCAGCGCGGCAATCACCGGAACCGGATATTCTTCACTCACGCAGATGCGCGCGCCTATTTAACCCTTGTCGCGAATGGTTGCACGGCAGCGGGCACGCGATGTTTGGCATGGTGCCTGATGCCCAATCACGTCCACCTGATTTTGGTGCCGTCTGATCTGGATGGCCTTCGCGCCGTTCTGGGACCTGCCCACACCCGCTATTCGCAACGGCGTAACGCGACGGATGGATCGTCCGGCCATGTGTTTCAGGGTCGATTTGCGAGCTATCCTATGGACGACGCGCATCTGATGGGGGCGGTACGGTATGTCGAAAATAATCCTGTTGCAGCGGGGCTGATTGACCGGGCGGAGGCGTGGACATGGTCAAGTGCCCGCGCCCATCTGACTGGGGAGCCGGATGGTTTGACGGACTGTGATGCGATTGGTCGGCACATTCCCAACTGGCGCGCGTATCTGGAAGATGGCCCGCAGGCGTCCGAAAAGAACGAAGCCATCGAACACGCCCTGCGCACCGGAAAACCGCTGGGAAAAGTATGACAGTGACTGTCCCGTCAGGGACTGTCACTTTTGAGAAGGGGGACAGTCAGCAAGTGACAGTCCCCGGCGCAGTGACTGTCCCTTCAGGGACTGTCACTTTTGAGAAGGGGGACAGTCAACAAGTGACAGTCCCCGGCGTAGTGACTGTCCC
>JANOAJ010000094.1:0-15046 GCA_031411035.1 Sphingomonadales bacterium
CATTGGCGGCGCGATTTCCGGCGTGATGCGGCTGGAACTGGCCGAACCCGGCATCCAGTACCTGCCCGGCCTTGCGGCCTGGCTGCACGGCGGATCGCCCGATACGGTGCAGGGCCTGCACATGTGGAACGTGCTGATCACCGCGCACGGTCTGATCATGGTGTTCTTCATGGTCATGCCCGCGATGATCGGCGGTTTTGGCAACTGGTTCGTGCCAATCATGATCGGCGCGCCGGATATGGCGTTTCCGCGCATGAACAATATCTCGTTCTGGTTGCTGGTGCCGTCCTTCATGCTGCTGCTGGGCTCGACGTTCGTCAGCGGCGGCAGCGGGCCGGGTGCCGGCACGGGCTGGACGGTCTATGCCCCGCTATCGACCAGTGGTTCGCAAGGACCCGCCGTCGATATGGCGATCCTGTCGCTCCATCTTGCGGGTGCGTCCTCCATTCTGGGGGCCGTCAATTTCATCACCACCATTTTCAACATGCGCGCGCCGGGGATGACCCTGCACAAGATGCCGCTGTTCGTCTGGTCGGTGCTCGTAACCGCCTTCCTGCTGCTGCTGGCGCTGCCGGTTCTGGCGGCGGCCATTACCATGCTGCTCACCGACCGCAATTTCGGCACAGCGTTCTTTGATGCGGCAGGCGGCGGCGATCCTGTGCTCTACCAGCATCTTTTCTGGTTCTTCGGCCATCCCGAAGTCTATATCATGATCCTGCCGGGCTTCGGCATTGTCAGCCAGGTGATCTCCACCTTCTCGAAAAAGCCGATCTTCGGCTATCTCGGCATGGCCTATGCCATGGTCGCGATTGGCGTGGTCGGCTTCATCGTCTGGGCGCACCACATGTTCACCACGGGCATGAGCGTGAATACCAAAATGTATTTCACGGCCGCCACGATGGTCATCGCCGTGCCCACGGGCATCAAGATTTTCAGTTGGATCGCCACGATGTGGGGCGGCTCTCTGTCTTTCAAGACGCCGATGATGTGGTCGCTTGGCTTCATCTTCATGTTCACCGTGGGCGGTGTTACCGGCGTGCTTCTGGCCAATGGCGGCATCGACAACTATATGCACGACACCTATTATGTGGTCGCACATTTCCATTATGTGCTGTCGCTGGGTGCGGTGTTCGGCCTGTTTGCGGGCTTTACTTACTGGTTCCCCAAAATGTCGGGCAAGATGCTCAACGAAGCGCTGGGCCAGGTGCATTTCTGGGTGTTCTTCATCGGCGTGAACGTGATCTTCTTCCCGCAGCATTTCCTGGGGCTCCAGGGCATGCCGCGCCGCTATCCGGATTATCCCGATGCGCAGGAATACTGGAACCACATTTCCTCGCTGGGTTATGTGATCATGGCAGCCGGGATGGTGGTGTTCTTCATCAACCTCGCCTGGTCACTGATTGCAGGCAAGAAAGCGCCTGACAATCCCTGGGGCGAAGGGGCAACGACGCTGGAATGGACATTGTCCAGCCCGCCGCCGTTCCACCAGTTCGAAACGCTGCCGAAGATCGATTGAACGGGCACCGTCCATCCTGAGTAGGGGCTGAGCTTGTCGAAGGGCGCTTCGATACGCCATTTCGATAAACTCAATGGCTACTCAGGATAGTCGGCGTTGGAACCAATATGACTGCAACGACACGACCTGTTGACCTGCTGACCGCTGAATGGCGGGATTTCCTGGCGCTGATGAAGCCGGGTGTGGTGCAGCTTGTGGTATTCACCGGGCTGTGCGGCCTGCTGGCGGCGCCCGGGCATATCCATCCCGTGCTGGCCTTCACCGCCGTGCTGTGCATTGCGCTCGGGGCCGGTGCATCGGGCGCGCTCAATCAATGGTATGAATCCGATATCGATGCGCTGATGAAGCGCACGGCCAACCGGCCCTTGCCTGCCGGGCGGATGGATCGCCAGTCCGCGCTGCATTTCGGCGTCGGCGTCGGCGCGCTTTCGGTGTTGCTGATGGGGCTGGCAACCAACTGGCTGGCAGCGGGCATATTGGCCGTTTCAATCCTGTTCTACGTGCTGGTCTATACCGTCTGGCTCAAGCGCCGCACGCCGCAGAATATCGTGATCGGCGGCGCGGCAGGCGCGTTTCCGCCGCTGATCGGCTGGGCGGCGGTCACCGGCAATGTCTCGACCCTGCCGGTCCTGCTGTTCGCGCTGATTTTCCTGTGGACGCCGCCGCATTTCTGGTCGCTCGCACTGTTCATCAAGTCCGACTATGCCGCTGCCGGCGTGCCGATGCTGCCGGTCGTTTCGGGGGAGCGGACCACGCGCACCCAGATCGGGCTCTACACACTTCCCATGATCGCGGCAGCCATTGCCCCTTGGCCCATGGGGTTGACGGGCGCACTTTATGGCGGCGTTTCGATCATCGGTTCGCTGGTGTTTGCTGCGCTCGCCCTGATTGTCGCGCGGCGTGCCAATGATGACGCGATGAAGCCGGAAAAGCGCTTGTTCGGCTTTTCCATTGCTTATCTGTTCCTGCTGTTCGGGGCGTTGGCGCTCGACAGGATGCTGGGCCTGTGAACCAGGATGAATATCAGCGCCGCCAGCGCGAACGGGCCAAAGTGATGGCCTGGTTGCTGATCGGCTTCGTTGCGCTGGTGTTCGGCATCAGCATTGCCAAGATGCAGTTTGCGGGATGACACCGCTTCTGCGCACCGGATTGCTCGCAGGGGCACTGGCTGGCAGCATGGTTGGCCTTGGCTATGCCAGTGTGCCGCTCTACCGCGCCTTTTGTGAAGCGACCGGCTTTGGCGGCACCACCCAAAGGGCGGAATCGCCGCTGGTGCCAGGCGCGGTAAAAACCGGGAACGTCATCTCGATCCGCTTTGACGGCAATCATGTGCCCACCCTGCCCTGGGAATTCGCACCGGAACATGCGCGCGAAACCGTGACGATCGGCGAACGCGACATGGCGTTTTTCAGCGCGAAAAACCTGTCCGCACGGGCCATCACCGGGCGCGCCACCTATAATGTGACGCCCACCCAGGCGGGCAAATATTTCACCAAGATCCAGTGTTTCTGCTTCACCGAACAGACACTGAAGCCGGGCGAGCAGGTGCGGATGCCGGTCATTTTCTATGTCGACCCGAAAATCCTTGATGATCCGGATGCGAAGAATATTGGGGAAATCACGCTTTCCTACACTTTTTACCCTGTGGACGAAGGCAAAAAGCCAAGCTAACGCCACAACAGAATATCGAAGGGGACATGCGATCATGGCCGGAGCCAAAACCCACGACTATCATATCCTGCCACCCAGCCCGTGGCCGCTGATTGGCGCGTTTTCCGCGCTGGCCATGGCGGCAGGCGGGATCATGTGGATGCACTCCCAGCCCTATGGCGGCATCCTGTTTTTCATCGGACTGTTCTTCACGCTGGTGAACGCCGGCATGTGGTGGGCCGATGTGATCAAGGAAGCCCATGCTGGCGATCACACACCCGTGGTGTCGCTCCACCTGCGGTACGGGATGATCCTGTTCATCGCGTCTGAAGTGATGTTCTTTGTCGGCTGGTTCTGGGCCTTTTTCGATTTCTCGCTGTTCCCGGTTCCGCTGGAACTGGCCGATGGCAGCGTTACGAACCTTACCGGACAAGCCGGTTCGGCGGTTCTTGCCGTGTGGCCGCCCAAGGGCGTCGAAGTGATCGACGCGTTTGAATTTCCGCTGCTCAACACGCTGATCCTGCTCTGCTCGGGCACCACGGTTACCTGGGCACACCACGCGCTGATCCATGGGGATCGCAAGGGTCTGAAAATGGGGCTGTGGGCCACGATCCTGCTGGGTCTGACCTTCAGCAGCATCCAGGCCTATGAATATGCCCATGCGCCTTTTGCCTTCAAGGGGCTGAACTATGGCGCGGCCTTCTTCATGGCCACGGGTTTTCACGGGTTCCATGTGCTGATCGGCACGATCTTCCTCAGCGTCTGCCTGTTCCGGGCGTATAAGGGGCACTTCACCCCGCGCCAGCATTTCGGGTTCGAAGCCGCGGCTTGGTACTGGCATTTTGTGGACGTGGTGTGGCTGTTCCTGTTCTGCGTCATCTATGTCTGGGGTGGCTGGGGCGCACCGGTTCACGGTGGCTGATACAGACTGGCAAGCCCCTGAAACGACGCAGGCGTCGCTCGGGGGCTTATGCCCGCGTTGCGGTGCCGGAGGTCTATTCTCCGGCATCGTTCGTTTTGCGCCCCGCTGCGGCGCGTGCGGCCTTGATTTCGGCCAGTTCAATGTGGGCGATGGCCCGGCAGCGTTCCTGATCATGATTGTCGGGGCGATCATCACCGGCCTGGCGATTGCCGTGCAACTGACCTTTGAGCCGCCGGTGTGGGTGCATATCCTGCTCTGGCTGCCGCTTACCCTGGCGCTGGTGCTGGGCTTGCTCAGGATCGCCAAGGCGGCGCTGCTGGTGCTCGAATACAAGAACCGCGCGCGCGAGGGACGGCTGGTGGGATGAAGCGGGTGCCCGTCATGGCCACGCTGATTGTCGTCGCGGCAGTGGGGCTGATGCTGAAACTGGGGTTCTGGCAACTGGACCGCGCGGACGAGAAAGCGGCCTTGCTCGCGCGGTTCGCGGTGGCGGACACACAGCCCGAGATTGCCTTTCCGGCCGTATCGGCTGACGATTCGCTGCTGTTCCGAAAGGCAGGCGGCTTCTGCCTATCCCCGGTCAGCGAATCCGTCGAATCCGGGCGCAACCGGGCGGGTCAAAGTGGCTGGCGGCATATCATTGCCTGCCGTACCGGTGCCGAAGGGCCGGGGATGGTCGTCGATATTGGCTGGTCGGCCGGGTTTGCCGTGAGAAGCGGCTGGAAGGGCGGTGCGGTGCGCGGCACGATCGCGCCGCAGCCCGATCATCGCAGCCTGATTTCCCGTGCGAGCGGCAGGGCGGCTTCGCCAGGCATCATGCTGGTGGCAAGCGTGCCCGCGCCGGGCCTCCAACCCAGCGCCCCTCCCGATCTGGCCGAAATCCCTAACAACCATCTTGCCTATGCGGTGCAATGGTTTCTCTTCGCCGGGATCGCGCTGGTGATTTACGGCATTGCGCTGAGGCGACGGGGGCGGGCCAACCGCTAATGTCGCACGACATTCTGTTTTACACCGTTGCCACGCTGGCCGTGGCGATAGTCGGGCTGGCCAAGGGCGGCTTTGCCGGACTGGGCGCGGCGTCCATGCCGTTGCTTGTGCTGGTGATGGATCCGATCCGCGCGGCAGCGATGCTGCTGCCGATCCTGCTAGTGCAGGACGTCGTGAGCGTCTGGGCCTTCCGCAAAAGCTATGACGGGAGAACGCTGGCCTGGATGGTGCCGGGCGCACTGTTCGGCGTGTTTCTGGGCTGGCTGCTCGCCAGTTCGGTGGATAGCGATGTGGTGCGCGCGCTGGTCGGCGGCATCGCCGTGGTGTTCGGCCTTTATCGCCTCACAGGCTTCCAGATTCCGGAATCCCGGCCTCTGCCGCAAGGGCTGGCGGCGTTTTGGGGGATGGTGTCGGGCTTCACATCCCAAGTGGCCCACGCAGGCGGGCCGCCCTTTCAGGTCTGGGCGCTGACCCGCAAATTCCCGCACACGGTGTTTATCGGCACCTCGTCGATCTTCTTCGCGGTGGTCAACTGGATCAAGGTGCCCGCCTATCTCGCGCTCGGCCAGTTCACGGGCGCGAATATGCGCCTGACGATGATGTTCATGCCGGTGGCGATTGCGAGCACCTTTGCGGGCGTCTGGCTGGTCAAACGGATCAGGCCCGAACGCTTTTACGGGGTGATCAATGTGCTGCTGGTGGCGGTGGGACTGGCGCTGCTGTGGGACTCGCTGGGGTAGGGGCACCCAGTCTGTCATTCCGGCGAAGGCCAATCGCATCTCCCGCTTTTGCTGAGGAACCCGGCGTCAGCGGAAGAAAAGCGGGATTCCGGCTTTCGCCGGAATGACGGGTCAAACCTTGCTCTCCCCGCCCCCGCCCGCTAACGCGCGGCGCATTATGGACTATATCTCTACCCGTGGCGTTGCGCCGTCGCTTGATTTTGAGGGCGTTACGCTCGCCGGGCTGGCGAGCGACGGCGGGCTGTATGTGCCGCGCATGTGGCCCAAGTTCAGCGCGGATCAGATCGCGGCGCTGAAAGGCGCGTCCTATGTGGATACCGCTGTTGCGGTGATGACGCCCTTTGTCGATGGCAGCCTGAGCGCGGAAGCGCTGCGCGATCTGTGCACCCAGGCCTATGGCCGCTTCTCGCACGATGCCGTTACGCCGCTGGTGCAGCTTGATCACCAGCACTGGCTGCTCGAACTGTTTCACGGGCCCACGCTGGCGTTCAAGGATGTGGCGCTGCAATTGCTGGGGCTGCTGTTCGAAAAATTCCTTTCGAACAAGGAAACCCATCTCACCATTATCGGCGCGACATCGGGCGATACCGGGTCTGCCGCGATTGATGCGGTGGCGGGTCGGGAAAAGGTGAGCATTTTCATGCTCCACCCCGAAGGCCGGGTTTCCGAAGTGCAGCGGCGGCAGATGACGACGGTGCTGGCCCCCAACGTCTATAATATCGCGATCCAGGGCAGCTTTGATGACGCGCAGGCGATTGTGAAATCGCTGTTCAATGATCCGGAATTCTCCGCGCGGCACACACTCTCCGCCGTCAATTCGATCAACTGGGCGCGGCTGATGGCGCAGGTTGTCTATTATTTCTACGCCGCCGTCCGCCTTGGCGCGCCCGCTCAAAAGATCGCATTCGCGGTGCCGACGGGCAATTTCGGCGATGTCTTTGCGGGCTATGTCGCCGCGCAAATGGGGCTGCCGATCGAACGGCTGATCGTCGCGACCAATGTGAATGACATTCTGCACCGCGCGCTGACGTCTGGCGACTATTCGACCGGCACGGTGACGGCCACGGCAACACCCAGCATGGATATTCAGGTCAGTTCCAATTTTGAACGGCTGCTGTTTGATCTGTCGGGCAAGGATGGCGCGGCGCTGGCGAAGATGATGGGTGATTTTGAAGCGTCGAAGGCAATGACCATCCCGGCTGATATGCTTGCCGGCGCGCATGGCCTGTTCAGCAGCGCGCGGATTGATGCCGACGATATGTCGATGGCGATGCGCTGGGCGCATGACGGGGCGGGGCAGGTGATTGATCCGCACACTGCCATCGGTCTGGCAGCGGCGCGCGCGGCGGATCTGCCTAGTGATGTGCCGGTGGTGACGCTGGCAACGGCGCATCCGGCCAAATTCCGTGATGCGGTGGAACGCGCCACCGGCATCCGCCCCGGCCTGCCGGCGCGCACCGGCAGCCTGTTTGAGCGCGAGGAACGGTTTGATGTGCTTCCGGCGACCAGCCAAGCAATTGCGGCCTATGTGGATGAACGGACGGCCAGATAATGCTCCGCTTTCTCTGCGATCTCTGCGTCTCTGCGCGAACAGAATTTTTGCGCGCAGAGACGCAGAGATCGCACAGGGTTTGAATTCTCAATGACTCCCATCACCCTGATTGGCGAGCCCTGGGCAGATTACGGGCTGCTTGATTGCGGCAATGGCCGCAAGCTGGAACGCTATGGCCGGTTCCGCTTTATCCGCCCGGAACCGCAGGCGCTCTGGGCACCCGCATCGGACGATTGGCAGGCTGATGGGGAATTCGTTCCCGGTTCGGATGAGGATGGCGGCGGCCAGTGGCACTTCACCACCAAGCTGCCCCAGCACGGCTGGGCCAGCGAATGGGAAGAACTGACCTTCACCACCCACCCCACGCCGTTCCGCCATCTGGGATTCTTCCCCGATATGGCCCCGGTCTGGACGTGGATGCGGGGGTTTCAGGCGGAAGCCGCGCTCAACCTGTTCGGCTATACCGGCGTCGGCAGTCTGGCGCTCGCGGCCAAGGGCGCAGCAGTCACGCATGTTGATGCCTCCAAGAAATCGGTGGATGCGGCGCGCACCAATGCCGCGCTGTCGCTGATGGCCGATAAGCCGATCCGCTGGATTGTGGACGATGCCGCCAAATTCACTGCGCGCGAAGTGCGGCGCGGCAAGCGCTATGACGGGATCATTCTTGATCCGCCCAAATTCGGGCGTGGGCCGGATGGCGAAGTCTGGCGGCTGGAAGAACATCTGCCCGGCCTGATCGCGGATTGCCGCAAGCTGCTGGATGGCGACTCGAAATTCCTCTTCCTCACCGTCTATGCCGTGCGGATGTCATCGCTCGCGATTGGGGAATTGCTGCGCCAGCATTGCGCCGATCTGGGCGGCACCGTGGAATGCGGGGAACTGGGCGTGCGGGAAGAAGCGCGTGGCCTGGTGCTGCCAACGGCCATTTTTGCGCGGTGGAGCCGGTAGGTTACTCCCGCAGCGCGCGGATCGCCGCGCCTGCCGCAAAGGGCGCAATCGCACTCAGCAACAGCGATACTGCCGCCAGCAGCTTGAACGCGCTGTCGCCCGCCGGGTCGAGAGATCCGGCCCCGAAGATCAGCAGCGGCACCGCAAGCGGCAGCAGCAGCAATCCCCCCAGCGCCCCGCTGCCCCGCAGCCCGGCGGTCAGCGCGGCAATCATCACGGACAGCGCGGCCAGCCCCGGCGTGCCGAGCAGCAGGCCCGTCTCGACACGCAACAGCGTATCGCCTTCCAGCCGCAACAAGCCCGCTGCCGGAATTGCCGCCAGCATCAAAGGCGGGCCGAAACTGATCCAGTGGGCGCACATCTTGGCCGCCGCGATTCCTTCATCGCTGACTTCCCGCACGGCAAGTTGATCCAGCACGCCGCTTTCGGCGTCAGGCGCGATCAGCCGGTCGATCGGCAGCAGGCTGGCGAGCAGCGCGGCAATCCACAGCACGCCCCCGCCTGTCCGTGCCAGCAACGCGCCATCCGGCCCGACGCCAAAGGGGTAGAGCGTCGCGACCAGCAGGAAGAAGATCACCGGCAGTGCCGCCCCGCCGCGCCCGAACGCCAGCCGCAGATCGCGGGCGATGAGAGTGAGGAACAAGGTCATAACGCGGCCACCGGGGACTGTCCCTTCAGGGACTGTCGCCTTTCCGGCAGTGGGGGACAGTCCCTGAAGGGACAGTCCCCATGGGGTGCGCGCGCCATCACCCTGTCCCCAGTGTGACATAATGTGCGCCGTCCAGCCCCAGCGGCTGGTGCGAGGCGGCAAGCACAATCCCGCCATTCACCCGGTGGATCGCCATGGCCGCATCGAGCAGGGTCAGCGCGTCCTTGTCCAGCCCGTTGCCGGGTTCGTCGAGCAGCCAGATATCCGCGCCGCTGGCGATCACCCGGGCGAGGCACGCGCGCTTGCGCTGGCCGGTGGAGAGCATCCGCACCGGCACGGCCAGCAAATGGCCGATCCCCATTGTGCCGAGCGCGTCAGCCACCGACCGGCGCGGCGTGTTATCCACTTTCGCCCAGAAGGCGAGCGCCGCGCCAAGCGTCTGCCGTGTATCGAGCGCCAGCGCTTCGTCGGCCAGCGCAATCCGCCCGACGCGCGTGATCGTGCCGGCCGCGGGTGCCAGCAATCCGGCGGCGAGACGCAACAGGCTGGATTTGCCGACGCCATTGGGGCCGCGCAGCAAGGCCGCGTCACCTGCTTTCAGATCCAGCGAAAAGCCCGAGACAAGACTCCGCCCGCCACGCGCGCACGTCACATCCTCAAAGCGCAGTTGACCCACCCCGTCCATCCCTGCGAGATAGCGTTACCGCAGCAGGAGGCAAGGCGCATGATCGAACCGCTGGACGATGAGGAACGCGCCGAGGCGCTGGACCGGCTCGACGAATGGGATTTTGACGAGGCCCGCGATGCCATCACCCGCAGCTTCCTGTTCGCGGATTTTTCCGAAGCCTTCGCCTTTATGGCACGGGTGGCCTTGCTGGCGGAGAAAGCCGATCATCATCCCGAATGGTCCAATGTCTGGAACCGGGTGGATATTTTGCTCACCACCCATGATGCGGGCGGGCTCTCGCAGCGGGACGTGGATATGGCGGACGCGATTGACGCGCTCCTGGGGTGATATTCCCCGTGCATCCTGAGTGGCGATTGAGTTTGTCGAAAGCGCGTCGCGAAGGGCCGGCGCGCATCCTTCGCTACGGGCCTTCGGCGGGATCAGCCCCTGCTCAGGATAGTCGGAACTCGGCCAGTTCATTCAAAGACCGATCTTCCTAATCGACCGTCCCGTCCCGGCTGATCCAGCGGTTGCGGATGAACCAGAATACCCCGGCCAGCGTGATCGCCAGGCAAAAGGCCATTGTTACCCAGAAACCCCAGCGGTCATGCAGCAGGGGCATCTCGTCAAAATTCATCCCGAACACGCCCGTGATGAAGGTCAAAGGCAGGAACACCAGCGCCACGATGGAGAGCAGCAGCGCGCGGCCATCCATCTGTTCGGCGCGCAGGTCTGTCAGTTCTTCATGGACGATGGCGGCGCGTTCGCGCACCGCTTCGAGTTCCTCCGCCATCCGGGCGAACCGGTCGCTGGCTTCGCGCAGGTGCATCCGGTCGGCTTCTTCCAGACAGAAGATCGGGGTGGTGGCGAGCCGCTCGAGCGCCGCCCGCTGGGGCGAAACAAAGCGGCGATAGCCGATGGCGGAAGAGCGGATCGCGCTCACCCGGCGGCGCATCGCGTACAGCCCCTTGGTTTCCAGCTTGGATTCGATGTCATCCAGTTCATCGCCCAGCCGCGCGACATCGGGATCCAGTTCTTCGGTGATGGTGATCGCAAAGGCCGTCAGCAGATCGCCCGGATCAAGGATCCGGCAATCGAGAAACTGCGCCAGCACTTTGTCGAACGCGAGCGAGGTGTGCAGCCCGATGGTGATCACCCGGCCCTTTTCCACCCAGAAGCGGATTGAGACGAGATCATCGGGATCATCTTCGGGCGTTTTGCCAAGGCCGCGCAGATTGACGAGCGCGCCTGCACCGATCACATCGCTGCGCGGACGGGTTTCAGCCGCAAACAGCGCGGATTTGACGATATCGGGAATCGCGTCCTGCGCCGCGACCCAGCGCTGCGCCTCTTCCTCGCGCCCGTCGAGATGAAGCCAGACCAGCTCCGCCGTGCCAAACTGCGCTGCCCCCTTGGCAAAGGGCAGTTCGTCGGCGGTGCCCGCATCAAACACAAAGGCGCGGTTCATGGGAGGCCCGCCCGGATCAGGTGAAGCGTCAACCCCGGTGGCGGCGGATCCGGCACCGCGCCGTCGCACGCCACCTGCGCGGCATCGGCGCGGGCGCGGGCAAGGATGGCAGGGGCAATCATCGGCGCATGATAGAGGGTGTCTGCCTGACCAAGCAAGCGCGCCTGCGCCAGCGTCAACTGGTCAGGATCATCGCTGGTGATGGTGAGAGTGATGATCCTGTCCGGGCCATGCGCCGCTGCCCCGGTCAGCCAGGCGTCCAGCGCATCGGGGCGAAATGTGCGCAGCGGATCAAGCGGTCCGCCGGGATCAAGCGCGGCATCAATCGCGCGCCGCCGATCCGGGGCACCGGGCCAGCGCGCGCGGATGCCACCGCGCGCGGCTTTCAACCCTTCGGCCAATGCCCCAAGTGATGGCGGCAACAGCGGCTCCAGCCGCTGGCGGATCGCTTTTGCCAGACCCGCCGAAGCGCCGCCGGTGCCGATCGCGATCAGCACCGGATCCCGGTCGATGATCGCGGGCAGGGTGAAATCGCACTGGGCGGAGCGATCCACGGCGTTGACCAATATGCCACGCGCCTTCAGCCGGGCAATGGCGGCCAGGGCTTCCGCGTCGTCCGCAATGGCGACAATGGCGAGCGCGGCCTGCGCGTCTTCCCCCACAATCCTGGCCCCGGCCCGTTCCAGCGCGCGGCGCTTCGCAGCGGCGGCGTCACCATCCCCCAGCAGGATCACCGGGCGGTCCTGAAGCCGGACAAAAAGGGGCAGGCTGTGCATGAAGGATGCTCATCGCCCGAAATGCCGCCCTTGCCAAGCCCGGCGGCTCTGCTAGCCATAGGCAAAGAGTATCAGTGGGAGGGATTGACGTGGAAGCAGCGCCGGAACGGCCCCAGGCGGGCAGCCCCTATGCCTGGTATGTCTTGTGTGTGCTGGTTCTGGTCTATGTCCTGAACTTTGTTGACCGGCAGATCATTTCGATCCTTGCCAATGACATCAAGCGCGATCTGAATCTTACCGATGGTGATCTGGGCTTTCTTTATGGCACGGCGTTCGGGGTGTTCTATTCGCTGTTCGGCATTCCGCTGGGCAAGCTCGCAGATGGCTGGAACCGCACAAGGCTGCTGACCTTCGGGCTGGGGCTGTGGTCAGTGATGACCGCCATGTCCGGTTTTGCGAAAAATGGCGCGATGCTGGCCGGGGCGCGGATTGGTGTGGGCATTGGCGAAGCCACTGCCAGCCCGTCGGCCTATTCGCTGCTGTCTGACTGGTTTCCCAAGGAAAAGCGCGCCACCGCGCTCGCCATTTATTCCTCCGGCCTCTATCTGGGCGGCGGCATCTCGCTGCTGATTGGCGGACAGGTGGTGGAACGCTGGAACGCCACATGGCCGCAGGGCGGTGCGCCGCTGGGGCTGGCCGGCTGGCAGGCCGCCTTCATGGCCGTGGGGATTCCGGGGCTTTTGCTCGCCACCTGGGTATCAACCCTGCGCGAACCGATCCGGGGGCAGGCAGACGGTATCTACACGCCGCCACCCGAATCGCCGTTCCGCGAATTTTTGGGCGAACTGGCGACGATCATTCCGCCGCTGACGCTGATTACGGCAGCGCGCCACGGCCGCACATCGCTGATCACCAATCTGGTCGGCGGGCTGGTGATCGGGCTCGGTATCTATACGCTGATCCGCCTGACAGGCAGCACGGCGCAATGGCTGGCCGTGGGGTTGGGGGTGTATGCCGTGTTTTCCTGGGCCGGCGCATTGCGCCACCGGGATCCGCCTGCTTTTGCGCTGATCTGGGGCACGCCCGCGTTTCTCCTGACAACGCTTGGTTATGGGCTGATCGCGTTTCAAAGCTATGCCGTCAGCTTCTGGGCCGCGCCTTATGCCGAACGGGTCCTGGGCGTCAGCAAAAGCGAAGCGGGCTTCTGGGTCGGCGGCCCTGGCGCGCTTGCGGGATTTATCGGCGTGATTGTTGGCGGGCAACTGGCGGACCGGTTGCGCAAGACCAATCCGGCCGGACGGCTGATCGTGGTGATCATGGCCCCGATTCTGGCGGCCCTGCCCTTTGTTCTGGCCTTCACCACGACAAGCCCGACGCTGTTTTTCGTCTTTCACTTCGGCGCGGCGGTGTTCACCAGTGCGGCACTGGGCGGCACGGCGGCCACATCACAGGATCTGGTTTTGCCCCGGATGCGCGGCACGGCAACGGCCACGTTCTTCATTGCCACCACTTTGGTCGGGCTGTCGCTCGGGCCCTATATGGCGGGGCAGGTATCGCACATGACGGGCAGCCTTTCGACCGGCATCCTTTCGGTGCTGGTCGCGGCCCCGATCTCGATCACGCTGCTTGCCCTGGCGTACCGCGCCTTGCCCGCCGCCGAAGCCAGCCTGCTGGACCGCGCGCGCGCGGCGGGGGAAGTGGTTTAGGGAATCACGTCGCCCCGGCGAAGGGCCGGGGCGACGATTTCCTAGAACGGAACGTCGTCGTCCAGATCGCTGTCGAACGCGCTGCCGCCGCCACGGGGGGTGCCGCCGCCGCCGCCGAACTGGCTTGCGCCGCCATCGCCGCCCCAGTCATCGCGACCGCCGCCAGAGCCGCCGCCGGAACTGCCACCGCCCCAATTGCCGCCGCCCTTGGCACCACCGCCACCGCCACCGGCTCCGCCGCCTTCGCGGCCGCCCAGCAGAGTCAGTTCGCCACGAAAGCGCTGCAGCACCACTTCGGTGGTGTAGCGGTCATTATTGTCACGGTCCGTCCATTTGCGGGTCTGAAGCTGCCCTTCGAGATAGACGCTGGAGCCCTTGCGCAGATACTGCTTGGCAATGCGGCCCAGATTTTCGTTGAAAATCACCACATTGTGCCACTCGGTCTTTTCCTTGCGCTCGCCCGATTGCTTGTCGCTCCAGCTTTCTGACGTGGCGAGGCTGAAGCTAACCACTTCCCCGCCGCTGCCCATGCTGCGCGCTTCGGGATCCTTGCCCAGATTGCCGACCAGAATGACCTTGTTGACGCTGCCCGCCATGATGTCCCCTCACAAACCCAGATATGTTGCCAGCCAGAATGTGGCTCCCGCCGCCACATATGCCAGCGCGAAGAGATAGGCCACCATAAACAGCGGCCATTTCCACCCGTTCGTCTCGCGCCGGACAACGGCAATCGTGGAAATGCACTGCGGCGCGAACACGAACCAGGCCAGGAAGGCAAGCGCCGTGGGCAGAGGCCAGCTTCCCTTGAGGCGCGTGCCCAGTGATTGATCGCGGCGCACTTCATTGCCGTCATCAATGGCATAAACCGTGGCCAGCGCTGATACCGCCACTTCGCGCGCGGCCATTGCCGGGATCAGTGCCAGTGCAATATCGCGGTTGAAACCGATCGGCTGCACAACCACAGCGAGCCCGTTGGCAATCCGCCCGGCCACCGAATAGTCGATCTGGCTGATGCCCGATCGGGGATCAGTCTGCGGAAAGCTGAGCAGGGCCCACAGGATGATGGTGGAGGTCAGGATGATCGTGCCGGCCCGTTTCAGGAAAATCCACGCCCGCTGCCACAGCCCGAGCATCAGGCCGGACAGCATGGGCAGTTGGTACCGCGGCATTTCCATCAGGAATCCCATGCCCTTGCCCTTGGTCACGGTGCGGCGCAGCACCAAAGCCGCCACCAGCGCGCCGATAATGCCGGAAAGATAGAGGCCAAACAGAACCAGCCCTTGCAAACCGATCCCCGGACCAACGGCGAGAGGCGGGATGAACGCGCCGATGATGACGGTATAAACGGGCAGGCGTGCCGAACAGGTCATCAGCGGGGCAATCAGGATCGTGGTCAGCCGGTCCTTGGGGTCTTCGATTGTCCGCGTGGCCATGATGCCGGGGATCGCACAGGCAAAGGAGGACAGCAGCGGAATGAAGGCCCGGCCGGATAAGCCCACGCCGGCCATCAGCCGGTCCATCAGGA